>NZ_LZLE01000353.1 GCF_001673155.1 Mycobacterium sp. 1423905.2 | reverse complement strand
CATTGCAGAGGCGCTGACCGACAATCGGCTCGTCACATTGACCGGTGCCGGCGGTGCGGGTAAGACCCGGTTGGCCGTCCAGGTCGCGGCCAACCGAGCCACCGATTTCGCCGATGGCGTGTGGTACGTCGACTTGGCACCCATAACCGACCCCGACGTGGTACCCGTGACGGCCTCCCGCGCGCTAGGCCTCCTCGACCAACCCGGCCAACCGGGTCTTACCCGCACCGCCGGCACCGGTCAATGTGACGAGCCGATTGTCGGTCAGCGCCTCTGCAATGCTCGCCATTTCTGCTTGACGCCCCACGAAGCTGGTCAATTGCGTCGGAAGCCGCTCGATCGCAAGGTGACTCGGTGTGCGCAGCGGCGGGAATTCGTTGTGCAGGTCAGGATGGCAGAGTTGAACGACTCGTTCGGGACGAGGCAGGTCACGCAGCGGGTGGGTGCCCAGGTCGGTGAGCGAGACGTCTGGGGGGAGTTGGTCGAGGACAAGCGGTTCCGTGGCGCCGGACAGCACCGTTTGGCCGCCGTGCGCCAGGTCGCGCAGCCGTGCGGCCCGGTTGATGGTCGGGCCGATGTAGTTGCCTTCGTCGCGCAATCGCACGTCGCCGGTGTGGATGCCGATGCGCAGCTTGATCGGCGCCAACGCTGCCCGCTGCAAGGTGAGCGCACAGGTCACGGCATCGGCCGCGCTGGCAAACGCGATGACGAAACTGTCGCCCTCGCCCTGCTCGACGGGTCGCACGCCGTGGTGGGCGGCGACCGCGCTGGACAGCGCCTGGTCGAGGCGACTGACCGCCGAGGTCATCTCCTCGGGCTGACCCTCCCACAACCGGGTCGAACCTTCGACGTCAGCCAGTAACAAGGTGACCGTTCCAGTCGGAAGCTCACTCATGTCCAGGCCGCTCCAGCTACTTTCGCTCATGTTAGCCAGCATGTCGGCCCAGGCACCGCCGAAACATCAGCGAAAGCGCTAATAATTGTCGCCGTTTCGGGCGAGCCGATCGCATAGTCGCTGATGCGTCGATGCTTCCGCGGAGACTGTGCGCTTATTACCAACGCGCGGCGATCGTGGTCGCCGAACCTCGGTCGACGCCATCAGGTTTCCTTGCAGGTGCCGGTATGGCAAGGTCGTGGACGTGGGCGAGGCCTTCCAAAGCGAGAGTGCGGCGCGACCGCCGGTGCGGTCGGCGTCGTCGGACCAACAACCGGCGACTAAGGCGGATCTGTACGCCGCGGTGGACGCGATGCGCGCCGACATGCGTGAACTGCTCGAGCAGATCAGCACGCTGATTCGCGAGTCGAAGTAAAGACGAACGGGATGAGGCCGTTTCGCATCGAGGTACCCGACGACGTGCTCGACGACCTCCACGCGAGATTGGCGCGCACCCGCTGGCCCGAGGCCGAATGTGTCGCCGACTGGAGCCAAGGCATCCCGCTGGCCTACGCCCGCGAACTCGCCCAATACTGGGCCAACGACTACGACTGGCGCGCCCGCGAGGCGGCGCTGAATCGTTTCGACCACTTCGTCACCGAGATCGACGACCTGGATATCCATTTCGTCCATCAGCGCTCCCCGCACGAGGACGCCTTCCCGCTGGTGATCACGCACGGCTGGCCGGGTTCGGTGGTGGAGTTCCACAAGGTGATCGAGCCGCTGACCAATCCGCCGTCCGGACGCGCCGAGGATGCCTTCCACGTGGTGTGTCCGTCGCTGCCCGGATACGGATTCTCCGGCAAGCCCAGCCGCACCGGCTGGGGCGTGCCGAAGATCGCCGAAGCGTGGGAGACGCTCATGTTGCGCCTCGGGTATGACCGTTACGGCGCCCAGGGCGGGGACTGGGGCGCGGCCGTCACCACCCAGATCGGTCGCAACGGCGGGCACTGCGCGGCAATTCACCTCAACATGCCGATCGGCCGGCCTACCCCCGAATCGCTGAAGAACCCCGCCGAGGAAGAGCAACGGGCGATGGTGGCGTTGGACCACCACCGCAAGTGGGGCACCGGATATTCCAAGCAGCAGTCCACCCGTCCGCAGACCCTCGGCTATGGCTTGGTCGACTCACCCGTCGGGCAACTCGCCTGGATCGTCGAGAAGTTCTGGGCGTGGTCCGACTGCGATGGCCATCCCGAAAACGCCTTCAGCAGAGACGAATTGCTCGACAACGTGATGTTGTACTGGGTGACCGGCACCGCCGCGTCCTCGGCCCGGTTGTATTGGGAGAGCTTCAAGGTTTGGGGACAGTTCGACCGCGTCGAATTGCCCACGGGCGTCGGGGCCTTCCCGAAAGAACTGCTACGCGCCCCGCGATCCTGGTGCGAGCCGGTGTACAACATCACGCACTGGACGACGATGCCGCGCGGCGGGCATTTCGCCGCTTTCGAACAGCCCGAGCTGTTCGTCGAGGACCTGCGGGCGTTTTTCGCGACGGTGCGCTGAGCCTTTCGGATCGCGGTATTCGCCGGCGCTCCGGACGTGGCACGCTAACGCCATGCATGTCCTCAGCGGGTCTCGCGACCCGGGCACCAGTTTTCACCTGACCAGCTCCATCGACGACGACGACGAGCGGCGCCGGGCCAATCGTGCGGTCGGAGTCAGCGCTGCGGGTTTGGCGCTGACGGGTCTGATCGAACTCGCCGTCGCGTTGATCTCTGGTTCTGCCGCCTTGCTCGGTGATGCGCTGCACAATCTTTCAGACGTGACGACCAGCGCGGTTGTGTTCGGTGGCTTCCGCGGCTCGCGTGCGGTGGCCACTCAGCGCTTCTCCTATGGCTTGGAACGCGCTGAAGACCTCGCCGGCATCGGCGTCGCGTTGGTGATCTGGGCCAGCGCCCTGTTCGCGGGAATGGAAAGTGTCGGAAAATTGGTGCGGCACAGCCCAACCCATCAAGTCGGTTGGGGCATCGGTGCGGCGCTGGTCGGTATTGTCGGCAACCAACTGATTGCCCGTTACAAGCTGACGGTGGGCCGCCGCATCCAGTCGTCGACGTTGGTCGCAGACGCCAAGCATTCGTGGCTGGACGGCTTGTCCTCGGCGGGCGCGCTATTGGGACTGTGCGGAGTTGCCGTCGGCTGGCAATGGGCCGACGGACTGGCGGGCGTCGCGGTGACGGGTTTCATCTGCCACGTCGGATGGGAGGTTACGTGCGACATCGGTCAGCGGTTGCTGGACGGGGTGGACCCGGACGTCGTCGACACCGCCGAAGCGGTCGCCGCTGGGACCGAGGGCGTGCTGCACGCACATGCCCGAGCGCGCTGGACCGGGCGCACCTTGCGGGTGGAAGTGGAAGGTTGGGTCGATTCCTCCACCACGGTCGCCGCGGCCGACCGCATAGGTCAGCAGGTTGCCGATCGGCTGTCGGCACGGCTACCGCAGATGCGCAGCTTCACCTGGGCCGCGCGCGGCGTTTCGTCGGAAGATTGATAACCGAGCTGCCGGCTCATTAATCACACTGGCCACATCCGCCTCCGGCAGGCACGGTGCACTTTTTGCCCACCTCAGAGCGACAATTCGTCTTGTCGCTTCTGAAGTGGGCACGAGAGCGACACTTCCAACGGTTAGCCGGCCGGTAAACGGGCACAAGGGTAGCCATGAGTGGACCGGCAAGCCCGCATTCGTCCGACGGGTCTAGCGCTGCGCAGCCGGTACGCGCGCCGCGCAAGATGGCGCTGTTCCCGGCGCTGTGGTGGGTGCTGGCGGTGGCGATGACGATCGCCGTCACGGTGGCGACCGTTTGGTTGGTGTGAGCGCGCGACAAACTCCGCACACCTAATGTGAGACGCTGCCGGGGTGTTGGCGTCGACGGGGCAAGCTCGGGTCGCCGGCGTGTTGGTTGGCTGGCTGGCGGACCTCGCCTTCGCCGACCCGCGACGCGGTCATCCGGTGGCTGTGTTCGGTCGGGGCGCCGAGCAATTGGAACGAGTCAGCTATCGCGACAGCAAGGTCGCCGGTGCCGTGCACACCGGTGTGCTGGTGGGTGGGGTCTGCCTTCTCGGGGCGGCCATCGGATCCGGCGTCGGGACGACCGCGGCCGCCACCTGGGCCGCCCTGGGCGGAACCTCGTTGGCGCGCACCGGCTTGCGCATGGCCGACCGGCTGGACGGTGACGACATCGATGAGGCGCGACGGTTGTTGCCGTCGTTGTGCGGGCGCGACCCCGCGCGGCTGGACGCAGCCGGCCTGACGCGGGCCGCGCTGGAGTCGGTCGCCGAGAACACCTCCGACGCGCAGGTCGCGCCGCTGCTGTGGGCGGCAACCGGCGGGGTACCCGGGGTGTTGGGATACCGGGCGATCAACACGCTGGATGCGATGATCGGTCACCGCTCGCCGCGGTATCTGCGGTTCGGTTGGGCCGCAGCACGATTGGACGACGTCGCCAATTACCTCGGAGCCCGGGTGACGGCCATGCTGGTGGTGGTGTGCGCGCCCGTCGTGGGCGGATCATCCGCGGACGCCATACGGGCCTGGCGTCGGGACGCGGCGCGTCATCCCAGCCCCAACGCCGGCGTGGTCGAGGCGGCGTTCGCCGGGGCGCTCGGGGTGCGCCTCGGCGGGCCCACCCACTACCACCACGAGCTACAAATCCGGCCCACGCTCGGCGATGGGCGGCAGCCCGCCGTCGCTGACCTGCGCCGCGCGGTTGCGTTGTCCCGGGCGGTCCAAGCCGGAGCGGTTCTCTGCGCGGCGATGATTGCCTACCTGCGGCGGCCGTAACGGTCGGCCAGTTTCTCCTCCACGGTCATCGGCTGGTCTACCGGCTCGGCCTGCGCCTTCTCCCGGCGCCGCGCTTTGATCTCGGAGTAGGCGAAATAGCCCAGTCCGATCGGCGCCAGAATGCCGAACGAGATCCACTGGATGCCATAGGAGAGGAACGGCCCGGCATCCAGATGCGGGACACCGAGCACACCCAGCCCGCCGGGCTGATCGTCGACCAACTGCAAGTACATGCCCGCCAGCGGAACCGACGTCAACGCCGAAACCTGCTCGGTGCTGATCGAATAGACCTGCAGGAAGCCGTCTCTGGTGAACGGGTCCTTGCCCGGTACGGTCGGCTCAGGGTCACGCAGCCGCGCGGTGATGGTCGCCGGTTGCTCCGGCGCCCGCGGAATCGGCGGCACGTGCGACCCCGGCTGGGGCCGCACATAGCCGCGGTCGACCAGGACGGTCGGTCCGCCGTCGACCACGAACGGCGCCAGCACCTCGAACGCCTGCTCTCCCTCGACGACTCGCAGCCGGGCCAGCACCTGAACGTCCGGCAGATAATGCCCGGTAGCCGTCACACCCCGCCACTGCGCCGCGGGAGCGGTCGAATCCTGATGCGGCAGAATCGAAGTCAGCGGTACCGGCGCGGTCTTGAGGGACTGCTCGATCTGGTGGTTTTCGCGCGACGTCTTGGTGTTCTTGCCTAACTGCCAGGGCGCCAGCACCATGAAGCACAGATAGGTGAACGCCACGACGACCAGCGCCAGCGCCAGCCAGCCCGGGCGCAGCAGAAATGTCAGCCCCCGCGTCGAACGTCGCATCAACCCGACCCGTTCCCCGCCAGTTGCTGGTCAACCCAGTCGTGCAGGCCGGGCAGGGCGGCCTCGATGACGGCGAACACCTGCTCGAAATCTTCGTGGTCCCCGTAATACGGGTCGTCGACGTCAAGGACATAGCTCCCGGAGCGCGGGTCGAAGGAACGCAGCATCCTGATCCGTTCCTCGTCGACGCCCATCTCGCGCAATAGCCGGGCGTGGTTGCGGCTCAGCGCAATCACCAAGTCGGCCGCGAGGTGGTCGTCGTCGACTTGAGCCGCACAGTGCTCGGTGGGGTAGCCGTGTGCGCGCAGCACCCGGTTGGCGCGTTCGTCGGCGCACTGACCGACATGCCAGTTCCCGGTGCCCGCGCTGGTCACCCGCACCGCGCCCGCCAGGCCGCGCTGCTCGATCTGGTGGGCGAACATCTTCTCTGCCATCGGCGAGCGGCAGATGTTGCCGGTACAGACGAACGTGATGTGCAGGGGTTTGCGTTCAGACACCCAACGCCCTCCGTAACTCCTCGACCGTTTCCACGTGCGTGACGCCGGTCAGGTCACTGGGGTCGGCGAAGTCGGCGCGACCGTAGCCCCAGCCGACCACCACGGTGTCGATGCCGTGGGCGGCGGCTCCTTCTACGTCGTGGCTGCGGTCACCGACCATGAGCACACACTCGGGCAGGGGCGCGAGCTGTTGGAGCGCGTGAGCCAACACATCGACCTTGCTTTTGCGCGAGCCGTCCGGCGCGGCGCCGGCCACCACCTCGAAGTGCTGATCCAAATCGAAGTGCGCGAGGATGCGCCGCGCGGTGGTCTCCAGCTTGGAGGTCGCCACCGCCAGCCGGATACCGGCGGCGCGCAAGTCGGCCAGCAGCGACGCGACCCCGTCGAACACGGTGTTGACGGCCCATCCTCGCGCCGCATACTCGGCGCGGAACGCCGCGATCGCGTCCTCGGCGCGCTCCCCGAGTCCCATCGACCGGAACGTGTCGTCCATCGGCGGGCCGACAATGTGTGCGACCAGGTCACCGTCGGGAACCCGGGCGCCGATCTGGTCGAGCGCGTGCCGGAAGCTGGCCACGATTCCTGCCGCGGAATCGGTCAGAGTGCCGTCGAGATCGAAGATCACCAGCTGGGGGATCCGGCAGCCGTCGTCGCCGCCCGGCACAGTGGGGCGCTCAGCTTGCGGTGCGGTCGGACCTGTCACGCCTTCCATTGTCGTTGATAGCTCCCGATGCCCTGCCGTCGTGGCGGCGCACTAGTGTTTTCCTGATGGCCGGTCTGGATCGAAGCGCGTCGATTCGCCCGGCGGCAGCGCGGTATCACGGTGATCAAGACGTCGCGCCCGGCATGTTGGACTTCGCGGTCAACGTACGGCACGCCCAGCCCCCGTCGTGGCTGGTGCAGCGGCTGGCCTCACGGTTGCCCGACCTGGGTCGTTACCCCAGCAGCGACGACATTGCCGCCGCGCATGACGCGGTCGCCGCACGCCACGGCCGAGATCGCGACGAGGTGGTGGCGTTGGCCGGCGCGGCGGAGGGCTTCGCGCTGCTGAGCAACCTGCGTCCGGCCCGCGCGGCGCTCATCGCGCCGTCGTTCACCGAACCGGCGGTAGCGCTCGGCCTGGCCGGCATCCCGGTGGACCACGTCGTCCTCGACCCACCGTTCCGCCTCGATCAGGCCCGGGTGCCCGACGACGCCGATCTGGTCGTGGTGGGCAACCCGACCAACCCGACCTCGGTGTTGCACTCCCGCGAGCAGTTGCTCGCGTTGCGTCGCCCGGGGCGGATCGTGGTGGTCGACGAAGCGTTTGCCGACGCCGTGCCGGGAGAGCCGGAGTCGTTGGCCAGAGATTCGCTGCCCGACGTAGTGGTGCTGCGCAGCCTGACGAAAACGTGGTCGCTGGCCGGGTTACGGGTCGGATACGCGCTCGGCTCACCAGCCGTGCTGGCTCGACTGACCAGTCAACGCGCGCACTGGCCGGTGGGAACACTGCAATTGACCGCAATCGCGGCCTGCTGCGCACCCGACGCCGTCGCCGCGGCCGCGACCGACGCCGAACGACTCACGGCGGTGCGCGCCGAGATGGTGGCCGGACTGTCAGCCGTCGGCGCCACCGTGGTCGACGGCCGGGCCCCGTTCGTGTTGTTCCGCATTCCCGACGGGGAGCTGGTGCGAAAGACGTTGCACCACCGGGGAATCGCGGTGCGTCGCTGCGACACGTTCGAGGGCTTGGACGAACAGTATTTGCGGGCCGCGGTGCGAGCGGAGTGGCCGCAGCTGGTGGAGGGGATCGCAGCAGCGTGAGTGTGCGACTGGCCGACGTGATCGACGTGCTGGACGAGGCGTATCCGCCGCGGCTGGCCGAGTCCTGGGACTCGGTCGGGCTGGTCTGTGGCGACCCCACCGAAGTGCTGGATTCGGTAACCATCGCGATCGACGCAACACCGGAAGTCGTCGACCAGGTTCCCGACGGTGGCCTGCTGCTGGCCCATCATCCGCTGTTGCTGCGAGGAGTCGACACGGTCGCGGCCGACACGGCCAAAGGCGCGTTGCTGCACCGCCTGATCCGAACCGGTCGTTCGCTGTTCACCGCGCACACCAACGCCGATTCCGCGGCCCCCGGCGTCTCCGACGCGCTCGCCGTCGCCCTGGGCTTGACCGTGGAAGCGGTACTGGACCCCTCGCCGAGTGCGGCGAATATGGACAAGTGGGTCATCTATGTGCCGGCGGAGAACGCAGAGGCGGTGCGCGCGGCCGTGTTCGAGGCGGGTGCCGGGCACATCGGTGACTATTCGCACTGCAGCTGGAGCGTGACCGGCACCGGACAATTCCTGCCGCACGAAGGAGCCGCGCCGGCGATCGGCAGCGTCGGCAACGTGGAGCGGGTGGCCGAGGACCGCATCGAAGTCATCGCACCGGCGCGGGCGCGGGCCGCCGTGTTGGCGGCGATGCGCGCTGCACACCCGTACGAGGAGCCGGCCTTCGACATCTTCGCGCTCGTGCCGCCGCCCGCCGATACCGGGTTGGGTCGCGTCGGCCGGCTGCCTGAGCCGGAACCGTTGCGCGCCTTCGTCGCTCGGGTGGGCGCCGCCCTGCCCGAGACGTCCTGGGGGGTGCGGGCAGCGGGTGATCCAGACCTGCGAGTGTCGCGGGTAGCGGTCTGCGGCGGCGCGGGCGATTCGCTGCTGGGCGCGGTGGCCGCAGCCGATGTGCAGGCTTACGTGACCTCGGACCTGCGACACCACCCGGCCGACGAACACCGACGGGCCTCGCCGGTGGCCCTGGTCGACGTCGCGCATTGGGCCAGTGAGTTCCCGTGGTGTGACCAAGCGGCCGACCTGCTGCGATCGCGTTTCGAGGGTGCCCTGCCGGTGCAGGTCTGCGGCATCCGCACCGACCCGTGGAACGTGGCTCGCCATTCCGGAATGACTGACAGCGGAGAACAACGATGAAAGCCGATGTCGCACAACAGCGTTCGCTTCTAGAAGTGGCGAAGCTGGATGCGGAGCTGTCCCGACTCGCACACCGGTCTTCTCACCTTCCGCAGCGCGCCGACTTCGAACGCGTTCAGGCCGAACACAACTCGGCCAGCGATCGTCTGGCCGCGGTACGGATCGCCGTCGAAGACTTGGACGGGCAAATATCCCGCTTGGAGGCTGAGATCGACTCGGTGCGTAAACGTGAGGACCGGGACCGGGCCCTGCTGGCGTCCGGAGCCACTGACGCCAAGCAGCTTTCGGATCTGCAGCACGAGCTCGAAACACTGCAGCGCCGGCAGGCCACCTTGGAGGATTCCTTACTGGAGATCATGGAGCGCCGGGAGGAGCTGCAAGCGCAGCAGAGCGCCGAAGTCACCATAATCGAGGGCCTGCACAGCGAACTCGCCGATGCTCAGCGGACTTTGGATGCCGCGGTGGTGGAAATCGAGGAGGCCAGAACTCAACAGTCGGCGCGGCGCAACGAGCTGGCCGCTTCGCTGAATGCTGATTTGTCGGCGCTTTACGAACGGCTACGCGCCGGCGGCGGTGTCGGTGCCGGACCGCTGCTCGGGCATCGCTGCGGTGCCTGTCGCTTGGAGATCGGGCGAGGGGAGCTGGCCCGCATCACGTCGGCCGCAGAGGACGAGGTGGTGCGCTGCCCCGAGTGTGGAGCAATACTGTTGCGGGTCAGAGGATTTGACCAGTGAGAGTGGTCGTCGAAGCCGACGGCGGATCGCGAGGTAACCCGGGTCCGGCCGGTTACGGCGCGGTGGTGTGGACCGAGAATCACCAGACGGTGCTGGCGGAAGCCAAGCAGGCGATCGGCCGGACGACGAACAACGTCGCCGAATACCGCGGCCTGATCGCGGGTTTGGAGGAAGCCGAGCGGGTCGGGGCCAGCGAGGTGCGGGTGCTGATGGACTCCAAGCTGGTGGTGGAGCAGATGTCGGGGCGGTGGAGGGTCAAACACCCGGACCTGATCGCGCTGCACGCCGAAGCCCGCGAATTGGCCTCGAGGTTCGCCCGCATCAATTATGCGTGGGTGCCGCGGGCGGAGAACTCTTATGCCGACCGGCTGGCCAACGAGGCGATGGACGCCGCGGGGCAAATCACGGTTGACGTGCCGAAGACGGACGGGCCGATCACCGTCATCGACAAGACCGTAGAACTGGAGTCGCCGAAGGCGCCGGGCTGGACCGGTGCGCGCGGTACGCCGACCCGCTTACTTCTGTTGCGCCACGGGCAGACCGAACTGTCGGTGCAACGGCGTTACTCGGGACGTGGCAATCCGGCTTTGACCGATGTCGGCAGGCAACAAGCGGATTCGGCCGCGCGCTACCTGGCCGAGCGCGGCGGGATCGCCGCGGTGGTGTCCTCTCCGCTGCGACGTGCCTACGACACCGCCAGCCTGGCGGCAAGAGCGTTGGGCCTCGAGGTGACGGTCGACGACGACCTGATCGAGACGGACTTCGGCGCCTGGGAAGGGTTGACGTTCACCGAAGCCGCCGAACGAGATCCGCAACTGCACCGGCGTTGGCTGCGTGACACCAGCACGACACCGCCGGGCGGCGAGAGCTTTGAAAGCGTGCTTGATCGGGTGCGCCGAGGGTTGGACCGCATCGTCGATGCCTACGACGGTCAGACGGTGCTGGTGGTTTCCCACGTCACGCCGATCAAGATGCTGCTGCGCATGGCCTTGGATGTCGGCCCCGAGGTGCTGTACCGGTTGCATCTGGACCTGGCGTCGTTGAGCATCGCCGAGTTCTATCCCGACGGGGCGTCGTCGGTGCGGCTGGTGAATCAGACCGCTTACCTGGGGTGACGGTGACCGGACTGGTCACGCCGCGTCGTGGAAGATGAGCCCCAACGCATAGCGTTGGCCGGACCGCACCGTCGACACGCCGTGGCGCACCGGTGCCGCCGACCAGCCCCGTGCTGAGGGCACCGGCCGCTCGCGGGTGGTGAAGACGTAACCGTGCCCCTGCGGCAATTGCGTTGCGGTGCCCCGGGACTGCGCGCGCAGTCGCTGTTCGACGAGCAAAAATTCACCGCCGGTGTAATCGGTCTCGGCGTCGCTGAGGTTGATCACCACCTGAAGCGGAAAAACCAAGTCGCCGTAGAGGTCTCGGTGCAGGGCGTTCCAGTCTCCGGGCCCGTACTTGAGCATCAGCGCGGTGGACCGGGTCTGGCCTGCGGCGTGGCACACGGCCAGCCATTCGTCGAGGCTGTCCGGCCATGGCGCCGCTCGACCCAACTTGACCCACCAGTCGCGGGCGATCGGCAGCAACCGGGGATAGAGCGCCTGTTTGAGCGGTTCGATCGGCTCGGGATACGGCGCATGGAAATACCGGTATTGCCCGGAGCCGTAACGCTTCGGCGCCATGTCGACGGTCGATCGGAACAGGCTGTCGTCGGGGTAGAGCTTGCGCAGCCGCGCCGCCTCGCTCGGCGTGACGAGCTGGGGCAGCAACGCCCCGCCGAATTCGTTCAGCTCCGCGGCGATGGCGTCCCAATCACCGGCGTCGACGCGCCTGTCCCACCGGGTCATTCGCGTCCTTTCCTCGTGCGGGCTGTTGCGGTCCATTGTGCAGCGAGTAGCGTGTTCGTCGCGGACGAGTTGGCTGGACGGCCGCGGCTCGTGCTGGTAATCAGCATCGGGTCGAGGAAAGTCCGGACTTCACAGAGCAGGGTGATTGCTAACAGCAATCCGAGGCGACTCGCGGGAAAGTGCCACAGAAAACAGACCGCCACCCTCGAGGTGGTAAGGGTGAAACGGTGCGGTAAGAGCGCACCAGCATCCCGGGTGACCGGGATGGCTCGGCAAACCCCACCCGAAGCAAGGCCAAGAAGGCCGCGCCCTAGGTGCGGCCGCGCAGACGTTCGAGGGTTGCTCGCCCGAGTCTGCGGGTAGGCCGCTTGAGGCACCCGGCAACGGTGTGTCCAGATGGATGGTCGTCGCCGTGCTGCCGTTGGCTCCAGCCGCGGCGGTGGGGAACAGAATCCGGCTTACAGGCCAACTCGTTCGCGCCTCACCCGGTTCAATCCCGGGCTTTGTCAACCGCCTTGTCGAGTGCGCGCAGCGCGGCATCCAGCTGTTGACGGCAG
Source organism: Mycobacterium sp. 1423905.2 (assembly GCF_001673155.1). Lineage (GTDB taxonomy): Bacteria > Actinomycetota > Actinomycetes > Mycobacteriales > Mycobacteriaceae > Mycobacterium. The sequence continues at coordinate 37,562 of NZ_LZLE01000353.1, read as the reverse complement.
GCGTCGGCCAAGTCGCTTTCCTGCTGGTACAGCAAGCCGTAAGTGAACGTGTCTTCGCCCGCGGCATAGGCGGTGTCGGCCTGCTGCGCCAAGTGATCGCGGCTGACAACGCTGTCTTGATGATCGCCGAGCAGCGCCTGGATCGCTTTGGCTTGCTGCGACACGTCTTTCTCACCAGTGGCCGCCGCCGTATAACGTAACCGCTTTGCTTTCTTGCGGATTCGGTGCAGCGCCTCGTCGTGTTCTTCCTCGGGTTCGGCCTGGGCCTTTTTGGCGGCCTTGCGAACGCCCCGGTAGGCCGCGTCGATGGTGACCGGCGTCTTCTCGGGCGGCTTCTGATCCGTCGCGGCGGCAGGCGCTTCGGCAACCAACGCCTCCAGCGCGTCGAGCAGCCGGAAGTAGCGCTGGGAGCGCATCGCGATCAACGACCGGCGCAACCCCACCTCGTAGCGCCGCTGCGCGCCGTCGACCAGGCGCTGCCGAACGGGTCCGCGCACCAGCGCCGGGTCGAGCCGGTCGAGTGCCTCGCGGTAGCGGTCGCGCAGCACTTCGGCGTCACGGGCCACCCCTAATACACCCGCCAGCTCACGTAGCTCATCGAGCACCCACTCGCAGTCCGACCCGAATGATTCCTGGGTGTCTTTGAGCAAGCTGCGGATCTTGCGGGTGACCACCCGCATCTGGTGGACGGCATCGTCGGCGTCGGCGCGGACCGCTCGATCCCAAACGAGCAGTTCCTCGATGTTCTCGGCGACCGCACGGTGTACCGGATCGGCTGGCGGGGGAGTGCGGTCAGGTGCTATCGGGCCCAGCGCTCGAACCAACTTCGAGCCGTGGCCGGCTGGAGCGGCGCCGGCATCGAGCAGCCGATTGCTCAGCCGGTCCAGCAGCTCGCGTCCGGCGGCGCCGTTCGAGCCTTCATCCTCGGCGAGCTCGATCTCCCACTCCCGCCACTGCTGTTCGGCGGGCTCGGAGTCCGAGTCGTCGGGCCGCCCGGCCGACCAGGCAGTGACGTGGTCGTTCGAGAATTCCGCCAATGCGGCGCCGTCAGCGCTGTAGAGCACCTGGCTTTCCCGTTGGGTGGTGATGCGGGCGACCGGTTCCAGCGGGCGGTCGCGAACGATGGCCGCCACGACGTCGCGCAACTCGCCGGGCACGTCGGCGTTGTCGGCCTCACCGAGCGGCGCGTGGATCTCGGTGCGCGAATCGGGCCCGTCCGGCAACTTCAGGTGCCACCCGGCGTCGTGACCGCCGGTGCGGCGACGCAGCGTGATCCGGTGGCGCGCCAGATCCTGATCCGGGGTGTCGAAGTACACCGCGTCCAACGCCTGCGCCGTCGACTTCTCGACACGAGCCACGGCGGCAATGCCCTCGAACGACGGCGACACCGCCGTTTCACCGACATCGAACTTGCGCTCAACCTCGAGATGGCGCGCCGCCTTCGGCGCTTTTCCTGGCATTTCGCCTCCGTGAGAGCGCGTCACCGCGGTCGGGGATCGGGAAAGGGCCCCAATAGAGTGCCATACCAGGGTTACGCGCTGACCGGAACGGTCAGAAGCAGTGTTCGTCGGCGGGGAACACTCCGCCGGCCACCTCTTCGGCGTATTGCGTTGCGGCGCGGCGCAGTTCGCCGCCGATGTCGGCGAAGCGCTTGACGAACCGGGCCGCCTTACCGCTGCTCAGCCCCGCCATGTCCTGCCATACCAGCACCTGCCCGTCGCAATTGGGCCCGGCGCCGATTCCCACCGTCGGGATGGTGAGCTTGCCGGTGATCTGGGTGGCCAGTTCGGCGGGCACCATCTCCATCACCACGGCGAACGCCCCGGCTTCGGCGACCGCGATGGCGTCGGCGGTGGTCTGCTCGGCGGCATCGCCGCGGCCTTGCACGCGGAAGCCGCCCAGGGTGTTGACGCTTTGCGGGGTGAAGCCGATGTGCGCCATCACCGGGATGCCCGCAGACGTCAAATGGGCGATCTGTTCGGCGACCCGCTCACCACCTTCGAGCTTGACGGCGTGCGCCCCACCTTCCTTCATGAACCGGGTGGCGGCGGCCAAGGCCGCGGCCGGGCCGCCCTCGTAACTGCCGAACGGCAGGTCGGCGACGACCAGGGCGTGCGGAGCGCCGCGCACGACGCCCCGAACCAGCGGAATGAGCTCGTCGATCGAGATTGGCACCGTGGTGTCGTAGCCGTAGACGACGTTGGCCGCTGAGTCGCCGACCAGCAGCACCGGGATGCCGGCTTCGTCGAACACCCGGGCGGTGGAGTAGTCGTAGGCGGTCAGCATGGCCCACTTGTGGCCTTCGGCCTTCCACTTCTGCAGGTGGTGAGTGCGGGTCTTGACGCGTGGCGCGCCGGCGGCAACGGAATTGACCCCATAGGGGTTTTGTTCAGACATCATTGTCCTAGTGGGTGGTCGGGTCGATCCTCGTGGCCTGCGAAGGTCTGTTTCCCTCGGCGGGTCCCCGGGTTCGTCTGACCCTGCCATTCTGCCAGATCGCGCCGCCGATGTGCTCGTCCCCCTGGCGGCATAGCATCGTCGGATGCAGCGGCTCAGCGGACTCGACGCCAGCTTTCTCTACCTGGAGACGCCCTCCCAGCCCATGCACGTTTGCTCGATCATGGGTCTGGACCCGACCACGATGCCCGGCGGGTACAGCTTTGACCGGCTGCGCGACGCGTTGTCACTGCGCATCAAAGCCATGCCGGAGTTCCGGGAAAAGCTTGCCAACAGCCCGCTGAACCTCGATCACCCGGTGTGGGTGGACGACGCCAACTTCGAGATCGACCGCCATCTGCACCGCATCGGATTGCCGCCGCCGGGCGGACGCACCGAACTGGCCGAGATTTGCGGGCACCTGGCCTCGCTGCCGTTGGACCGCAGCCGACCGCTGTGGGAGATGTGGGTGATCGAAGGCGTCGCGGGCGCCGACCGACACAAGAAGTGTCTGGCGGTGATGACCAAGGTTCATCACGCCGGCGTCGACGGCGTGACCGGCGCCAACCTGATGTCCAAGCTGTGCACCACCGAAGCCGACGCGCCCGCGCCCGAACCGGTGGCCGGTGTGGGCGACGCCAGCGGCTGGCAGATCGCCGCGGGCGGTCTGCTCCGATTCGCCACCCGGCCGCTGCAACTGGCCAATGTGGTGCCGCAGACGGTGTCCTCGGTGGTCGAGACGGTGCTGCGGGCCCGCGACGGTCAGGCCATGGCGCGGCCGTTCTCCGCGCCCCGCACCGTGTTCAACGCCAGCGTCACCGGCCGCCGCAACATCGCCTACGCCGACTTGGACCTGCAAGACGTCAAGACGGGCAAGGACCGGTTCAACGTCAAGGTCAACGATGTGGTGATGGCACTGGTCTCCGGGGTGCTGCGGCAATACCTCGCCGAGCGCGATGCGCTGCCGGAGACGTCGCTGGTGGCGTCGGTGCCGGTGTCGGTGCACGGCAAGTCGGATCGCCCTGGCCGCAACCAGGTCTCGGCGATGTTCGCCAGCCTGCAATCGCACATCGCCGACCCGGTGCAGCGGCTGAAAGCGATCGCCGACGCGAATTCGGTTGCGAAGGAACACAGTTCGGCCATCGGTGCGACGCTGCTGCAGGACTGGACCCAGTTCGCCGCACCGGCAGTGTTCGGGGTGGCGATGCGGGTCTACGCCAGCACCCGGCTGACCGAAAGCCTGCCGGTGCACAATCTGGTGGTCTCCAACGTGCCCGGCCCGCAGATCCCGCTGTACTTGCTGGGCTGCGAGGTCAAGGCGATGTACCCGCTGGGCCCGATCTTCCATGGCTCGGGGTTGAACATCACCGTGATGTCGTTGACCGGCCGCCTCAACGTCGGGCTGATCTCCTGCCCCGACCTGCTGCCGGACCTGTGGGAGATGGCTGACGAGTTCCCCGTCGCGATGGAAGAACTGCTGGCGGCGGCCCGGTAACGACCCGGATAGCCCGCTGACCAGCGTCTTGGGTGATCTCTGGCAGCATAGGGTGCCATGTTCTCGTCTCGCCGCGACAAGATCGCGCGCTTGCTGCTGATCTGGACCGCGATCGCCACCGTGGCCCTGGTGCTCACCGGCTGCATCCGCGTGGTCGGCGGCCGCGCCCGGATGGCAGAGCCGCGGCTGGGGCAGGCGGTGGAGTGGACGCCGTGTCGCACCGCGAGCGCGCAGTTGAAGCTGCCCGGCGGCGCGATGTGCGGCAAGCTCGCCGTCCCCGTCGACTACGACCACCCCGACCCCAATCAGGTCGCGGTAATGGCGATGATCCGGTTCCCCGCGACCGGCGACAAGCTCGGTTCGCTGGTCATCAATCCCGGCGGCCCGGGTGAATCCGGTATCGAGGCGGCACTCGGTGTGTTCCAGACGTTGCCCAAACGCATCCACGAACGTTTCGACCTGGTCGGATTCGACCCCCGCGGAGTCGGGTCCTCGCGGCCGGCGATCTGGTGCAACTCCGACGCCGACAACGACCGGCTGCGCACCGAACCACAGGTCGACTACAGCCCGGCGGGCGTGGCGCACATGGAGGACGAGACCAAGCAGTTCGTCGGCCGGTGCATCGACAAGATGGGCAAGAACTTCCTGGCCAATGTCGGAACAGTGAACGTCGCCAAAGATCTCGACGCCATCCGTGCCGCACTCGGCGACGACAAGCTGACTTACCTGGGCTACTCCTACGGCACCCGCATCGGCTCGGCCTACGCCGAGGCCTTCCCGCAGCGCGTGCGAGCGATGATCCTCGACGGTGCCGTCGACCCCAACGCCGACCCCATCGAGGCAGATCTGCGCCAGGCCAAGGGTTTCCAGGACGCGTTCAACGACTACGCCACCGACTGCGCCAAGGACCAAAGCTGCCCGCTGGGCACCGACCCGGCCAAAGCCGTCGAGGTGTACCACAGCCTGCTGGACCCGCTGGTCGACCCGAACAACCTGCAAGTCAGCCGACCCGCCAAGACCAAGGACCCGCGAGGCCTGAGCTATAGCGACGCGATCGTGGGCACCATTATGGCGCTGTATTCGCCCAATCTGTGGCACCACCTGACCGACGGCTTACGCGAACTGACCGACCATCGCGGCGACACCATGCTCGCGCTGGCCGACATGTACATGCGGCGAGACTCCAAGGGGCACTACACCAATGCCACCGACGCGCGGGTGGCGATCAACTGCGTCGACCAGCCACCGATCACCGACCGTGCCAAAGTCGTCGACGAAGACCGGCGCTCCCGCGAAGTCGCGCCGTTCATGAGCTACGGGCAGTTCACCGGCGACGCGCCGCTGGGAACATGCGCGTTTTGGCCGGTACCGCCGACCAGCAAGCCGCACGCCGTCTCGGCCCCCGGCCTGGTGCCCACCGTGGTGGTCTCGACGACCCATGATCCCGCGACACCGTACAAAGCCGGCGTCGACCTGGCCAACCAACTGCGCGGATCACTGCTCACCTTCGACGGAACCCAACACACGGTTGTCTTCCAGGGTGATAGCTGCATCGACGATTACGTCACCGCATATCTGATCGGCGGTACCACACCACCTAGTGGCGCCAAGTGTTAGCCACGCCAGATCGGCTGTGCCGGCGATAGATAAGAGACCAAGGCGTTACCCATCCGCGTCCTGCGCGGGCCGGTGGAAGTGAGACGATGTCCGCCATGCCGCGCCTGACATCGTTGAGCTCGGTGCTGCTGTCATTCGGGTTGGTAGTCGGCGGGCAGTCGATCGCCGCATCACCGTTGGCAGGCGCCACTCCCGAACCCGACACCGGTCAGACCCAGAGTCCGGCAACGCCCGTCGCCGTTGGGCAACAGAGTTGGGAATCCTGCGGCGCGTTCGTGTCCGACACCACCGACATCCCCACGGCGCGCTGCACCACGGTGTCGGTGCCCGTCGACTATGACAAACCCGGTGGGCCGCAAGCGAAGTTAGCGGTGATCCGCGTCCCGGCCACCGGCCAACGCATCGGCTCGCTGCTGGTCAATCCCGGCGGCCCCGGCGCGTCTGCGGTGAACATGGTCGCCGGGATGGCACCGGAACTGAAGAACACCGACATCGCGCGTCACTTCGACCTGGTGGGCTTCGACCCGCGCGGCGTGGGCCACTCGACCCCGCAGTTGCGGTGCCGCACCGACGCCGAATTCGACGCCTACCGCCGTGACCCGATGGTCGACTACAGCCCGGCCGGCGTCGCCCACATCGAGCAGGTCTATCACGACCTGGCCCAGCACTGCGTGGACCGCATGGGACCGGCATTCCTGGCCAACGTGGGGACGGCCTCGGCCGCACGCGACATGGACATGGTCCGGCAGGCGCTCGGCGACGAGCAGCTCAACTACCTCGGCTACAGCTACGGCACCGAACTCGGCACCGCCTACGTCGAGCGGTTCGGAGCCCACGTGCGGGCCATGGTGCTCGACGGCGCCATCGACCCGACCATCGGGCCCATCGAACAGACCGTCAACCAAATGGCCGGTTTCCAAACCGCATTCAACGATTACGCCGCGGACTGCGCCCGCTCGACCGCCTGCCCGCTGGGCACCGACCCGACCCAGTTCGTCAGCCGCTACCACGCGCTGGTCGACCCGCTGGTCGCCAACCCGGGCAAGACGTCGGACCCGCGCGGCCTGAGCTACGCCGACGCCACCACCGGCACCATCAACGCCCTCTACACCCCGCAGCACTGGAAGTACCTGACCAGCGGCCTGCTCGGGCTGCAACGCGGCACGGATGCCGGCGACCTGCTGGCGCTGGCCGACGACTACAACGGCCGCGACCGCCAAGGGCATTACGACAACGGCCAGGACGCCTTCAACGCGATCCGCTGCGTTGACGCGCCGACCCCCACGGACCCGGCCTCCTGGGTCGCCGCCGACCAGCGGATCCGGCAGGTGGCGCCGTTCATCAGCTATGGGCAGTTCACCGGGTCCGCCCCGCGCGACATCTGCGGGATGTGGCCCGAGCCGGCCACGTCCACACCGCACCCGGCACCTGCGGCCGGGCCCGGCAAAGTCGTCGTCGTTTCCACCACCCACGACCCGGCCACCCCGTACCAGGCCGGCGTCGACCTGGCCCGCCAGCTGGGCGCCGCGTTGATCACCTTCGACGGCACCCAACACACCGCGGTGTTCGACGGCAACCAGTGTGTGGACACCGCAGTGGTGCGTTACTTCGTCGACCTCACGCCGCCGCCGGCCAACCTGCGCTGCCAGCAGTGAGTCGGCAGACACGCCGCAACGCGCCTGAACGGGCATCGGTAACACGGAGTTAACACACAGTGCCTACTGTTCGGGATATGGATCGACAGAAGGAATTCGTCCTCCGCACCCTGGAGGAACGCGACATCCGGTTCGTCCGGCTCTGGTTCACGGACGTGCTTGGGTTCCTCAAGTCGGTCGCGATCGCCCCGGCGGAACTCGAAGGCGCCTTCGAAGAGGGCATCGGCTTCGACGGGTCCTCGATCGAGGGGTTCGCGCGGGTCTCCGAATCCGACACCGTGGCGAACCCGGATCCGTCGACGTTTCAGGTGCTGCCCTGGACCACCCCGGCCGGCCACCATCACTCCGCGCGGATCTTCTGCGACATCAGCATGCCCGACGGCTCGCCGTCGTGGGCCGACCCGCGCCACGTGTTGCGTCGGCAACTGACCAAGGCCAACGAACTCGGGTTCTCCTGCTACGTGCACCCGGAGATCGAGTTCTTCTTGCTCAAGGCCGGTCCCGACGACGGCTCGGTGCCCGTCCCCATCGACAACGCCGGCTACTTCGACCAGGCCATCCACGACTCCGCGTCGAACTTCCGCCGGGAGGCGATCGAGGCCCTGGAGTTCATGGGCATCTCGGTGGAGTTCAGCCACCATGAAGGCGCGCCGGGCCAGCAGGAAATTGACCTGCGCTTCGCCGACGCGCTGTCCATGGCCGACAACGTGATGACGTTCCGCTACCTGATCAAGGAAGTGGCGCTGGGCCAGGGCGCCCGGGCGTCGTTCATGCCCAAGCCGTTCGGGCAGTACCCCGGCTCGGCGATGCACACGCACATGAGCCTGTTCGAAGGCGACGTCAACGCCTTCCACAGCACCGACGATCCGCTGCAACTCTCCGACGTCGGCAAGTCCTTCATCGCCGGGATCTTGGAGCACGCCTCTGAGATCAGCGCGGTCACCAACCAGTGGGTCAACTCCTACAAGCGGCTGGTCCACGGCGGGGAGGCGCCCACCGCCGCATCCTGGGGAGCGGCCAACCGCTCGGCGCTGGTGCGGGTGCCCATGTACACCCCGCACAAGACGTCCTCGCGGCGCATCGAGGTGCGCAGCCCGGATTCGGCGTGCAACCCCTACCTGGCGTTCGCGGTGTTGCTGGCCGCCGGCCTGCGCGGGGTGGAGAAGGGCTACGTGCTGGGCCCGCAGGCCGAGGACAACGTCTGGGATCTCACGCCCGAGGAACGCCGCACCATGGGGTACCGCGAGTTGCCGTCCAGCCTGGACGCCGCGCTGCGTGCCATGGAAGCCTCCGAGCTTGTCGCAGAAGCGCTGGGGGAGCACGTCTTTGACTTCTTCTTGCGCAACAAGCGCACGGAGTGGGCGAACTACCGCAGCCACGTCACCCCGTACGAGCTGAGTACCTACTTGTCCCTCTAACCACCTGTCGACGCACCGTGCCTAGCGGACGGGGTGCCCGCCGCTTTGCGCTACCGTCATGGGCGTGACCAAGCCCGCGACGCAGCGACCCAGGTTGCCCAGCGTTGGGCGGCTCGGATTGGTCGACCCTGCCGCCGGCGCCCGGCTGGCGCAGTTGGGTTGGGACCAGCAAGACGATCAGGCCCACGTCGATCTGCTGTGGTCACTGTCGCGCGCCCCGGACGCCGATGCGGCGCTGCGAGCCTTGATTCGACTCTCGGAGAGTTTGGATACCGGCTGGAACCAGTTGAACATGGCGCTGCTCGCCGAGCGCAATCTGCGCGGACGGTTGTTCGCGGTGCTGGGCTCGTCCCTGGCGTTGGGGGACCACCTGATCGCCCATCCGCAATCGTGGAAGTTGTTGCGCGGCAACGTGAAACTTCCGACGCTGGACCAGCTGCACCGGTCGTTCACCGAGTGCATCGAGGAGGCCGCCGGCGAATCGTCGGGCGCCTTGTTGCGCCGGCTGCAGGCGCTGTACCGCGACCATCTGTTGGTGCTGGCCGCGCTCGACCTGGCCGCGACCGTCGAAGACGAACCGGTGCTGCCGTTCACCGTGGTCGGCGCCCAACTCGCCGACACCGCCGATGCCGCGCTGGCGGCCGCACTGCGGGTCGCCGAAGACACGTTGTGCTCGGGGCGCACACCGCCGCGCCTGGCTGTGATGGCGATGGGCAAATGCGGTGCGCGCGAACTCAATTACGTGAGCGACGTCGACGTCATCTTCGTCGCCGAGCGCGCCGACTCACTGAGCGCGCGGGTGGCCAGCGAAATGATGCGGGTGGCCTCCGCGGCCTTCTTCGAGGTGGACGCCGGCCTGCGCCCAGAGGGCCGCAACGGCGAGTTGGTCCGGACGCTGGATTCGCACGTCGCCTACTACCAGCGGTGGGCCAAAACCTGGGAATTCCAAGCGTTACTGAAAGCCCGCGCCGCGGTCGGTGACCGGGAACTGGGCGAGAGTTATCTGGCCGCGCTCATGCCGATGGTGTGGACCGCCTGCGAGCGGGAGGACTTCGTATCCGAAGTGCAAGCCATGCGACGCCGGGTGGAGGAGCTGGTGCCAGCCGATGTGCGCGGCCGCGAACTGAAGCTGGGCACCGGCGGGCTGCGCGACGTGGAATTCGCCGTGCAACTGCTGCAGCTGGTGCACGGCCGCAGCGACGAGTCGCTGCACGTGGCGTCGACGGTGGACGCGCTGGCGGCGTTGAGCGCCGGTGGATACATCGGGCGCGAGGACGCAGCGAACTTGACCGCCTCATACGAGTTTCTGCGGCTGCTCGAACACCGCCTGCAGCTGCAACGGCTCAAGCGCACCCACATGCTGCCCGAAGTCGACGACGAAGAAGCGGTGCGCTGGTTGGCCCGGGCGGCGCACATCCGGCCAGACGGTCGGCACGACGCCGCGGGGGTGTTGCGCGAAGAGCTGAAGAACCAGAACCACCGGGTGTCACGGCTGCACGACAAACTCTTCTATCAACCACTGCTGGAATCGATTACGCCGACCGGGCTGGAGCTCGGCCACGGAATGACGTCGGAGGCTGCCGAGCGCCAACTCGCCGCGCTGGGCTACGAGGGCCCGCAGACCGCGCTCAAGCACATCTCGGCGCTCGTCAATCAGAGCGGACGGCGCGGACGAGTGCAATCGGTGTTGCTGCCCCGGCTGCTGGACTGGCTGTCATATGCGCCCGACCCCGACCGCGGCCTGTTGGCCTACCGCCGCCTCAGCGAAACTCTGGCCGGCCAGACCTGGTACCTGTCGACGCTGCGCGACAAACCCGCCGTGGCCAAACGGTTGATGCACGTGCTCGGCACCTCGGCGTTCGTGCCCGATCTGTTGATGCGGGCACCCGAAGTGATCCAGCAGTACTCCGACGGGCCGTCGGGCCCCAAGCTGCTGGAGACCGAACCCGCGGCGGTGGCCCGCGCATTGGTCGCCTCGGCGGGCCGGCACACCGATGCGGAGCGGGCTATCGCGGCCGCCCGGACGCTGCGCCGCCGCGAATTGGCCCGGATCGGGTCGGCCGATCTGCTGGGCATGCTGGAGGTCACCGAAGTCTGCCGCGCGCTGACCTCGGTGTGGGTCGCGGTGTTGCAGGCCGCGCTGGAGGCGGTGATCCGGGCCAACCTGCCCGCCGACGGCCGCGCACCGGCGGCTCTCGCGGTGATCGGCATGGGACGGTTGGGCGGCTCGGAACTGAGTTACGGGTCGGACGCCGACGTCATGTACGTCTGCGAGCCGGCCCATGACGTGGCAGATTCGCAAGCCGTGAAGTGGGCGACGATGGTCGCCGAGCAGGTGCGGGCCCGGTTGGGCACGCCCAGCGTCGACCCTCCGCTGGAGGTCGACGCCAACCTGCGCCCCGAAGGCCGCAATGGGCCGCTGGTCCGCACGCTCGGGTCTTACGCCGCCTACTACGCGCAATGGGCCCAACCCTGGGAGATCCAGGCGTTGCTGCGCGCGCACGCGGTGGCCGGCGATGCCGAACTGGGTCAACGGTTCCTGGTACTGGCGGACAAGACGCGGTATCCGCCCGACGGGGTATCGGCCGATGCGGTCCGCGAGATCCGCCGCATCAAGGCCCGCGTGGAGTCCGAACGACTGCCGCGGGGTGCGGACCCGAACACCCACACCAAACTGGGCCGCGGCGGGTTGGCCGACATCGAGTGGACCGTGCAGTTGTTGCAACTGCGGCACGCCCACGAGATCCCGGCGCTGCACAACACCTCGACACTGCAGTCCCTGGACGCGATCGCCGAAGCCGGCCTAGTGCCTGAAGACGAAGTGGATCTGCTGCGGCAGGCCTGGCTGACCGCCACCCGAGCGCGCAATGCGCTGGTTCTGGTGCGGGGCAAGCCGACCGATCAGCTGCCCGGTCCAGGGCGCCAGCTCAACGCCGTGGCCGTGGCCGCGGGCTGGCAGGGTGAGGACGGCGGAGAATTCCTGGACAACTATCTGCGGGTGACGCGACGCGCAAAAGCCGTCGTGCGCAAGGTGTTCGGGACCTGAACAGGGGAGGCGGATTCGGTTGGACGCGACGTTCGAGGTCTTGAGCGAGGCGGAGCTTGGTCGGGTGACGGCGATGTATGCGCCGTTGACCGAAGCCGTGCGAGACCTCATCGACGCGACGATTCGCACCCAAGCCGACGATGACGTCATCTCCGCGGCGCGCGCGACCATCGAGAAGGTCACCGAATCTCTGCTGAGCCAACGCGTCCGCCCGCCCGGCGTCAGCTACCGCGTCGACGGCCGTCCGGTGCCCCTGGGCAACGCGGCGACCGGCCCGTGTAACCCCCTGGCCCCGCCGCTGGTGGTGCACCACGAGGACGACGGACGGTGCTGGAGTGAATTCGTGCTCGGCCCTGCCTACGAAGGTCCGCCCGGATTGGTGCACGGCGGTATGAGCGCGCTGGTGCTCGACCACATGCTGGGTGAGGCGGCCAGCGGTGGGCTGACCAAGCCGCTGTTCACCGGCACCATCACGGTGAAGTACCTGCGCGGCACCCCATTGGGCCCGCTACGCTGCGACGCCTACGTCGAGCGGGCCGAAGGTGTCAAAGCATTTGCGCGCGGGTCTATTTCAGATGCCAAAGGCGTGACGGTCGAGGCCGAAGGCATCTTCATCAAACCGGCGTGGGCCCGGGACCCCGAATGAAGTTCTACATCAGCAGCGCCTTCTTGAACACCACGGAGATCATCGAGATCGCCAAGGCCGCTGACGAACTCGGCTACGACGGCATCGGCATACCCGACCACGTCGTCAACCTGGAAACCCTGGCCACGCCGTATCCGTACACCAAAGATGGGCAGCGGCGCTGGCAGCCGTTCACCGATTGGCCCGACCCGTGGGTGCTGGTCGGTGCGCTCGCCCAAGTCACCTCGCGGCTGCGGTTCGTCAACACCGTGTACATCCCCGCCATGCGCAACCCCTATTCGGCCGCCAAAGCGATTGGTACGGCCGCGGTTCTGGCCGCTGGCCGGGTGGAGCTGGGTGTCGGAGTGGGTTGGTGCGAAGAGGAGTTCGCGTTGATGGGCGAGCCGTTCACGGCCCGCGGCAAGCGCACCGACGAAATCCTGCGATTGATGCGAGCGCTGTGGGCGCCGGGCTGGACGGAGTTCGAGGGCGAGTTCTACACCGCGCCCCGGTTGGAAATGCAGCCGACGCCACCGCCGATACCGATCTACGTCGGCGGGCTCAGCGACGCCGCGCTGCGCCGCGCCGCGCGCAACGACGGCTGGATCGGTGACCTGATCAAGACCGACCGCGCCATCGGGGCGGCCGGCCGGTTGCGCGAACTCAGAGCCGAATCCGGCTTAACTATGGACGAATTCACCATCCTCACCCCGCTCACCGACGCGTTCACCACCGCCGACTACCAACGCGCCGCCGACGCGGGCATCACCGGCATCATCACCATGCCGTGGATGTTCTACGCCGGCCCCGACGCCAGTCTGGACGACAAGATCGACGGCATGCGCCGCTTCCGCAAGGACCTCGCGCTCGACGCCTAGCGGTCACACGGGAATCACCAGCGGCTCGTCGACGCCCAACAGGAGCCGGCCGTAGACCTCGGCGCTGATGGCGGGGTTGCTCACGGCGTGGCTGCCGGCAATTTCGCTGTCACGCCAAATGCGTTGCAATGGATTGGCTTCCGTGTATGCAGAGCTGCCTGCGACCGACATCAGGTCACGGATCGCGGCGCGTGCCTCGACGATGCCGCGGGTCAATTGCATCCGCATGCGCGCGCGGTCCAGTAGCGGAGGACGCACCCGGGTGCGGCCGGCGCGGTCCATTTCCTTTGCCGCGGTGAACACCAACGCGTGCGCGGTATCGATCGATGAGGCCGCTCGTGCCACGGCGAGCTGCACGGTCGGCGCTTGGCTTTGCCGGGGGTAGGTGGTGGCACTGACGCCGCGCCGGGATGCTGCTTCGATCACCAAGTCCAGTGCCGCTCTGGCCAATCCGAGTTGGGGTCCGGTGAGATCGCTCAACGCGGCCAGGGTCAGTGGAACGTGGTAGGGCGCCTCGGCGGTGAACGCGGTGTCGACGTGTCCTTCCCCGACGGCACCCAGGCCGATCGTTCGGTGGAACGGCACATGTACCCCACCGGTCACCACGGTATTGGACCCGGTGCCGCGCATTCCCGTCACGTGCCAGGAGTCCTCGATCTCCACCTGCTCGCGCGGCACCAGCGCCACGATGGGAGCCGGTTGGCCGTCCGGGCCGAGGAACCGGGCGCCGAGAAGCACCCAGTCGGCGTGCTCGACGCCGGAGCAGTACGGCCAGCGGCCGCTGACGCGGTACCCGTCGTCGACGAGGTCCGCCGATCCGGACGGGGGGACGGCGACCGCGACCGTCGCGTCGGGACCGGTCGACCAGACATCGCTCTGGGCTTGCTCGTTCATCATGCCGACGAACCAGGCCCCGCCGGTGAGCAGAGCCAACACCCAGCTGGTGGATGCACAGCCGCGTGCGAGTTCGCTGACCACCGCGATCTTCGTCGCGAACCCCACCTCGTGGCCGCCCCATCGCCTCGGTGTCATCATCCGCAATAGGCCGGCTTCTGTGAGCTCGTTGAGATTCTCGGCAGGAATACGGCGCTCCCGGTCGACGCGCGCGGCGTTGAAGCTGAGCAGCGGAACCAGGTTTGCGGCACGGGCAACCAGGGCGGCGCCGAGAGATGCACAGGTTGTGTTGGGGATCGCGGTCATAGAGCGAGTACCTTCTGTCGTTCGGGACGTTTGTGCGTTTCAGCTTGGGCCGGTGCGGTTGCCGAGGTGATGCCCTGAGTGCCGACGTCCGGTCAGATGGTGCCAATTGGCGGCCGATTGCAGGATTGCTTTCTCCTCGCCCCGTGTTGAACTTCGAATGCAGGTCCGACCCCACACCTTCACCGCCTATCGGGACGTGATCAACCGCACGCTGGTTCCGCTCGTGGCCTCACCGTTGGGTGACGGGCCCTTCTGGGCGGAACTCGATGGAGCGGGGTGTGGTGCGCTGCAGATCACCACCGTCCGCTCGACCGCGCAGCGAGTCCGCCGCACGTCGGCTCTGATCGATGACGCGGTTGGCGGATACGCCATGGCGACGATCCATGTCGCCGGCCAGTGCCAGGTGGAACAGGACGGCCGGTCGGCACGGCTCACGCCCGGGGCGATCGTGTTCTGTGACAGCACGCGTCCGTTCGACTTCTCCTTCGACGGCGACTTCGAACAGGTGATCGTGCAGGTGCCGCGCGACGCGGTACCCGAGCGGGCTCTGAAGCGAGCCAGTGGCTCACCGCTGGACGGAGACGACGGCCGCGCCGCGGCGGTAGGTGCGTTCTTTCGAGCACTCGCCGGTCAGGACTGTTCGGCCTTCGCCACCCACGCACTCGGCCTGATCAGCTCGACGGTGGCCATCGCCGCCGGCGCCCAGAGCGCGCCGGCCGAACTCGAGCGAGAGCGGGTGCTGCTAAACCTGCGTCGAGCCTTCCGTGATTCCACCCTCGATGCCGACGCGGTGGCGCGCAGCTGCCACCTCTCGCGGCGCACGTTGTTCCGTCTGTTTCGCGATACCCCTCGATCGCTGGCCGACGAGTTGCGTGAGATCCGGGTGGCCGAAGCCCAACGCCTCCTGCGCGCTCATCCCGATCGGTCGGTCGCTGACATCGCCGCAGCATCCGGATTCAGCGGGGAAACTCAGCTACGCCGCGCGTTTCGCGCGGTGGCCGGCATCACGCCCGGACGCTATCGAGCCGAGATGAATTGAGTCACTGTCACAACGTGACGGCCCGCGGCTCGTCGACGCCCAACAACAGTTGGCCATAGACCTCGGCGCTGATTGCCGGGTTGCTGACGGCGTTGCTGGCGGCGATCTCGCTGTCACGCCAAATGCGTTGCAGCGGATTGAATTCGGCGAGCGCGGGCGCACCTGCAACCGAAATCAGCTCACGGACGGCGTCACGGGCCTCGATGATGCCGCGGTTCAGCTTCCCGTGCACGCGCGCGCGGTCCAACACCGAAGGCGGGGCCCATTTGCGGCCCGCGCGGTCTTGTTCCTGGGCCGCGTTGAACACCAAAGCTTCTGCCGTGTCGAGGGCTGAAGCCGCTCGTGCCACGCCGAGCTGGACGGTCGGTGCATCCGATGTCCGGCTGGACGTGGTGGCAGTGCACCCGCGTCGGGACGCGTGATCCCTCACCAGATCCAGTGCGGCCTGGGCCAACCCGAGCTGAGCTCCGCCGAGATCGCTCAAGGCACCCCAACGCAGCAGCGTCTTCTCAATTGCGCCAAGCGAAGTCGTCCGATGGAAGGGGACGGTCACGCCATCGGTCGCGACGGTGTTGCACCCGGTGCCTCGCATGCCCGTCAGGTGCCAGGTGTCCTCGATCTGAACCTCGTCGCGCGGCACCAGCGCGACGAGGGGTGCCGGTCCGTCGGGGCCGACGGGCCGGGCGCCGAGGAGCACCCAGTCGGCGTGCTCGACGCCGAAGCAGTGGGGCCAGTGCCCGCTGATGCGGTAGCCCTCGCCTGTCGGGTCCGCTGTGCCCGGCGGTGAGATGGCCACTGCCACCGTCGCGTCCGGATTGCTTGCCCAGACGTTCTGTTGGGCTTGTTTATTCATCATGCCGACGAACCACGTTCCGCCGGTGAGCTGAGCCAACACCCAACTCGTGCTGGCGCAGCCGCGAGCGAGTTCGCTCACCACCCTGACCTTGGTCTCGAATTTCGCCTGGCGGCCGCCCCACCGGCGGGGAGTCATCATGCGCAACAAGCCGGCGTCGCGAAGCTCATCCAGGTTCTCCCCACAAATACGACGCTGACGGTCGGCCCGGGCGGCGTTGAAGGTGAGCAGTGGAACCAAGTCCGCGGCGCGGACCACCAAGTCACGCCCAATGTCGACAGGCGGCGAAGTTCTTCCGTAGCTCGCGGCCATAGAACACCTACCTTCTGCCGAATGCTGTCGCGGAGCGTGCGCCGTACTACTCGGTCATTGTGTTGAATCGGTTTGACCATCCGAACACGCCGTACCGGCTAACTTGTGGCTCGCTATGAGCAAGGTCACATCGTTTGGTGGTGCGCTCCGCCGAGCCGTTGACGATCGGCGTTGATTGGTCATGGCCGTATGGGAGGGCTATACCGACCAATCGGTAGTTCCAAAACGAAAACCGCCCGCGAGTAGGTCGGCGGATTGCGGATCTACGCGCGGGCGGCTTCGGTGCTAAACGTCTTCCTTATACGTCGTAGTAAAGCGCGAACTCGTACGGGTGCGGCCGGATCTGCACTGGCAGGATCTCGTTCTCCCGCTTGAAGTTGATCCACGTCTCGATCAGGTCGGGCGTGAAAACGCCTCCCTCAGTGAGATATTCGTGATCGGCTTCGAGCCGGTCGATCACCGCGGACAGCTGCACGGGCGCCTGCGGGATGTTCGCGGCCTCCTCCGGAGGGAGCTCGTAGAGGTCCTTGTCGACCGGGGCCTGCGGCTCGATCTTGTTGCGGATGCCGTCCAGCCCGGCCATCAACATCGCCGAGAACGCCAGGTACGGGTTGCCCGACGAGTCGGGGCACCGGAATTCCAAGCGCTTGGCCTTGGGGTTGCTGCCGGTAATCGGGATCCGCACACACGCCGAGCGGTTGCGCTGGCTGTAGACGAGGTTGATCGGGGCCTCGTAACCGGGCACCAGCCGCTTGTAGGAGTTGACCGTCGGGTTGGTGAACGCCAGCAGGGACGGCGCGTGGTGCAGCAGGCCGCCGATGTAGTGACGGGCGGTGTCCGACAGGCCGGCGTACCCGGTCTCGTCGTACATCAACGGGTTGCCGTCTTTCCACAGCGACTGGTGGGTGTGCATACCGGAGCCGTTGTCGCCGAACAGCGGCTTGGGCATGAAGGTGACGGTCTTGCCGTTCTGCCACGCGGTGTTCTTGACGATGTACTTGTAGAGCTGCATGTCATCGGCCGCGTGCAGCAGGGTGTTGAACTTGTAGTTGATCTCGGCTTGCCCGCCGGTGCCCACCTCGTGGTGGCCCTTCTCCAGGCTGAAGCCGGCGTTGATCAGGTTGGTCAGCATCTTGTCGCGCAGGTCGACGTAGTGGTCGACCGGTGCCACCGGGAAGTAGCCGCCTTTGGGCCGGACCTTGTAACCCCGGTTGGCGCTGCCGTCGGCTTCGTTGGGCGCCCCGGTGTTCCACCACCCGGAGATGGCGTCGACTTCGTAGAACGAGCCGTTGGTGCGCGAGTCGAAGGCCACCGAGTCGAAGATGTAGAACTCGGCCTCGGCCCCGAAGTACGCGGTGTCGGCGATGCCGGTGCTGATCAGGTAGTTCTCCGCCTTGCGGGCCACGTTGCGCGGGTCGCGGGAGTAGGGCTCGAGGGTGAACGGGTCGTGCACGAAGAAGTTGATGTTCAGCGTCTTGGCTTCGCGGAACTGGTCGATGCGCGCGGTGTCGGGGTCCGGCAACAGGAGCATGTCGGACTCGTGGATCGACTGGAAACCACGAATCGACGAACCGTCGAAGGCCAGGCCGTCTTCGAACACGCTCTCGTCGAAGAACGAAATCGGAATTGTGAAGTGCTGCATGATGCCGGGCAGGTCACAGAACCGGACGTCGACAAACTCGACGTTTTCGTCCCTGGCGAGTTTGAAGACGTCGTCGGGCGTCGTTGTCACAGAGTGCTCCTTTACTTGGTGATTCGCGGCCGACGCTAGGGAGCAGTTGTTGCCGGTTGGTCAACCCCGTGTTGCGCAGACGTTACGTGACCACAGCGGCGGCATCAGTTTCCGGGTTGTGCCCGGGCCCTATTGTGAAGCCATGATCGGCAAGATCGTAACTGGTCCGACGGTGATTTCGCGCGGGTTGTCAGCGCGACCGGAGTCTTCGACCGTCGGGCCAGGTCAGTGATGTCGGAGTCGCCGTCGACCTACCCCGGTGAGGCATTGGGCCTGCCGCGCAGTGGCCCGGGTTCGCTGGCGGGAACGGGGCGGCGATTCGGCGCGCTGCTGATCGACTGGCTGATCGGTTACGGGCTGGCGTTGCTGGCCATGCGATTCGGACTGATTTCCATGCCAATGCTCTCGACGGCTGTGCTGGCCGTCTGGCTGGTTCTGGGTGCGGTGTCGGTGCGGCTGTTCGGCTTCAGTCCCGGCCAGTTGCTGTTGGGTCTGCAGGTGGCTTCGGTCGGCGCCCCAGCGCCCATCGGCATCGGCCGGTTGGCGGTGCGGGGCCTGCTGATCGGGCTGGTGGTGCCGCCGTTGTTCACCGATTCGGACGGGCGCGGACTACAGGACCGGCTGACCGCTACCGCGGTGGTCAGGCGCTGACTCGGCTGCAGACTATTTTTTGGCGGCGAGGCGCTGCGCCCGGCTACGCCGCGCTTGCGATCGCCGCGTTATTTCCGCCGCACCGTGCGCTGCACGCCACGCATCTTGGCGTTGGTGGGCAGTGGACCCTTGGGCAGCATGCTTGCGCCGGCTCGGGTGCCCAGCGCGGCCAGCCGCGACTCCAAGGTGTCGATCTGCTTGACCGAGATGTTGGCCGGCAGCCGGGTGAGGTGGCGTTCGAGCTTGGCCAGCGGAATCTCGCCGTCGCCGTTGCCGACGACGATGTCGTAGATTGGCACGTCGCCGATCAGCCGCGCGGTGCGCTTCTTCTCCTGCGCCAACAGCGGTTTGACGCGGTTGGCCGATCCTTCGGCGACGAAGATGACGCCGGGCCGGCCGATCACCCGGTGCACGGCGTCGAAGTGACCGGTCGCCGCCACTCCCGGCGTGACCCGCCACTTGCCGCGCAGGTTCTCCAGCGCCCAGGCCGCGGCGCCGGTCTGCCCTTCGGCTTTGCGGTAGACGCTGCGCTGGGCGCGCCGACCGAAGATGATGAAGGCCGCCAGCGCGCCGAGCACCACGCCGAAGACGATGAGCAGGATCATGGTGAATCCGCCGGCCCACAGTCCGACGGCCACCGCGATGGCCACGATGAGGACGAAGGCGCCGATCATGTACGGCAGTAGGCGCTTGTCTTCTTTGCGCTGCATGCTGAACGCCTGCCACAGCTGGCTGCGGCGCTCCCGAGCGGCGGCCTTGCGGGCAGCCTTCGCTTCCTCTTTGGCTGCCTTGGTCTCGGCGGCGTTACGGGATTTGGCCATAGTCACCAAGGATAGTGACGCTCAGCGCGGGGCTGAGTGACGGTGGCGAACAGCGGCCTGTTCGTAGAGGCGTCCCGCCCGGTAGGACGAGCGCACCAGCGGTCCGGCCAGCACCCCGGCGAAGCCGATTTGCTCGGCGTGCTGCGCATGCTCGACGAACTCTTCGGGCCGCACCCAGCGATCGACGGGGTGGTGGCGCGCCGACGGGCGCAGGTACTGGGTGATGGTGACGATGTCGCAGCCGGCGCGATGGAGATCGGCCAGGGCGGTGCGCACCTCCTCGGGCGTTTCGCCCATACCCAGGATCAGGTTGCTCTTGGTCACCAATCCGAAGTCGCGCGCGGCGGTGATCACGTCGAGGCTGCGCTGGTAGGTGAAGGCCGGGCGGATGCGCTTGAAGATGCGCGGCACCGTTTCGACGTTGTGCGCCAACACTTCTGGGCGGGACTCGAAGACTTCGGCGAGTCGGGTGGGCGCGCCGTTGAAGTCGGGGATCAGCAGTTCGACGCCGGTGTGCGGGTTGAGTTCCTTGATGGCGCGCACGGTCTGGGCGTAGAGCCACGCGCCGCCGTCGGGCAGGTCGTCGCGGGCCACGCCGGTGACGGTGGCGTACCGCAGGCCCATCGCCTGCACGCTCTCGGCGACCCGGCGGGGCTCGTCGCGGTCCAGCGCGGCGGGCTTGCCGGTGTCGATCTGGCAGAAGTCGCAACGGCG
Source organism: Mycobacterium sp. 1423905.2 (assembly GCF_001673155.1). Lineage (GTDB taxonomy): Bacteria > Actinomycetota > Actinomycetes > Mycobacteriales > Mycobacteriaceae > Mycobacterium. Next base: position 17,070 of record NZ_LZLE01000353.1, on the reverse strand, counting down.
GGTGCATTGGTCGCCGCCGATCAGGAAGGTGGCTTCCCGGTCTTCCCAGCATTCGAAGATGTTGGGGCAGCCGGCCTCTTCACAGACCGTGTGCAGACCCTCACGTCGCACCAGGCTTTTGAGTTCGGTGTACTCCGGGCCCATCCGGACCCGCGTCTTGATCCACGGCGGTTTGCGCTCGATCGGCGTCTCGGCGTTGCGCACCTCGAGGCGCAGCAGTTTGCGGCCTTCCGGAGCGACAGTCACAACGTCGATGCTACGCGGCCACCCGGGACATGCTCTTGGACCGGCAGCACACCGTCCAAGGCGTCGCACACCGCGTCAGCGACCCGGCTGCGCACGTCTGCGACGGTGACCGTACGTCCCAATTCGGCCGTCAGGGACGTCACTCCGGCGTCAGCGATCCCGCAGGGCACGATTCTGGTGAAGGCTTGCAAGTCACAATCACAGTTGAGCGCAAATCCGTGCAACGTGGTGGCGCGCGACACCCGGACGCCGATAGCGGCGATCTTTCGAGCGGGCCGGCCGTCACCGGCCGGCAGCCACACGCCGGAGCGGCCGTCGACCCGGCCGGTGTCGAGCCCCAATTCGCCGCAAACGGTGATCAATGCCTCCTCGAGGCGCCGCACGTACTTGACCACGTCGAGGGGCTCGGCCAGGCCGATGATCGGGTAGCCGACCAATTGGCCGGGGCCATGCCAGGTGATCTTGCCGCCGCGGTCGGTGTCGATCACCGGAGTTCCGTCGCTGGGGCGTTCGTGCGGCTCGGTGCGCCGGCCAGCGGTATAGACCGCGGGATGCTCCAACAGCAGGAGCGTGTCGGCGCCACCGGCGACCCGGGCCTGGGCCAGCTCACGCTGCAATTGCCAGGCGTCTGAGTAGTCGATGGACCTCAGCTGGCGTACCGCGATAGGGGCGGCGCTGGATCGGATGGACCCCGTCACAGAACCGAGGCTACCCCGCGGGCTACGGCTCGCGAAGCCGCAGCGTCGCGTACTCCAGGGCCTCGCCAATCGTGTTGTGGTGGAACTGAAATCCGGCGCGCTCCAACGCCGACGGAATGGCGCGCTGCCCGGTGAGCAAACCTTCGTCGGCGAATTCACCCAGGGCCGCCCGGACCGCGAACCCCGGCACCGCCAACGGCGTCGGTCGGTTGATGGCGCGGCCGAAGGCCGTGGTGAACTCGGCGTTGGTGACCGGCGCCGGTCCGGTCAGGTTGACCGGGCCGGACAACGTGGGATGTGAGATCGCGAACAGCAACGCCCGCACCTCGTCCTCAAGGCTGATCCAGGACATGTACTGCCGGCCGCTGCCCAGCCGTGCACCCAGCCCGACCGAGAACACCGGTCGCATCATGCGCAGCGCACCGCCCGACGGGGCCAGCACAATTCCGGTGCGTGCCAACACAACTCGGGTGCCGCTGTACTGCGCTGGCAGCGTCGCGGCTTCCCAGTCCACGCACAGTTGAGCCAGGAAACCGGCTCCGGCGGAATCGTTTTCGTCGACGACGCGATTCTTGGTGTCCCCGTAGTAGCCGACGGCGCTGGCATTGATCAGGGTGCTGACACCGGCGTCGGCGACGGCGGCCGCCAGCACCTCGGTCGGGGCGATCCGGCTGTCGCGCAAACTCTGCTTGAACGCCCCCGACCAGCGACGCTTGCCGATGTTGACGCCGCACAGATTGACGACCACGTCGACATCCAGCAGCGCGTCGGGATCGAACTCACCGCTTTCGGGATTCCAGTGCAGCTCTTCGGAATTCGTCGGTGTCCGGCGCACGATGCGCAGCACGGTATGGTCGGCGGCGCGCAGCGCGGAGGTCAGGGCCGAGCCGATCAAGCCAGACGAACCCGCTATCGCGATAACGGCGTTGTCCACGGTGAAGAAGCCTTCCTAAAGCCCTAGATCGGCCTCGAAAGCTCCCTCTTCAAGGCGGTGCTTGATGGTGGTGAGGAAACGTCCGGCGTCGGCGCCGTCGATCAGGCGATGGTCATAAGTCAGGGGCAGGTAGCAAACCGAACGCACGCCGATCGACTCGTTGCCGAATTCGTCGACGATCACCCGCGGCCGGCGCACGATGGCCCCGGTGCCCAACATGGCGGCCTGCGGCGGCACCAGAATCGGGGTGTCGAACAACGCGCCCTGACTGCCGATATTGGTGATCGTGAACGTGCCGCCGGAGAGTTCGTCCGGCTTGAGCTTGTTGGACCGGGCACGCGCGGCGATGTCGGCGATGGCCCGGGCCAACCCGGCCAGCGACAAGTCGCCGGCGTTGTGGATCACGGGGGAGAGCAGGCCTTGCTCGGTGTCCACCGCGAAACCGAGGTGCTCGGCGTCGTAGTAGGTGATCTCCTTGGAGTCCTCGTTGTAGCTGGCGTTGACGTTGGGATGAACCTTCAGCGCGTCGATCACCGCTCTGGCGATGAACGGCAGATACGTCAGGTTCACCCCTTCGCGCTCGGCGAAGGCGGTTTTGGCTTTAGCCCGCAACGACACGATCTTGGTCATGTCGACCTCGTGGGTCTGGGTGAGCTGTGCCGTGGCTTGCAGCGACTCTCGGGTCTTGGCCGCGGTGATCTGCCGGATCCGGGTCGCCTTCTGGGTGGTGCCCCGCAGGTGCGCCAGCGAGGGTGATGGCGAGGGGGCGGCGGCAGCGGGCGCCTTGGCCGCGGGTGCGGCGGCCTGGGACTGCGCTGCTGGGGCCGGTGCTTGTTCTTTCTGCTGCTTCTTCTCTTCGGCGGCGGCCAGCACGTCCTGCTTGCGGATGCGTCCACCGACTCCGGTGCCGGTCACCTCGGCCAGGTCAATGTTGTTCTCCGCGGCCAGCTTTCGCACCAACGGAGTGACATACGGCGCACCGTCGCCCTGGCCGGACGGCTGCCCCTGATCTGGCTCGGGCTTGGGCGAGGGCTTTTCTTCGGCTTGCGGCTTGGGCTCCGGCTTGGGCTCCGGTTTCGGTCCCGGCGTGGGTTCCGGCTTCTTCTCGGCCTTGGGCTCCGGTTCGGGTTCCGGTTCGGGCTCCGGTTTGGCCTCCGGTTCGGGCTTGGGCTCGGGCTGGGAGTCGCCGCCGGCTTGTGCCCCGGACCCGATGCGGGCCAATTCCCCGCCCACCTGCACCACGTCGTCTTCTTCGGCGGTGATGCTTTGCAACACTCCGGCCACCGGCGAGGGAATCTCGGTGTCCACCTTGTCGGTGGACACTTCCACCAGCGCCTCGTCGACCTCGACGGTATCGCCCACCTTCTTCAGCCAGCGGGTGACCGTCCCTTCCGTCACCGACTCGCCCAACTCGGGCATCAGGACGGGCGTCGAGTCACCGCCGCCGCCGGCACCACCGGACTTCGCCTGGGGCGCCGGTTCTGGCTCGGGCTCGCGGTCGGGTTCGGGTTCGGGCTCTGGCTCTGGCTCTGGCTCGGCTTGTTGCTCGGCCGGGGCCTGCTCGCCGCTGTCCTGCTGACCGGAGTCGCCCGTGCCGTCACCGCCGTCGTTGCTGTCCTCGGAGTCACCGATGACGGCGAGTTCACCGCCCACCTCCACCGTGTCGTCCTCTTGGGCGACGATCTTGGTCAGCACACCCGCGGCCGGCGACGGGATCTCGGTGTCGACCTTGTCCGTGGACACTTCCACCAGAGGCTCGTCGACTTCGACCGTGTCGCCTTCTTGCTTGAGCCAGCGGGTGACCGTTCCCTCGGTGACGCTCTCACCAAGTGCCGGCATCTGGACTGAGAAGGCCATCGTTATTGACTCCTGGATCGGTCGTCGGTCGGCACACGTCGATCTCTGGCTTACCACACCATGATGAAGCTGGCGGGAAACCCATTTGATGTCGAAACTATCCTGTCACCGCATTTTTGTCGGCACACAGCCAGGGCCAGCTGGCCGTCGGAGCCCCTTGCTACGGTGTGCCCACTGAGAGCCCAGCAAAGCGCGGCAGTCGGAGGTTTGATGTCGGCAACTACACAGGCGCCCCAGCGGTTCGTCGACAGCCAGGACGGGGTCCGCATCGCGGTCTACGAGGAAGGCAACCCCGAGGGGCCGACCGTCGTGCTGGTCCACGGGTGGCCGGACTCGCACGTGTTGTGGGACGGCGTCGTTCCGCTGTTGGCCGAGCGGTTCCGGATCGTCCGCTACGACAATCGCGGCGTCGGCTTCTCGTCGGTGCCCAAACCGGTGTCCGCCTACGCCATGGCTCGATTTGCCGACGACTTCGCGGCGGTCATCGGCGAGCTGAGCCCCGGCCGGCCCGTGCACGTGCTGGCCCACGACTGGGGATCGGTGGGGGTTTGGGAGTACCTGAGCCGGCCCGGCGCCAGCGACCGGGTCGCGGCGTTCACTTCCGTGTCCGGGCCGAGCCATGAGCAGCTGGCCGATTACATCTTCAGCGGTCTGCGGCGGCCGTGGCGCCCGCGACGGTTCGCCCGCTCACTCTCCCAGGCTTTGCGGCTGAGCTATATGGCGTTGTTCTCCATACCAGTGCTGGCGCCGCTGTTGCTGCGCTTGGCGCTGTCGGTGCCCGGCGTACGGCGCGGCATCGTCGACAACATCCCCGTCGAGCAGATTCACCATTCCGACAAGCTGGCGCGCGACGCCGCTCAATCGGTTAAGACATACCCCGCCAACTACTTCCGCACCTTCTCGGCAAGCTGGCGCCGCCGGGGCGTGCACATCGTCGACGTGCCGGTGCAGCTGATCGTTAACACCCAGGACCAGTACGTGCGGCCCTACGGCTACGACGAGACGGCCCGTTGGGTGCCGCGACTGTGGCGGCGCGACATTCGCGCCGGACACTTCTCACCGATGTCGCACCCGCAGGTGATGGCGGCCGCCGTGCACGATTTCGCCGACCTCGCCGAAGACAGACAGCCCAGCCGTGCGCTGCTGCGCGCCCAGGTCGGCCGCCCCCGCGCCCGGTTCGGGGACACCCTGGTGTCAGTCACCGGGGCCGGCAGCGGCATCGGTCGCGAGACCGCGCTGGCGTTCGCGCGGGATGGGGCCGAAGTCGTGATCAGCGATATCGACGAAGCCACCGTCAAGGAGACCGCCGCCGAGATCGCCGTGCGCGGCGGCGTGGCCCACCCCTATGTGCTCGACGTGTCGGACGCCGACGCGGTCGAGGCCTTCGCCGAGCGGGTCAGCGCCGAACACGGAGTGCCCGACATCGTCGTCAACAACGCCGGCATCGGCCAGGCGGGCGCTTTCCTGGACATCCCGGCCGACCAGTTCGACCGGGTGCTGGACATCAACCTCGGCGGCGTGGTCAACGGCTGCCGCTCGTTCGGACGCCGCATGGTCGAACGCGGGACCGGCGGGCACATTGTCAATGTGTCGTCCATGGCTGCCTATGCGCCGCTGCAGTCGCTGAGCGCCTACTGCACCTCCAAAGCGGCGACGTTCATGTTCTCCGACTGCTTACGCGCCGAACTCGACGCCGCCGGGGTGGGCCTGACCACCATCTGCCCCGGGGTCATCAACACCAACATCATCCAGACCACGGCGTTTCACGCCCGCCGCGGCAACGACGACGCCGTCGAAGGACGCCAGGGCCAGCTACAGAAGATGTTCGCCCTGCGCCGCTACGGGCCGGACAAAGTGGCCGACGCCATCGTCTCGTCGGTCGAGAAGAACAAGCCGATCCGGCCGGTGACCTTCGAGGCGTATGCGTTGTACGGCATCTCCCGCGTGCTGCCCCAAGCGCTGCGCAGCACCGCGCGCATGCGGGTGATCTGACGTCAGACGCCTCTGGGGGCGCGGGTGCCGACCCCGTCGGTGCGCCGCAGCAGCAGTGTCGCCCCGATCCCGACGATCCCGATGACCGCCAGCGGGATGGTCCAGGTCCTGCGGCCCGACACCGCGGACTCGCACTGCGCCACGTAGTCGGTATGCGGGACGACCTGGTTGAGGATCGGGATGTTGGCCCCGTTCTTGTCGTTGGCGTTGCGCGCCGACGACAAATCCTCGGCAAGCCCGTTTCCGCAGGACACCGACCCGCCGTTGCTGTTGTCGACCGTCACCGGAACCAACAACCCAATCACGCCGACCAGCAGAAGCACGGCGCTCACAGCAAGGATCAACCGTCGCACAGTCACAGTTCGGCCTTTCCCCAGTGGACATTCGGACGGTGAATTTAGTAACCGCGGCGGTCCTCGGCTAAACGCCGCGGCGTGGTCAGCCACTTAACCGGCGCGGCGGCGTACTAGTTTCGCCCGGCGCGGGTACCCCCGCGAGAAGAATCCTCGCCTGAAAGGACCCTCATGTCGGTGACCGAAACATTGATCGCCACCCGTGACGTGGCGACATCTCGCCAAAACGTGTGGGATGTGATGGCCAATGGCTGGACGTACTCGCAGTGGGTGGTCGGCAACAGCCGCACCCGCGCCGTCGATCCGAATTGGCCGGAACCGGGCTCAGAGATCAGACACTCGATCGGGGTGTGGCCGTTGCTGATCGACGACAAGACCGTGGTCGAAAGTTGCACACCCGGTGAGGAACTCGTTTTGCACGCGCGCGGCGGACTTGCCGGCGGTGCACGTATCACGCTGCGGCTGAGCGACATTCCCGAAGGATGCCGGGTCGAGATGATCGAGGTGCCCGCGTCGGGCCCGGGCAGTCTGATTCCCAATCGCCTCGCACTGGCCGCGGTGTATCCCCGCAACCGGGAATGCCTGTGGCGCCTGGCCGCACTCGCCGAACGGCTCAACCCCAGTCAGGTCAAATAGTGGGGTCTGCCGACGCCGTCGACGCGGTCGTCATCGGCGCCGGACACAACGGCCTGGTGGCCGCGGCGATGCTGGCCGACGCGGGGTGGGACGTGGTGGTCCTCGAAGCGCAACCCGAACCGGGTGGTGCGGTGCGCAGCGCCGAACTGGCGCCGGGTTACATCACCGACCTGTTCAGCTCCTTCTACCCGATGACGATCGCGTCGCCGGCGATCGGCGCGCTGCATTTGGAACACCACGGCCTGCGGTGGTCGCACGCGCCGTCGGTGGTGGGCCATCCGCGCCATCCCGGCGACGACGACCCACCGGTCATCTATCACGACCCGGCTCGCACCGCCGCGGAGTTCGAACGTCGCCAGCCCGGTGACGGTGAGAACTGGCTGAGCCTGGTCGAATTGTGGGACAAAGTCAAAGAGCCACTGCTGCATGCCATTTTGGCGCCCTTCCCGCCGGTCGGGCCGCTGACGCAGCTGTTGACCAAGCTCGGCACCGCCGAAGCGTTGCGGTTGGCGAATCTGCTTGTGCAACCGGCCAATACCCTGGCGCAGCGGTTGTTCGTCGGCGACGCACCACGAGTGATGTTGTTGGGCAACGCCATGCACGCCGACATCCCGCTCGACGCGCCGGGCAGCGGCGTGATGGGACTGCTGATGTCGATGATGGCCCAAGACCTCGGTTGGCCGGTGCCGGTCGGTGGAGCCGGGCAGTTGACGGCGGCCCTGGTGAACCGCGTCCAATCGGCGGGCGGGCAAATCGAATGCAACCAGAACGTCGCTCGCATCCAGGTCAGCGGCGGCCGGGCGGTCGGGGTGACGACAACCGCCGGGCGAACGCTCAGGGCGCGCCGCGCCGTCGTCGCCGACGTCACGGCGCCGCGCTTGTTCTGCGAGATGCTGCCGCGCGATGCGCTGCCCAGCGGCATGCGGCACGACCTCGAGCACTTCCTGTGGGATCCGCCGGTGGTGAAGGTCAACTATGCGCTCGACGGCCCCGTGCCGTGGCGGGCCGAGAGCTTGCACAGCGTGGGCACCGTTCACCTGGGCGCCGACGGGGACGGCCTGGTCCGGTGGATGGCCGACGTCAACACCAAGGTGTTACCGAAAAGCCCGTTCATGCTGCTGGGCCAAACCACTACGGCGGACCCCAGCAGGTCGCCCGAAGGCACCGAAAGTGTTTGGGCCTACACACATTTGCCCCGCAGCATCGACGACGACGCCTCGGCCGAGCGACTCTCTGAATCGATGGACGAGGTCATCGAAGCCCATGCGCCCGGCTTCGGCTCCCGGGTGGTCGACCGGTTCCTGCAACGCCCGTCGGACCTGGAAGCCAGCGACGCCAACCTGCATCGCGGATCGCTCAACGGAGGCACCGCTCAACTGCAACAGATGCTGATCTTCCGGCCGGTGCCGGGCATGGGCCGACCCGAAACCCCGGTGGAGGGACTCTTTTTGGCCAGTGCCTCGGCCACCCCGGGCGGGTCGGTGCACGGCGCGTGCGGGCGCAACGCCGCCAACGCCGCGCTGCGCGCCGGCGGGCTGACCGGCTGGCCGCGACGCAAGCTGCGTCGAGCCGTGCTGTCGATGCTGACCCGCTGAGGCGCTTAGCCGTTTGCGGCGATGTCTTCCAACACCGCGAACATGGTGCGGGTCGGCACGCCGGTGGCGCCCTTGGGCGTGTACCCCCACGGGCTGCCGGTGTTGTACGCCGGGCCGGCCACGTCGATGTGCGCCCAGGCCACCCCGTCGGCGACGAACTCGCGCAGGAACACCCCGGCCACCAGCATGCCGGCGTAGCGTTGCCCGCTGATGTTGGACAGGTCGGCCACGGTCGACTTCAGATCGTCCTTGAGCTCGTCGGGCAGCGGCATGGGCCAACCGTTTTCGCCGACTCGCTGGGAGATGGCCGCAACCCGATCGCGGAACTCGTCGCTGCCCATCACCCCAGGAATGCGGGCGCCCAACGCGACGGTTTGCGCGCCGGTCAGGGTAGAAGTTTCGATCAGGTAGTCGGGATTGTCTTCACACGCCCGCACGATCGCGTCGGCCAGGATCAGCCGGCCCTCCGCGTCGGTGTTCTGCACCTCGACGGTGATGCCGCCGTACTGGGTCAACACGTCGCCCGGCCGCTGCGCGGTCGCCGAGGGCATGTTCTCGGCCATCGGCACGGTCGCGATCACGTCGATGGGCAGGTCCAGTTGCGCGGCCAGCGTCACCGTGGCGATCACCGCGGCCGCCCCGCCCATGTCGGAGGTCATGTGGTGCATCCCCGCCGCCGGCTTGATGGAGATGCCGCCGGTGTCGAAGGTGATGCCCTTGCCGACCAACGCGACCTTCTTGGCCGGCTTGCCGCGCTTGGCCAGCCGCGAAGCACGATGGGTCAACCGAACCAGCCGCGGCGGCCGCGCGGATCCCTGCCCGACGCCGATCACCCCGCCGTAGCCACCCTTGGTCAACGCCTTGTCGTCGAGCACCTCCACCTGCAGCCCAACCGATTCGCCCAATGCCTTTGCGCGACGGGCGAATTCGGCGGGAAACAGGTGACTGGGTGGCGTGTTGACGAAGTCGCGGGCGGTGGCGACCGCGGTCGCGACGGCAGCGCCGTGCGCCACTTGCTTCTTGGCGTCTTTCGCCGAGCTCAGCACGGTGATCTTGCGCAGGCCAGCGTCTTTGGGCGCGGTCTTGGCGCTGCGGAACGCGGTGAAGCGGTAGCTGCCCAGGACGAGGCCCTCGACCGCGGCCGCAGCGACACCGTCTCCGGGCAGCTCGGTCAAGGTGGTGATCACCGCCTCGGCCGAGCCCAGCGAGCGGGCCGCCACACCGGCGGCGCGGCGGATGGTGTCCGCCGACCACTCCGGCCGGGGTTTGCCCAGGCCGACCGTGAGCACGCTCGAGACCGGCAGCGACGGCACCACCAGTCGGTGCACCTGCTCGGTGCCACCGGAGGCATCCAGCGCTCGCAGGCCGGCCTCGATCTCGGCGACAGCCTCGGCGGGCAGCAGCGAATCGGCCGTCGCGACGGCGGCACCTGACCGGTCGTCTTCACCGGTCGAGACCACCGGCACCAGCAATACCGAAGAACCTGCGCCCCGTTTGGGTAGCGATGTGGCGACGTTGACGGAGGGACTTTGGTAGAGCGGTTCAGCTGTCACGTGCAGTGAGCCTAGTCGGGCTAGCCAGCGGGGCCGGTGCGCAGGTCGAACACGTCGACCGGGGCGTCAAAACCCTTGAGCGTCATCGGCCCATACGCGGTCGCGGGCCGGTCCGGTAGTTCCTGGCGAAGCTGCGCGGCGGCCAGGATCTGACCCGGCGTGGCCGCCGCGACCAGTCGGGCCGCCAAGTTGACCGGGTTACCGAAATAGTCACCGTTGATGGCCAGCACGGTGCCGTAGCCGAGCCCCGCCCGCACCTGCAGGCCTTCGGCGCGGGCCTTGGGATGGTCGACCAGGTCCGTCGCCGCTTGCAGCAGCCGTTCCGGCGTTGGGCTGACCCACATCACCGCGTCGCCGATGAATTTGACCACCCGGCCGCCGTCGGCGTGCACCACATCGGCGACGGTGCCGCCGAACTCGTTGAGCAAGTCCGACAGCTGTGCCGGGGTCAGCATCTGCGTCAGTGCGGTGAAACCGGACAAGTCGGCGAACCCGATGCCGCAGACCACACTTGCCGAGGTGTCGCGCAGCACACCTTCGAAATGGGTACGGGCGCTGGTCAAGTGGTGACGATGCACGATGTCGATCAGCGCCCCGATCTTCGGCACGAACTCGGCGGCCGCGCGATACGCCTGCGCGGTGGCCAATTCGTCGTGCGTGTGGGTCATCTGAATGTCGGGCATCGCCGAGCGGATCATCGTGGACTCCGCCTCGGCGAGTCGGGCCATCGTCGCGCCGAGGACTCGCAACAACCCTGAGGCGCCGTCTTCGCCCATCACCGCCTTGAGCTGAACCCAGGTGGTCAGGGCGTCGACGTCGGCCTGGCTCAGCGCGGGTACGTCGGGACCGGCGATGGTCAGGCCCAGCAAGCCCCACGCATGCGCGAGTTCTTGGGCTGACTGGCCGAGGGCTTCGGCCGCGTCGCGCAGGGTGTAGGTCGGTCGCCCGGACCACTGCAGGACGTCGCCGGCCAGTCCGAAGAGCCGACCGCGGCGCTCGGCGTCGACCATCTCCTCGACCGTGAAGCCGAGCCCGTGCAGGTACTTGATCAGGTCGGCCCGCTCGCGCGGGTTGGCGATCCCGGCGGCTTCCAGCGCATCGAAGTCCTCTGCGGAGCCGGACACCTGCCTAAGTGTGCCAGCACCGGCGCTGGATTAGGGTGGGACGCCGTGAGCGAAGCGCCGCAGCTGCAGCAGGGACCGTTGGAAGATCGCCATCGTGAGTTGGGCGCCACCTTCGCCGAGTTCGGTGGCTGGCTGATGCCGGTCTCTTACGCGGGCACGGTGAGCGAGCACAACGCCACCCGCACCGCCGTCGGCCTGTTCGACGTCAGCCACCTCGGTAAAGCGCTGGTCCGCGGACCCGGCGCCGCGCAGTTCATCAATTCCGCGCTGACCAACGACCTCAACCGCATCGGGCCGGGCAAGGCCCAATACACGTTGTGCTGCACCGAATCCGGTGGGGTGATCGACGACTTGATCGCCTACTACGTCGCCGACGACGAGATCTTCCTGGTGCCCAACGCCGCCAACACCGCCGCGGTGGTCGGCGCGCTGCAAGCAGCCGCACCGGCCGACCTGACCGTCACTAACCTGCACCGCTCGTATGCCGTGCTGGCCGTGCAGGGGCCTCGGTCCGCGGACGTGCTGGCCGCGTTGGGGCTGCCCAGCGACATGGATTACATGGGCTTCGCCGACGCCAGCTTTTCGGGCGTGCCGGTGCGGGTCTGCCGTACCGGCTACACCGGCGAGCACGGCTACGAGCTGTTGCCGCCGTGGGAGTCCGCGGCTGTGGTGTTCGATGCGCTGGCAGCGGCGGTGACCGATGCCGGTGGCCAACCCGCCGGGCTGGGTGCCCGTGACACGCTGCGCACCGAGATGGGCTATCCGCTGCACGGGCACGAATTGGCCTTGGACATCTCGCCGCTGCAGGCGCGCTGCGGCTGGGCCATCGGCTGGAAGAAGGACGCGTTCTTCGGCCGAGAGGCGTTACTGGCCGAGAAGCAGACCGGGCCGACGCGGTTACTGCGGGGATTGCGGATGCTGGGCCGGGGAGTGTTGCGGCCGGGCATGACCGTGCTCGACGGGGACCAGGCGATCGGTGTCACCACGTCGGGAACTTTTTCTCCGACGCTGCAGGCCGGTATCGCGTTGGCGCTGATCGACACGGCGGCCGGTGTGCAGGACGGCCAGCAAATCACCGTCGACGTGCGTGGCCGCGCGGCCCCGTGCGAAGTGGTGCGCCCACCTTTCGTCACGTTGAAGACGCGCTAGTCCCGACATTGCGCGGCGAAAAACCGTTGGCGCACCGATATAGAATTGACCCCCATGACCAGCGGCTCCCTCGAGTTCTCGGTTTCGGCGTCGGATCATCCCGCCACCGAGGCGCAGCGGGTAGCGATCCTGGCGGACCCGGGGTTCGGCAAATACCACACCGATCACATGGTCTCGATCGATTACGTGGACGGCCGAGGCTGGCACAACGCCCGGGTCATCGCCTACGGCCCGATCGAACTGGACCCGTCGGCCATCGTGTTGCACTACGCGCAGGAAGTGTTCGAGGGCCTCAAGGCTTACCGCTGGGCGGACGGGTCGATTGTGTCGTTTCGCGCCGACGCCAATGCGGCCCGGTTGCGCTCCTCAGCACGCCGCTTGGCGATCCCGGAACTGCCCGACGAGGTGTTCCTGGAATCCCTGCGCCAGCTGATCGCGATCGATAAGGCGTGGGTGCCCAAGGCCGGCGGGGAAGAGGCGCTGTATCTGCGTCCGTTCATCATCGCCACCGAGCCCGGCTTGGGCGTGCGACCGGCCAAGGAGTACCGGTACCTGCTGATCGCCTCCCCGGCCGGCGCCTACTTCAAAGGCGGCATCAACCCGGTGACGGTCTGGATCTCAACGGAATTCGTGCGCGCCAGTCCGGGCGGCACCGGCGCGGCCAAGTTCGGCGGCAACTATGCCGCCTCGCTGCTGGCCCAGGCCCAAGCCGCCGAAAACGGTTGCGACCAAGTGGTTTGGCTGGACGGGGTGGAGCGCCGCTACGTCGAAGAGATGGGCGGCATGAACCTGTTCTTCGTGCTGGGCAGCGGCGGTTCGGCGCGCCTGGTCACTCCGGAATTGTCCGGCTCGCTGCTGCCCGGCATCACGCGAAATTCGTTGCTGCAGTTGGCTCTTGACGCCGGGTTCGCGGTCGAAGAACGCAAGATCGACATCGCCGAGTGGCAGAAGAAGGCGGCGTCGGGGGAGATCACGGAGGTGTTCGCGTGCGGCACCGCCGCCGTCATCACCCCGGTCGCCCAGGTGAAATACGGCGACGCGGAGTTCACCATCGCCGACGGTGAACCCGGTGAGGTGACGATGGCGCTGCGCGACACCCTCACCGGGATACAGCGGGGGACGTTCGCCGACACCCACGGTTGGATGTCGCGGCTCGGCTAGGCTCTCCTGCGCCGGCCCTCACGGCCGAGTGTGCGGCTAGCCGCACAGCGGGGCGCGAGTGTGCGGCCAGCCGCACACTCGGCGCCGGGACGCTACACCCGCACCAGCGCCGCCAGCACCACCGCGCACACTGTCGTCGTCAACTCGATGGCCGCACCCAACACGTCGCCGGTGACCCCGCCGAAGCGGCGCGCGCAGTGGGCGACCAGCACCGCCGCCACCGACACCGCCGCCACCACGGCAACCGGCCCCTGCCACAGCCGCGGCCCGGCCCATAGCGACACCGCCAGCAGCACCGCCAGCCAGCCCGCCACCACGGCCATCGGTTGGGTACCGGCGACCCGGGCGCCCGACGCGCTGCTCTCACCCGCCGGAACCGAACGGCGACACGCCAACACCGCGCTCACCCGCCCGGCGACCACGCTGACGGCGATCCCGGCCGTGGGGATCGTCGAAAAAGCCAAGCCCTGCAGTGCGATGACCAGCACCACGGCCGCCACCCCGAACGGCCCGCTGGGCCCGTCGCGCATCACGGCCAGGGCTCGCTGCGGCGGCCCGTAACAGCCCAGACCGTCGGCGGTGTCGGCGACACCGTCGATGTGCAGGCCGCGGGTCACCAACAGCAACACCGCCACCGCGAGCAATCCGGACAGCGCACTCGAGGGCCCGAACGCTTGGGCGCCGGCCCAGGTGACGGCCGCCGCCAGGGCGCCCAAGCCGGCCCCGACTACCGGCAGCGCGGTCATCGCGCCGCGACCCATCGGGGTGACTCGAGAACTAGGCACCGGCAGTACCGTCGCGAACGCGAAAGCCGTTGCCAGCCATCCCATTAGGACGAAGACCGGGTCGAGACCCCCGCCTCGGCGAAGGTAGCCATGCTGGACAGCGCCGCGACGGCGGCGCGCAGCACGGGCAAGGCGACCGCCGCGCCGGTGCCCTCGCCCAGCCGCATCCCGAGATCGAGAATCGGATCGAGTTGCAAGGCCGTGAGCGCCACGTGGTGACCGGGTTCGGTGGAGCGATGACCGGCCTGCCACCACTGCCGGGCCCCCGGCGCCAGGCGCTCGGCCACCAAAGCCGCGGCCGTCACCGCCATGCCGTCCAGGAGCAGCGGCGTGCGGCGCACCGCGGCCTGCGCACAGAATCCCGCCATCGCCGCCAGATCCGCGCCGCCGCAGCAGCGCAGCAACCCGACCGGGTCACCCCACAGCGGTCGCGCGCGAAACAGGGCGTCGCGCACCGCCGCGGTCTTGCGCGACCACCCTGCGTCGTCGACACCGGTGCCGAAACCCACCACCGCCACCGGTTCCTCGGAGGTCAGCGCGGCCACCAGCACCGCGGCCGGGGTGGTGTTGCCGATGCCCATGTCACCGGCGATGAGCAGATCTGCGCCCGCGTCGACCTCTTCGTCGGCGACCTGCTGGCCCGCGGCGATCGCCGCGGCGGTCTGCTCAGCGGTCAACGCGTCCTCGGTGGTGATGTCGCCGCTGCCGCGCCGCACCCGGTGCGCCGCGATCCGTTCCGACGCCGGCGCGGCGTCGACGGCCATGTCCACCACGCGCACGGTGGCGTCGGCGACACCGGCCAGCGCGCTGATCGCGGCGCCGCCGCTGTCGATGTTGGCGACCATCTGCGCGGTCACCTCGGGCGGATAGGCCGACACCCCGGACCTGACCACACCGTGGTCACCGGCGAACACCACCACTCGGGCCCGCTGGAACTGCTGCGGCGGGCACTGACCCTGGCAGGCGGCCGCCCACACCGACAGCTCCTCGAGCCGTCCCAGGGCGCCGCGCGGTTTGGTCAGCGTGTCCTGCCGGGCACGGGCGGCGGCTTCGGCGGCCAGGTCGGGCGGCGAGATGGGCGCGAAGCCGATCATGTCGGCTGCGGCTTGATCGGCACGGCCTGTCCCGCCACGACCAGCACCACCCGATCGCACAGCGCCGCGACCTGCTGGTTGAGGTCGCCCAACTCGTCGGCGAAACGGCGGCCGGAGGCCGTCGCCGGTACGACGGTCAGCCCTACTTCCGGGCTGACCAGCACCAGCGTCGACTCGAACGCGCGCACCGCGGCGAGCATCTCGTCGACGGGCGCGGCCACCGACCCGTCCGCCCAGCCGTGATGTCGGTCCAGCGTGCCGGTCAGCCAGGTGCCCAGATCGTCGACCAGGGTCGGGGTTCCAGGCGATTGGCGCAGTTCGGTCGTGATGTCGTCGGTCTCCACCGTCGCCCAGTGCTGGGGCCGACGGCTGCGGTGGGTGGTCACCCGTCGCTCCCAGTCGGTGTCGCCCGGCGCGGCCGGGCCGGAGGCCAGGTACCGAACCGGTTGGCCGGCCGGCACCGACTCGGTGATCACGTTCTCGGCCCAGCGGGACTTGCCCGACCTGATCCCGCCGAGCACTAGGGTGCGCGCAGCGCTAGCCGACATCGGCGCCGCGCTCGACTTGCGGCTTGGGGGAGCGCATGCGGCGCATCTGGGAGGCCCGGCCGGCGGCGTAGAGGCCCAGCTTCCAATGGCTTTCGGTGTTCTTGGGGAACTTGGCATCGACCAGCCTGCCGACTTTGCGGCCCAGGACGAGGCCGTCGATGGTCATGAACGCCATCAACACCAACATCGCCGGTGACATGTAGAACTGCACCTGCGGGACGGCGAACATGGCGAACAGCAACGCCAGCGCGGACGGCATGAACAGGCCCAGCACGTTGCGCCGGGCGTCGACGATGTCGCGCACGTAGCGCCGCACCGGGCCCTGGTCGCGCGGCAGCAGATAAGCCTCTTCGCCGGCCATCATGCGATCCCGGCGCTCGGTCATCCGGGCTCGGCTGGCGAGCCGCTCGGCTCGCCGTTCTTCGCGGCTGAGCTTGGGGCCGGCCAGCGACTTGCGCCGGGCCCGAGCCTCTGCGGCGGTCATCGGCGCCGGTACTACCGGGCCCTTCTTGTTCTTGCGGGCCTCGTTGCGCTTGGGGGTGGGACGGCCCTTGGGGCTGGTGCTGCGCGGGGCGCCGGACGCATCCACGATCTCGACGGGTGTGGGGGGCGCGTCGGCGCCCGGTTGAGTGCCCTTCTTACGGCCCAGCAGCTTCACAGTCGACAGGTTACTTCGCGGCTAGCTGAACGCCGGAAGTGCGCCACTATTACGCATGCGCCAGTAGTTGAATTGGACATACCCTGGCGAGTGATGAACGGCTCGCAGGCCTCGGACGATCCTGCCGGTGGCTTCGGGCCCGGCAGATTACAGCTGCCTGCGATGCGGGTGCTGGTGGCGCCGGATTGCTACGGCGACAGCCTGTCCGCGGTAGAAGCCGCCGCCGCCATCGCCACTGGTTGGACCCGGTCTCGGCCGGGTGACTCCTTCATCGTCGCGCCCCAGTCCGACGGCGGACCCGGGTTCGTCGAGGTGCTCGCCAGCAGGCTGGGGCGGCCCCGGCGGCTGCGCGTGTCCGGGCCGCTGGATGATCCGGTGGAGGCGGCGTGGGTCTTCGATCCCGGCTCGGCGACCGCTTACCTGGAGTGTGCGCAAGCGTGCGGGCTGGGGTTGCTGGGCGGGCCGCCGACGCCGGAGACGGCGATTGCCGCGCACAGCAAGGGAGTGGGCCAACTGATCGCCGCCGCGCTGCAGGCGGGCGCCAAGCGGGTCGTGGTCGGGCTGGGCGGCAGCGCCTGCACCGACGGCGGACGCGGAATGATCACCGAACTCGGCGGCCTGGACGAAGCCCGTAACCGGTTGGCCGAAGTGGAACTGATTGCCGCCTCGGATACCGAATATCCCCTG
>NZ_LZLE01000352.1 GCF_001673155.1 Mycobacterium sp. 1423905.2 | reverse complement strand
TGCTGGCATGGCAATCGGTATTCGACAGCGCAACCTTCGACTTCTCCCCACCAGCGGTGCGCTTGATGGGCCGGGTGATGAGCAAAGTTCCAGGTCTGCGGACCTTGGCGCAGTACCATCGTTACGCATTCGGACGGGAATGTTGACCGCCGGCTGACGTTGCATTTTGTTATGAGCCACCCGGAAATCAAAGAGCCCAACGCTGGACACCCGATCACCATCGAGCCGACCCAGGGTCGGGTGCAGGTCCATATCAACGGTGAACTGGTCGCCGACACCACCGCGGCGCTGCGCCTGCAGGAGGCCACCTTGCCTGCGGTGCAATACATTCCGCTCAGCGACGTAGTCCAGGAGCGGCTGTCACGCAGCGACACGACCAGCTATTGCCCGTTCAAAGGCGAAGCCAACTACTACAGCGTGACTACCTCGGCCGGTGACACCGTCGCCGACGCGATCTGGACCTACGAGCAGCCCTATCCCGCGGTCGCTGCGATCGCCGGGCATGTGGCCTTCTACCCCAACAAGGCCCAGATCAGCGTCGTCGCCGACTGAACGGAGTCAGGGGAAGACCTTGGCCAGCGACTGGGTGTCGCTGTATTCACGCATCGACGTGATCATGCCGTCGTGGGTTTCGAAGATGCAGACGAAGGGGCTCTCGTACTGGGTCCCGTCGTTGGTCACGCCGTCGGTCTGACCTTCGATGACCACGGTGTCGCCTTCGTTGACGCAGCGGAGGAGGTCGATGTCCGCCTCGAAAACCTGCTTGCGCCGTTCGACCGCTCGGCGCATGGTGGCTTTGTTGATCGTCGTGCGGATCGCGATGCTCCAGTAGGTGAAGTCGTCGCTGAGCAATGCGAACCCTTCGTCGAGATCGCCGCCTTCGCTCATGCTCTGGAGAAACATCCAGGCCAGTTCGGCGTGCGGATCGTCGAACGGCGTCATCATAAGGTCATCCTGACCTGGGAGATAGTTTGTGGTCAATTGACGGGGCCGTCGACGGCGCCGAAGCACCGGTAGCACGGGTAGGGAGTCATGCGTTGGGTCTTACGCGCACCGTGACCTTCCCGGGCGCGGTCAGCTTCGGGCACACGCTGGCGCCCTTGCGCCGAGGTCCACGCGATCCCTGCTTCCGGATGCCCGGCGACGGCACGATCTGGCGCACTAGTCTGCTGAACAGCGGGCCGGTCACGGCCCGCCTCAGCCGAACCGCAGCTGACACGGCGCACTGCCAGGCTTGGGGCGACGGCGCCGAGGAATACCTCGCTCTACTGCCCGCGATGTTGGGCGCCGAAGACGACGCTTCGGACTTCGAGCCCAGCCATCCCACGGTGGCCGCCGCGCATCGCCGGGTTCCGCATCTGCGCTTGGGCCGCACCGGGCGGGTGCTGGAGGCGTTGATTCCAGCGGTCATCGAGCAACGGGTGCCCGGCGCCGACGCCTTCCGGTCCTGGCGGGTGCTGGTCACCAAATACGGCACCCCTGCACCCGGGCCGGCGCCAGAAGGCATGCGGGTGCCGCCGTCGGCGCAGACCTGGCGAACCATCCCGTCGTGGGAGTTCCACCGGGCCAACGTCGACCCTCGGCGGGCGCTGACGGTGGTGGCCTGCGCCCAACGGGCAGCGTCGCTGGAGCGGCTGGTGTCGATCCCGGCGGCGCAGGCGCGGGAGGCGCTGACGTCGTTGCCGGGGGTCGGAATCTGGACTGCGGCCGAGACTGCGCAGCGGGCATTCGGTGACGCCGACGCGGTGTCGGTGGGCGATTACCACGTCCCCAAGATGATCGGCTGGACCTTGTTGGGCCATCCCGTCGACGACGCCGGCATGCTCGAACTCCTCGAGCCGATGCGACCACATCGCCAGCGGGCGGTCCGGCTGCTGGAGGCCAGCGGACTGGCCTATGAGCCGCGTCGCGGACCCCGATTGCCCGTTCAGCACATCCGGTACCTGTGACTGGGGTCGCGGTTAAGGACAGGGCCATCGGGTACCCGTCGAAGGAAGTGACAGTGTGCGACTCAGGGGAGATATTTGATGACACAGTTCACTATTCCGGGCTTGACGGACAAGCAGGGAGCGCGGCTGATCGAGCTGCTGCAGAAGCAACTGAGCACCTACAACGACCTGCATCTGACGCTCAAGCACGTGCACTGGAATGTCGTGGGCCCCAACTTCATTGGCGTGCACGAGATGCTGGACCCGCAGGTGACGACGGTGCGCGGCTATGCCGATGAAGTCGCCGAGCGCATTGCGGCACTGGGTGGTTCGCCCGAGGGAACTCCGGGCGCGATCATCCGCGACCGCACCTGGGACGACTACTCGATCGGCCGGGATTGCGTGCAGTCGCATCTGGCCGCCCTCGACCTGGTCTACACCGGCGTGATCGAAGACCTGCGTAAGTCCATCGAGGAAACCGAGGAACTCGACCCGGTCACCCAAGACCTGTTGATCGGCCACACGGGCCAACTCGAGCAGTACCAGTGGTTTGTGCGCGCGCATCTGGAGAGCGCCGGCGGACAACTGAAGCACGAGGGCTCGACCACCGAAAAAGACGCGGCGGGCAGCGCGAGAGAGTAGTCCTAAGCCGGCGGCGCCTGGCGCGCGCGTTCGGCGTCGGCGGCTTCCCGGTTCAGTCGCTGAGCCTCGTAGATCGTCACGTTGGTACGCGACATCAGCAACGCCGCGATACCGACGGCGATGATTGCTCCCGGTACCACGGAGAACGATCCGGTCATTTCGGCGACCATGATCATGATGGCCAGCGGCGCGCGGGCGACACAGCCGAAGCACGCCATCATGCCGACGACGACGAAGATTCCCGGCGCGGTGGGTACGCCCGGCGCGCCGGAGATCTCGGCGAGTCGCCACACCGCGGCCCCCACGAAGCCGCCGATCACGATGCCGGGACCGAACAAGCCGCCGGACCCGCCAGTGCCGATCGACAGCGAGGTCGCGACGATCTTGGCGAGCGGTAACACGACGACGATCCACAACGGGATGGCGAGCAGCGACGTGCGGTCGGCCGCCAGTTGCGCCCACCCATAACCGCTGCTGAGTATCTGCGGGATCAGCAGGCCGAGCAGGCCGACCAGTAGTCCACCGACGGTCGGCTTGAGCACCGGACCACCCGGCAACCGACGAGTGAGGGCCACGGTGGTATGGAAGACCCGCGCGTACAGGTATCCGACCGCCGCGGCGATCAGACCGATGACCACGAACCACAACATCGGGCCGGCCCGCTCGAAGCGGTATTCGGCGTCGATATAGCCGAACAGCGGGTCGAACCCGAGGAACGAACCGAGCACCGCGTACGCCGTCCCGGAGGTGATGAAACCGGGCAGCAGACTGCGGTAGTCGAAGTCGTCGCGGTAGGTGATCGACGCGGCCAGCACCGCACCGCCGAGCGGCGCGGCGAAGATCGCGCCGATGCCCGCGCCGATGCCCAATGCCACCGCGATCCTGCCGTCCTCGTCGGACAAGCCGAGCCGGCGCGTCAGCAAGGAACAGAAGCCGGCGGAGATCTGCGCGGTCGGTCCCTCGCGGCCGCCCGACCCGCCGGACCCGATGGTCAGCGCGCTGGCAACCATCTTCACCAGCACCGCCCGGCTGCGGATGGCGCGCGGATCGCTGTGCACCGCCTCGATCGCCTCATCGGTGCCGTGGCCGGTGGCTTCCGGTGCCAGCTTGGCCACGATCAGCGCGGACAGCAGGGCACCGCCGGTGGTAACCAACGGAATGGCCCAGGGCCGCGCGAAACCGGTGGAGCCGCGGCTGCCGCCCTCCCCGACGGGCGTGGGGATGTGGTAGCCGGCGAGGTAACCGAGCAGGAATTCGCCGGTGTACTTCAGCGCGAGGTAGAAGACGACGGCACCGAGGCCGGCGATGACGCCGATGGTGATGCCCAGTGAGAACCACTTGGGCAGGTAGCCGGCTTGCCTGATGGCTGCGCCGAAGCGTCCGCCGGCCGCTGCGGGTGGGGCCGTTGGCGGCTCCGGTTCGTCCACCACGCCATCCTAGGGTGCGGGGAATAAGCGGACCTTGGTCCGGTTATATGGGTATCTTTCGCAAAGGAGTCGAAATGCCCGCAATCACCGCAGATACCCTCACCTTGCCCCGACTGACACTGGCCGCAGCCGCCGAAACCGAGCGTCCCGTCCAATCGATCACCACCGGCCCGCGCGGCTATGAAGGTCTGGGGTTCCCGGTGGTCCGGGCGTTCGCCGGGGTCAGCACCGCAGCCTTGGACCCGTTCATCCATATGGACCAGATGGGCGAGGTCGACTACCAGCCGGGCGAACCGCGCGGCACTGACTGGCACCCACACCGCGGCTTCGAAACCGTCACCTACATGATCGACGGAACCTTCGCCCACCAGGACTCCCATGGCGGCGGCGGGCTGATCACCGACGGTGCGACACAGTGGATGACGGCGGGCTCGGGCATCTTGCACATCGAGACCCCGCCCGCCGAGATGGTGAAAAGCGGCGGGTTGTTCCACGGCATCCAGTTGTGGGTGAACCTGCCGAAGAAAGACAAATTCACGCCACCGCGCTATCAGGCCATCGAAGGCAGCGACGCAGCCTTGGTCGCCTCGACGGACGGCGGCGCACTGCTTCGCATCATCGCCGGCGACATCGACGGCCACTGCGGACCGGGCCAGACCCACACCCCGATCACGCTCGCGCACGCAACCATCGAAAACGGTGCACGCGTGAGCATTCCGTGGCGTCGTGATTTCAATGCACTGGTGTATGTCCTGTCGGGCGCAGGTTCGGTCGGGTCGGTCGATCATCCGATCCGGCACGGCCAGCTGGCGGTGCTCGGGGCCGGTGATCGACTCACCGTCGCAGCGCCGCAGACCGGCCGCGGTCCTGGTCTGGATGTGTTGCTGCTGGGCGGGCGGCCGATCCGGGAACCGGTGTTCCACTACGGACCCTTCGTGATGAACTCACGGGCCGAGGTGATCCAGGCGCTCGAGGACTACGAGGCTGGCAAGTTTCGTAGCATCCCCTCCGAACGCGGTAATGCCTCTTGATCGCGGTGGCACACTATAATGATGCCGCTCACGGCCAGTCGCGGTCCGGGGCGTCCCCCGGCAGCGAAAGCAGACGAGACGCGCAAACGCATCGTTAGCGCGGCTCGTCAAGTGTTCAGTGAACGCGGTTATGACGGCGCCACCTTTCAAGCGATCGCCGTCCGCGCCGACCTGACGCGACCGGCCATCAATCACTACTTTTCCAGTAAGCGGCTGCTGTACCGGGAGGTGGTGGAGCGGACCAACGAACTGGTCGTCACCGGCGGCATCGACCGCGCCCGCCGCGAGACGTCGTTGATGGGCCGGCTGGCCGCCTTCATCGCCGTCGCGATGGAGGTCGATTCCCGAAACCCGTGCACCGCAGCATTTCTGGCGACTGCCGTACTCGAGTCCCAGCGTCACCCCGATTTGATCCGGTCCGAACAGGACGCGGTGCGAATCAGCCGAGAGTTCTTGAACTGGGCGGTCAACGACGCGATCGAGCGCGGCGAGATCTCCGCCGACGTCGACGTGGCCGTGCTGGCCGAAACCTTGTTGGTGATGTTGTGCGGCGTGGGGTTCTACGCCGGATTCATCGGCAGCTACGAAGAAATCGACACCATCACCGCATCGTTGGGGCAGATGCTCTCCGGCGCGCTGTGGCGCCCGCCCAACTGAACGGCATACTCCTGCTTAAGGATCGGCCCTCGGGGTAGTTACAGGAGCGGATCGGCTCGCCGGCTCGGAGGGGGACGGCGGCGAGGGCGCTGATTCCCCATTCGAGGAGAGCGTGTGTCACCCGATGGTCGCGTGAGCGTGGTGGTGATCACCCACAACCGTCGCACGGAACTGGACCGCACCCTTGGCCGGCTCGCTGACTTACCAGAACAGCCGCGCGTCGTCGTCGTCGACAACGCCTCGACGGACGGAACCGCGGATCTGGTGCGCGACCGGCATCCCCGGGTGACCCTGCTGACCCCGGGGAAGAACATGGGTGCGGTCGGTCGCAATCTCGGTGTCGAGGTCGTCGACACGCCGTATGTGGCGTTCTGCGACGACGACACCTGGTACGAGCCCGCAGCGCTGCGCCGCGCCGCCGACCTGCTCGACGCGCATCCCACGCTCGCCGTGGTGACCGCCAGCATCACCGTCGAGCCCGACGGAAAGCTCGACGCCATCTGCGAGGAAATGGCCGAGTCGCCGTTGGACCGGCCGCCCGGTATCCCCGGCCACCCGCTGCTCAGCTTTTTGGCCGGAGTTTCGATCGTGCGCCGCGAAGCGTTTCTGGCGGCCGGTGGGTTCTCCAAGCGATTGTGGCTCGGCGGTGAGGAGGAGTTACTGGCGTCGGATCTCGCCCGTGCCGGGTGGCACATGAGCTACGTGCCGGACGTCGTCGCCCATCATTACGCCTCGCGCCTGCGCGACGCCCACCTGCGCCGGCGCCATGGCATCCGAAACACGCTGTGGTTCACCTGGCTTCGCCGACCGCTGCCCAGCGCCGCCCGGCACACCATTCGGCTGCTGCGTCGCCTCCCCCGCGATCGGGTCAGCGTGCAGGGCATTTCGGATGCGGTGCGCGGGCTGCCGTGGGTGCTGCGCGAGCGCAAGCCGGTTCCGGCCAACCTCGAGCGCGGTTACCAGCAGTTGGAAGACATGCAACTCAACGGCGGTGCCCGCAAGTACGTCTCGTGAACCGCCAGTGACCTGGGGCACAAAGCGCATAGCTTGGCTAACTTACTCGGTATCATGGCGGCCATATGTCTGATCTGAACGACGTTCCCTCGCTGCGTTCCGCGGGCGACAGCTGGGCGATCACCGAGAGCGTGGGCGCCACCGCGCTGGGGGTCGCGGCCTCGCGTGCGGTGGAAACCGCTGGGCCTGACCCGTTGATTCGCGATGAGTTCGCGCAGGTGCTGGTGTCCTCAGCCGGCCCCGTCTGGGCGCGGTTGACCGACGCCGAGATGGCGTGGCTGGACGGCGATGAGGACGGCCGGCGGCTACATCGGATGGGATGCAACTACCAGGCGGTGCGCACGCACTTCTTCGACGAGTTCTTCCTGGCCGCCGCCGCGGCGGGCGTCCGTCAGGTGGTGATCCTTGCCGCCGGTTTGGATTCGCGCGCCTACCGCCTGGATTGGCCCGCCGACACCTCGGTGTATGAGATCGACCAGCCCCAAGTGCTGGAATACAAAGGCGGGATCCTCGACTCCCACGGCGCTGTCCCCACCGCCGACCGGCGTCCCGTCGGGGTCGACTTGCGCGACGACTGGCCAGCGGCGTTGTCAGCGGCGGGGTTCGACTCGCAGCGGCCGACCGCATGGCTGGCCGAAGGGCTGCTGGCCTACCTGCCCAGTGACGCCCAGGATCGGCTGTTCGAGATGGTGACCGGACTCAGCGCGCCCGGCAGTCAGTTCGCGGTCGAGGTCTTCACGTTGAACACCCACGGCAACAAACGGCGCTGGCAACTGATGCGCGACCGGCTGGGGCTGGACATCAACGTCGAGGCGCTGACCTACCACGAGCCCAACCGTTCCGACGCCGCACAATGGCTGGCAGACCACGGCTGGCAGGTGGAGAGCGTCAACAACCATCAGGAGATGGCCCGCCTGGGCCGGCCGGTATCCGAAGACATGGTCGACGAGGCCGTGCACACCAAACTCGTCCGGGCCCGTCTCGGCGGACCCACTAACTGATCACAGACAGGGGATCTGCGTATGAGCACGCTGCGCACTCATGACGACACCTGGGACATCAGGACCAGCGTCGGTGCCACCGCGGTGATGGTGGCGGCCGCTCGCGCCGTCGAGACCGAGCAGCCCGACCCGCTGATCCGGGACCCCTACGCCAAGCTTCTGGTCACCAGCGCCCGCGCCGGGGTGCTCTGGGAAGCGATGCTCGATGAGGACATGGTGGCCAAGGTGGAGGCGATCGACGCTGAGACCGCTGCCACCGTGCAGCACATGCGCAGCTATCAAGCCGTGCGCACCCACTTCTTCGACACCTACTTCCGGGACGCGGTCGCCGACGGCATCCGGCAGATCGTCATCCTGGCCTCGGGCCTCGATTCGAGGGCGTACCGGCTGGATTGGCCGGCCGGCACCACGGTGTACGAGATCGATCAGCCGCAGGTGCTCGCGTTCAAGTCGGCGACGCTCGCCGAGAACGACGTGACGCCGACCGCCGATCGCCACGAAGTACCGATCGACCTGCGTCAAGACTGGCCCGCGGCGCTGCGCGACGCCGGCTTCGACCCGTCGGAGCGGACCGCGTGGTTGGCCGAAGGCCTGTTGATGTACCTGCCCGCACAAGCTCAGGACCTGCTGTTCACGCGCATCGGTGAGATCAGTCCGCCGGGTAGCCGGATTTCCGCCGAAACCGCCGGCAACCATGCCGACGAACGCCGCGAAGAAATGCGCGAACGATTCCGCAAGGTGGCCGAGACGCTCGGGATGGAGCAGACGGTCGACGTGCAGGAGTTGATCTACCACGACCCGGATCGGGCGGTTCTTGCCGACTGGCTCAACGATCACGGGTGGCGCGCGACGGCTCAGAATGCGACTGACGAGATGCGCCGGGTGGGCCGCTGGGTCGACGGTGTTCCGATGGCAGACGACAAGCAAGCCTTCTCCGACTTCGTGACCGCGGAACGGTTGTAGTGCCGCGCACGGCCGACGACTCCTGGGACATCGCGACCAGCGTCGGGGCGACCGCCGTCATGGTCGCACTGGCCCGGGCCGCCGAGACCGCGAGTGATGACCCGTTGATCCGCGACCAGTTCGCCGAACCGCTGGTGTCCACGCCGGAACTAGCCGGAGTCCGCGAACAGGTCTCCACCTGGTGGAGTACCGAGCCCGACGAGGAGACGGCGGACGGCTTCAGCGTCGACGCCCAGCAGATGGTCAACTCCCAGGCCGTCCGCACGCACTTCTTCGACGCCTACTTCACCGACGCCGCCGCGGCCGGTATCCGCCAGGTGGTGCTGCTGGCGGCCGGCTTGGACTCGCGCGCCTACCGCCTGGGTTGGCCGGACGGCACCGTCGTCTACGAGATCGATGTGCCTGGAGTGCTGGAGTACAAGGAACGGACGCTGGCCGCGCACGGAGCCGCGCCGACCGCCGACCGACGCGCGGTACCGGTCGACCTGCGGCACGACTGGCCGCAAGCGTTGCGTGCTGCCGGTCTCGACAGCGAGCGTCCGACCGCCTGGCTGGCCGAAGGGCTGTTGCCGTTTCTCCCGGCGGCAGCGCAGGAAACCATGTTTGGTTCGATCGACGCGTTGAGCGGACCCGGCAGCCGGGTGGCCGTGGAGATGTTCGGCGTCGACGAGGCCAAACGAACCGAGGCCGAGAAACGGTGGGCCCAATTGCGCGCCAAACGAGAAGCGCGCGGCGCGGACACCTCGTTCAACCCGTTCGACCTCTGGTTCGACGACGAGGGCCGGCCGGAAACTGCGCAGTGGTTCGGTGCGCACGGCTGGGCCACCGAGGTCGTCGGGGCGCGCGAGGAGGCGCAGCGACTCGGCCGCCCGCCGCAAACGGAGGACCAGCCGTTCACCAACTACTTCGTGACGGCGGCCAAGGGCTGAACCGACCGGTCGGCTGCGTTTTCCGGCCTGAGTGTCCGGCACATGCCAGGACGCCGCATGCGTTCTATGGCTGCCGCAGCGGGGTGACTAGGATCGCGTTATCACCCGGTAGACGACCGCATGCGAACAGCAGCGCGCAGCTCCGGAGAAGGAAGGACAACGATGACCACCGACTCCCTGGCCACAGCTGCACCCACCTCCGGTGCACCGCAATCAAACGACGTCCCCGCCACCGTGGCGAAACTGCGCAAGACCTTTGCGACCGGTCGCACGCGCAGCCTGGACTGGCGCAAGCAGCAACTGCTGCAGCTGGCCAAGCTGATGGAGGAAAACGAACCCGCGATCGCCGCGGCCCTCGCCGAGGACTTGGACCGCAACCCGTTCGAGGCCTACATCGCCGACATCGCCACCACCGCCGGGGAAGCCAAGTACGCGGCCAAGAAGTTGCGCAGGTGGACGCGCCGCCGGTACCAACTACTGGAGGTGCCGCAGCTTCCGGGTCGCGGCTGGATCGAGTACGAGCCGTACGGCACCGTGCTGATCATCGGCGCCTGGAACTACCCGTTCTACTTGACCCTGGGGCCGGCCGTCGGGGCGATCGCCGCCGGAAACGCGGTCTTGCTCAAGCCTTCTGAGATCGCCGCCGCGTCCGCGCACCTGATGGCCGAGCTGGTTCCGCGTTACCTGGACAACGACGCGATCGCGGTGATCGAGGGCGACGGATCGGTCAGTCAAGAGCTGCTTGCTCAGGGCCTGGATCGGGTGCTGTTCACCGGCGGCACCGAGATCGGCCGCAAAGTCTACGAGGGCGCCGCACCGCATCTGACCCCGGTCACCCTCGAACTCGGCGGCAAGAGCCCGGTGGTGGTCGCGGCCGACGCCGACGTCGACGTGGCGGCCAAGCGGATCGCGTGGATGAAGCTGCTGAACAACGGGCAGACGTGTGTAGCTCCCGACTACGTGATCGCAGACCTGAGCATCCGCGACGAGCTGGTGCGCAAGATCGGCGCCGCCATCAACCAGTTCACCGCGGACAAGCCCAACGGTGTGCGGATCGTCAACCAGCGCCAGTTCGACCGGATCAGCAGCTACCTGACCGAAGGGGACGGCAAAGTCACCGTCGGTGGTGAGGTCGACCCGTCGACCCTGCGCATCCAGCCCACCGTGGTCGTCGATCCCAGTCCGGACGGCCCGCTGATGCAAAACGAGATCTTCGGGCCGATCCTGCCGGTGATCACCGTTCGATCCCTCGACGAGGCAATACGTTTCGTCAACTCACGGGCCAAGCCGCTAGCGGCGTACTTGTTCACCAAAGCGCGGGAGACGCGCGAGCGGTTCATCAAGGAAGTGCCGGCCGGCGGCATGCTCATCAACCACATCGCCTTCCAGGTGTCGACGGCCAAGCTGCCGTTCGGTGGGGTCGGTGCGTCGGGGATGGGCGCCTACCACGGCCGCTACGGCTTCGAGGAGTTCAGCCACCGCAAGTCGGTGCTGACCAAGCCCACCCGGCCGGATTTGTCCAGCTTCATCTACCCGCCCTACACCGAACGTGCCTTCAAGATGGCGCGCCGGATGTTCTGACCGAACCCGTCACCTTCCCGATTCGCAAAAATTTCAGAGAGGAACCAGATGCCCGGAGTGCAGGATCGCGTCGTCGTCGTCACCGGAGCCGGCGGGGGGCTGGGCCGTGAATACGCCCTCACCCTCGCTCGGGAAGGCGCCAGCGTCATCGTCAACGACCTGGGTGGCGCCCGCGACGGCACCGGAGCCGGCTCGGCGATGGCCGACCAGGTGGTGGCCGAGATCCGGAACGCGGGCGGCCGCGCGGCCCCGAACTACGACAACGTCGCCACCGAAGACGGCGCGGCCAACATCATCAAGACCGCGCTCGAGGAGTTCGGCGCCGTTCATGGCGTGGTGAGCAACGCCGGAATTCTGCGCGACGGCACCTTCCACAAGATGACGTCGGAGAACTGGGATGCCGTGCTGAAGGTGCACCTGTACGGCGGATACAACGTCGTCCGCGCCGCCTGGCCGCACTTTCGCGAGCAGAGCTTCGGTCGCGTGGTGGTAGCCACGTCCACCAGCGGTCTGTTCGGCAACTTCGGCCAAACCAACTACGGTGCAGCCAAACTCGGCCTGGTTGGAATGATCAACACCCTGGCGCTGGAAGGGGCCAAGTACAACATCCACGCCAATGCGCTGGCTCCGATCGCGGCCACCCGGATGACCGAGGACATCTTGCCCAAGGAGGTGCTGGAAAAGCTCACTCCGGAATTCGTGGCGCCGGTGATGGCATACCTGTGCACCGAAGAATGCCCCGACAACGGATCGGTGTTCGTCGTCGGTGGCGGAAAGGTGCAGCGAGTGGCGCTGTTCCAGAACGAGGGCCTCACCTTCGACAATCCGCCCTCGGTGCAGGACATCGCTGATCATTGGAGCGAGATCACCGACCTGTCGAATGCGCAAAAAGCTGGATTCAAGTTGTAACTTCGATGAAAGCCTGTGTCGTACAGAAGCTTTCCGGTCCGTCCGGCATGGTCTACACCGATATCGACGACGTTCCCGGCGACGGTGACAATGTGGTCATCGAGGTCCGCGCGGCCGGGGTGTGCTTCCCGGACCTGCTCTTGACCAAGGGCGAATACCAACTGAAGCTACGCCCGCCGTTCGTCCCGGGATTGGAGACGGCCGGCGTGGTGCGCTCGGCGCCCGAAGGGTCCGGCTTCGAAGTGGGAGACCGGGTCTCGTCGTTCGGCGTCCTCGGCGGGTACGCCGAACAAGTCGCCGTGCCGATAGCGAACGTGGTGCGCAGCCCACCGGAACTTGATGACGCGGAAGCGGTTTCGCTGCTGGTCAATTACAACACCGTGTATTTTGCACTGACGCGGCGGGCCGCGATGCGCCCGGGTGACACGGTGTTGGTCCTCGGCGCCGCGGGTGGAGTGGGCACCGCCGCCGTACAGATCGCCAAGGCGATGAACGCGGGCAAGGTGATCGCCGCGGTGCATCGGGAGACGGCCGTGGACTATGTCGCCTCACTCGGGGCGCACGTGGTCCTTCCGCTGGTCGACGGATGGACCGAGCAGGTTTACGAGCACACCGACGGTCGGGGCGTCGACATCGTGGTCGACCCCGTCGGAGGTTCGGTGTTCGACGACGCCCTGCGCGTGCTGGCCATCGACGGCAAATTGTTGGTGATCGGTTTCGCGGCGGGCAGCATCCCCACCCTCACGGTCAACCGGTTGTTGCTGCGCAACGTCAGTGTGGTGGGCGTGGCGTGGGGCGAGTACCTGAACAAGGTGCCGGGTTCGGCAGCCTTATTCTCGTGGGGGCTCAATCAACTGGTGTTCCTGGGGTTGAGACCGCCTCCGCCGCAACGTTATCCGCTGTCCGAGGCTCGTGCGGCGTTGCAGGCGTTGGACGCCGGGCGGGTGTTGGGCAAAGTCGTGCTGGAGCCGTAGCGGGGTTAGAGCAGGCCACTGAGTTCGCTGCTGATCGACTGCGCCGCGTGCTGAATGACCCGCAGTTCGAAGCCGGCCAGTAGCGTCGCCAATCCGACGTTCGCGGCCACCGGGCCGCCGAAGGCGTTGATCAGTCCTCCGACGGGATCGCCGTTGAAGGCCTGCAGGAGTCCGTTGCCGAACAAGTACACGTCATAAGCCGGGATCGCGGTCACCGCTGCGTTCAGCACATCGGCGGTCGGCAGTACGGCCGCGTAAGCCGTCGCGGCGATGTTCGACGAGGTGTAGGCGAGCTTGAGGTTGGCGGCCAGCAACGACTGAATGAAGCTCTGCGGCGACGACAGGCTGGACTGGATTCCGGCAAGCATCGCGGCTCCGCCTGTTCCGGCGTGCTGCAAGGCCGAATTGACCGCGGCGGGAAGGGTGTTGGGCAGGTTGGCGAAGGCCGGCAGGACATTGTTGGCCAGGTCGGCGGAGAACGCGGCAATGCCTTGTTGGCTGCCCGCGGCCAATGCGGCCACGACATCGCCGGGGTGAACCGGCGGAATCACACCGAAGCCGGTGGCAACGTTGGGCGGATCGGGGGACCAGCCATGGGCGGTGTTGCCGTAGCCCAGGTTGACCAGAACCCGCAGATCCGGTTCGACGAGGTTGGCGATGGGATTGCCGATGACCGGTATCGCCCGCACCGGATCGAGCAGCGGCAGATGGGCGGTGGGGATCATGAAGTACTCGGTCTGCACCGGGCCCAGCGTGTTCGTCAATTGGATGGCGTTGGCAACCTGGTCGGCGGTCAGCAACGGATAGGTGCCGTGCAGCGTCAGGATGCCCATGAAGGCGTTGAGGTCGGCCAGGAAGTTGATCGGATATTGCGGGAAGCCCCCGAAGCCGTCGTACTCGATGGTGTAGATCCGGGTGGGGAAGGAGTTGTCCGGGGTGGCGATGCCGAAGTCGATACCCAGGCTGGGCAGGCTCAGGCCCGGGAAGCGAGAGAGCAGACCGCCGTTGGGATTCGCTGGATTTCCCAGCAGGGTGAAGGACAGATCACCCAAACTGGGCATCGGGATGTTAGCCGGGTTGAGCAAGTGCATCTCCAGTGAGGAGATGACTGAGCTCTGCGAGTAGCCCAGAATGTTCACCGTCTGCAAGTCACTGAGCAATGGGCGAATGGTGTTGTCCAGGATGGTCAGGCCACGCGCCACCGAGTCGTTGAGGGTCAGATCTTTGATGCCGGTGAGCGGGTACAAGCCTTCGGGTGTGTTCAGGCCCTGCAAATTTGAACCTATGGTCCGCCACGGTGAGATAAACAGTGCCGCAAGGTCATCGATGTAATCCGGTGCGGGGATCGGGTATCCGCTGGCGCCCAGGACAATCGACCAGGTGGTCGCGGGGTCCGACATCACCTGCAGCAGCGGTGCGGCGGCCTGGGTCGCTCTCGCGGCAACCGCGCCGGATGCCGTGGTGAGCGCGTTCGCCAGTTCGGTTTGTGCATAAGCGAGTCCGGCCGACGTCAGCGCCTGAGTGAATTGCTGATGGAAGGCCGTCGCCTGCCGGACAACCGCTTGGTACTCCTCGCCGTAACCAGCGAACAGCTTTGCAATTGCCGCCGAAACTTCGTCGGCCGCGGCGGCCAGCACATTAGTCGTCCGGCCTGCGACGGCCGCGTTGGCCGCTGCGATGACCGACTGGATTTCGGCGACGTTCGCGGCGGCGGTTTCCAGCACCGGCGGTTGGGTGACCAAATACGACATCGCCTAATTCCCTTCCGACGGGGGGTTTTAGCAGCTCTCCGACGATGCTGTGAATGCGATGACCCGACCTATACGGGCCATGCGAAGCCCAGTAATTGCCAGGGTAGATCTGTTATGGCCCGACGTACAGGTCTTCGCGGGCGTCAATTCTGAATTGTGTAGGCGGTAATCGAAAGGGATTGGGGCGCAGCGGAAATTCGCTACGCCCCAAGGACTACCCGTGGATTACCGTTAGATGATTCCCTCGACGGCGTTGATGAGCACGTTCAATTCGAACCCGCCGGCGAGCGCGTACAACGCCGTGTTGGCCGCAATCGGAGCACCGAACGCATAGGTCAGTCCGCCGACCGGGTCGCCGCCGATGACTTGCTCTATGCCATCGAGGAACAGGTTGAAGTCGTAGGACGGAACCGAGGTCACCAGCGCATTGGCGATGTCTGCGGTGGGAAGCAACACCGCGTAGGTGTTGGCTGCCGCGTTGGTGATCGAGCTGGTGACGTTGGTGTTCAACGCCTGCAATTGGTCGATGAAGGCATCCGGCGAGAAGCCCGCGGTCAGCGCCGGCAGTGAGAATCCGCCCGTTCCACCCCCACCGCCGCCCCCGCTGAAGGCAGATGTCAGGGAGTTGACCAACGCGGCCGGCGATGCCGGTGCCATCGCTTGGAGGTCGCCGACAAAGGCGCCGAAGCCCTGCTGACTTCCGGCGATCAGATCGCCGGCCAGGCTCACCGGGTTCACCGACGGGAAGATGCCGAATGGTGTTGGCACATCGGCAGGACTGGTCGAGTAGCCGTAGTGCGGGTCACCGTAGCCGAGGTTGACCAGCGTGGTCAGGTTCGGCTGAACCAGGTCGGCCAGCGGGTTGCCGATCACCGGTAGTGCCCGAAGCGGCTCCAACAGAGGCAGATTCGGATAGGTGATCATGTAGAACTGGTCGAGCCCGGCGGGGCCGGTAGTGGTCGGCAACTGAACCAGGTTGAACCCGGGGGGAAGTGCACTCGGGTTGATGTCCGGATAGTTGCCGTGCACGAACTGGATGCCGGCGAACGCGTTCAGGTCGGCCAGCAAGTTGAGCGGGTAGCGCGGGAAGTCGGCGTAGCCGTCGTATTGCAGCGTGTAGGTGGTCGTCTGGTAACCGGTGTGCGTGGGCATTGCTCCATAGAGGTCCAGACCCAGGCTGGGCAGTTGCAGTCCGGGGAACCGTGCGAACAAGCCGCCGTTGGGGTTCATCGGATTGCCCAGCAACGTGAATGCGAGCTGACTCGGGAGCGGGTGGGCCGTCAATCCGGCGGCGATGTTCTGCAGCTCGAGCGAGCTGATGATGGCGCTTTGCGAGTAACCCAGGACGTTCACGGCGTTCCCGCCGAATGGTGCCGCGCCGGAAATCAGCCCTTGCGGCCCGAAGAGGGCGTTGTCCAAGATCTGCACACCGGTGTTCACCGACACCGTGAGCGGCAGGTCTTTGACAGCGGTTAACGGATACAAACCTTCGGGAGTGACCAAGGGGAACAACGATGTCAGAGCGGAGACACCGGGAATATACGGCGCGACGCTATGCATGTAGGGGACCGTCGGAATCGGCGTGCCGCTGCCCTGCATGATGAGAGCCACAAAGTTGGCGGGCAATATCGACGTCGGCAGCGCCGCGGCCGCGAACGGCGCAATTGCGCCGCCGGCA
The DNA here is from genome assembly GCF_001673155.1 of Mycobacterium sp. 1423905.2. Taxonomy (GTDB): domain Bacteria; phylum Actinomycetota; class Actinomycetes; order Mycobacteriales; family Mycobacteriaceae; genus Mycobacterium. The sequence continues at coordinate 29,208 of NZ_LZLE01000352.1, read as the reverse complement.
GCTGCCGGTGCGACCACTCCACCGAACAGCGGCGCGGTGAGCGAGTTCAAGGTGGTCGCGGCTTGCGCTTCGGCCGCGGCGTAGGCATTCCCCGCGGCGGTCAGCGCCGCGACGAACTGCTCATGGAAGGCCGTGGCCTGGCCGATGACCGCCTGATATTCCTGTGCGTGGCTGCCGAACAGAACCGCGATGGCTTCGGAGATCTCATCTGCCGCGGCTGCGGCCAGGCTGGTCGTCGGGCCGGCGGCGGCGGCATTGGCCGCGGCGATCGCCGAACGAATGTCGGCCACATTGGTGGCGGCGTCAGCCAGCAGTTGCGGTTGTGTCGTCAAGAATGCCATCGACCAAATCCTCTCGCAGACGGGGCTTTTCGCGGGGACACCGCTTGGCTGTGGTGTCGATGAGGCGGTGCAGCCGACCATCGCGAAGCCCGGGCATTAGACAGACTAGATCGGTGTGGCGTGGCTCACGGCGAAATAGCGTGTATTGGCTAAATAAGTACCTGTGGATCTGCTGAGCGGTTGACGCGGTTAAGGGATCAGACTCTGAATGTCCTTGATGGTGTTCGACGCGGCCTCGGCCAGCACCAGGAATTCGACCGCACCCGCTACCGTGCCCAACCCGATGTCGGCCGCGATGGGATACCCGATCGCGTTGATCAGATTGCCGTGCGCCAGCTGGTCGACGAACAACTGAAGGTTGTAGGCGGGGACGCTGGTGAACAGCGCGGTGAGCGTGTCTGCCGTGGGGAGGAGCACCGCGTAGTTGGTGGAGACGATCGAGGCCACCGTGTTAGCCACCTGCAGCGGCGTCGGTGCTGGGCCCAGCTTGAGCGTGAGATCCGTCGGCGCCGGCAGGGTGAACGACGGCAGCGCTGGCGGATGCGCCATCAGCTGAGAGATGTCGCGGGAGAAGTCGGCGATGCCCTGTTGAGTGCCGGTGGCCAGCGCGTTGGCGACGGTGAGCGGGCTGACGTCTGGGAACAGTCCGAACGGCGTCCACACGTCGGCCGGCGCGGTGGAGAAGCCGTACGCCGGGTCGCCATAACCGAGGTTCACCAACACCTTCAAGTCGGGCTGGATCAAGTTCGCCAGTGGGTTGCCGATGACGGGTAGGGCACGCAGCGGCTCGAGCAGCGGCAGGTTCGGCGTGCGGATCATGTAGTAGCTGGTGTGGCCGGCGTAACCGGGCGAGGTCGGCAGCTGCAGCGCACTGTTCACCTGTGCCGCTGTCAGGTCGAAGTAGGTGGGGTGCACGAAGACAATGCCGGCGACCGCATTCAGATCGGCCAGGAAGTTGAGCGGGTAGCGGGGGAAGTCGGCGAAGCCGTCATATTCCAGGGTGTAGATAGCCGTCGGGTAGGGCGTGTTCGCCGGTGTGGCGCCGTAGAAGTCCAGACCCAGGCTGGACAGCGACAGGCCGGGGAATCGTGACAGCAGGCCGCCGTTCGGGTTCATTTCATTGCCGGTCAGGACGAAGTTGAGCATCCCTTGAAATGGGTTGCCCGCGGCCGCCAGTTTCTGCATCTCCAGCGACGCGATGACGGCGCTCTGCGAAATACCGAAGACGGTCACCGATTGACCGGCTGCGATCTGGCTTCGGATCGCGTTGTCCATAATGGTCAGCCCCTGACTGACCGACTGGTTGAAGAACATGCTCCGGACGCCGGTCAGCGGGTAAAGCTGCTCGGGTGTGTTGACGCCCAACGCATTGGCACCGTGGACGTAAAGGTTCTCGGCGGCGGTGATGAGCTTCTGCGTCGGTATGGGGACACCTGTGCCGCCGAAAATCAACTGAATCGCATTCGCCGGGAACGGCGGCAGGGTCGCCGTCGGCAACACCGGTGAGGCAGGCGCGCCCAATGCCCCCTGTAACGCGGTGACAGCAGCGGTCTCGGCTTGCGCGTAGGCGTTCGCGGCCGCACCCAGTGTCCGTTGGAATTCGGTGCTGAACGCTTCGATCTGACCGACGATGGCTTGGTATTGCTGGCCGTATGCGCCGAAGAAGTTGGCGATCGCCGCCGACACCTCGTCCCCGGCGGCGGCGAGCAGAGTCGATGTGGGGCCTGCCGCAGCGGCGTTGGCGGCGGTGAGGGCTGAACCGATGTCCTCGATCTCCGCCGCAACCGATGCCATGACTTGCGGTTCGGCGATCAGATATGACACGGGCCCATCCTCTGCAACCGGCGGCAAGAATCCCAGTCAGACTAGAGGGACTGCGATTCTCTGTCCCGTCTTTGGGCGAAGTCAGATAGTGAGGCTTTGGAAAGCTTGCGCAATTGCAATCAATTGCTCTGCGACAGCGATGAATTCGATCATGCCGCCCAATGTGGCCATTCCGACCGTGGCCGCAACCGGATAGCCGAATGCGTTGATCAGGTTGCCTTGCGCCAACTGGCTCAACGCCAGGGTCGCGTTGTAAGCGGGCAGGGTGGCGCCGAGGGCCAGGCCGAGGTCTGCGGTTGGCAACAGCGTCGAATACGCGTCGGAGATCGCAGCAGCGAATGTGTTCGCGATGTTGAGTGGCGTAGCGGGAACCGGAGCAGGTGCCGGCGGCAGCACGGAGGTCAGGAACGGGGGCAGCCCCGGCGGCGCGATGGTGGGAGCGGTGGTCAGCGCCGCGGGCAGGGCGGCGGCGAAGTCGTTGAGCCCCTGGTGAGTTCCGGCAATCAACGCATCGGCGACCACGCTGGGCGGGACGTCGGGGAAGAGCCCGAAGGGCGTCGGCACGTTCGCCGGACTCGTCGAGTAGCCGTAGTTGGGATCGCCGTAACCCAGGTTGACGATCACCCTCAGGTCCGGCTCGATCAACGCCGCGATCGGCTGTCCGATGACCGGAATAGCGCGAACCGGATCCAGCAGTGGCAGATGTGCGGACGGAATGATGTAGTACTGATTCGACGTGGTCCCGACGGTATCCAGCAGGACCTTATTGGCCACATCGGAAAGCGGAATGCTGGCATATTGCGTGTGCAGCGTCAGAATGCCAAAGACGGCGTTCAGGTCGGAAATGAGATTCAGCGGATAGCGGGGGAAGTCGGCGAAGCCGTCATATTCGATGGTGTACGTGGTTGTCGGATAGGGATTGTCCGGCGTTGCTCCGTAGAACGGCAAGCCGATGCTGGCGATATTCAACCCCGGGAAGCGGGCGAGCAGACCGCCATTGGGATTCATCTCGTTGCCGGTGAAGACGAAACTCAGTTGACTGGGCAGCGGCGCGTTCGGGCCCAGCGAAATAAGGTGCTGCATCTCCAATGAAGCGATGATCGCGCTCTGGGAGTAGCCGAAGACCGTGACGCGATTTCCGGCGTTGAGTTGTTGCCAAATGGCGTCATCCATGATTTGCAGGCCCTGCTGCACCGACGTTGCCAGGGGCAATGTCTTGACACCGGTGATCGGATAAAGCTGCTCGGGCGTGAACAGACCCTGAGGAAGGGCGGTCGGGAAAAGCGGTTGAACGTATCGGGTAAACATCGCGTCGATATACGTCTGGCCGGGAATCGGCGTTCCGGTGCCACCGAAAACCAGCGCCGTCAATTGGCTCATGGGGCCGGGCGGGGGCGGCGGCGCCGTCTGCGTCGGCAGTCCGCTGATCGCCTGCTGCACGAGTGCCGCCGCGCTGGCGGCCTCGGCGTTGGCGTAGGAGTTGGCCGCGGCCAGCAAGCGCTGCTGAAATTCGTTGTGGAAAGCCGAGATCTGCGCGTTGAGAGCTTGGTATTCCTCGGCGAACGCACCGAACAACTTGGCGATGGCGGCTGACACCTCGTCGGCGGCCGCGGGCAACAGAACGGTCGTCGGACTAGCCGCGGCGGCAGCGGCCTCGCTGATCGCCGAGCCGATGCCGGCCAGATCAGTGGCCGCGGTTGCCAACAGCAGCGGCTCCGCGGTGAAGTAACTCAACGCCCTCATCCCTCCTGGCGAACGGTATCCGCTGAGCCTAAAGGGATCTCGCGTGCGTGTCTGGCCTTTGGGCCGACCGCATAGTTACGGCATATCAGCCGAGCAGTTGGTTGCGGAGGCGCTGGACGGCACCATCGTCGATACCGGCGTCGCGCAGGTATCCGTCCAGCGACCCAAAGTTCTCGTCGATGGTCTGCCAAGCCGCCGCCAGATACTCGGGGCGCACCCCGAGCACACCGTCGGATAATCGGGCCTTGGTGAAGGTGACCACCTCGGGAGTCAGTTCGACGTCAGAGCGTTGCGCGATCATCTCCGAAATGCGGGCTCGCAACTGTGGCACCGAGTCGTTGCTGCGCAGATAGTCCGCGACGATCGCATCCCGGTCCACGCCCGCGGCCTCCAACACGGTCGCCACCACGAAGCCGGTGCGGTCCTTGCCCGCGAAGCAATGGGTGAGCACCGGGCGCCCGTCGGCTAACAGCGTGAACACCCGATGGACCGCGCGCTGGGCACCGTTGCGCGTCGGAAACTGGCGGTATTCGTCGGTCATGTACCGGACCGCGGACTCCTCGATCGAGGCCTCGGACTGGTCAGCCCCGCCGTCGGCGCCGTCGCTCAACAGGCGTTTGAACGCGGTTTCGTGGGGCGCCTCGTCGTCGGTGCCGGCTTGGTCGTCGGCGAGGTCAGGGAAGGGCAGCAGGTGAATATCGACACCGTCGGGAACCTGTCCGGGACCGCGCCGGGACACCTCGCGCGACGAGCGTAAATCGGCGACGTCGGTGATGCCGAGTCGACGCAGTATTGCCCGTCCGCCTTCCTCCAAGCGGCTCAACTCGCTGGACCGGAACAGCCGTCCGGGTCGAAGCGCTCCGGTGCTTTCTGCGACATCGCGAAAGTTCCACGCGCCCGGCAAGTCCCGGACCGTCATGTCAGGTGACCGCCGCGGCGAACGGTGACTTCTCCCGGCCCAATTCGGCGCGGGCGATGGTCCGCATGTGCACCTCGTCGGGCCCGTCGAAGATGCGCATCGCGCGGTGCCAGCCGTAGAGCCTGGCCAGTACCGTATCGTCGCTCACGCCCGCACCGCCGTGCACCTGGATGGCGCGGTCGATGACGTCGCACGCCACTTGCGGCGCGACCGCTTTGATCTGGGAGACCAAGATGTGCGCGGCTTTGTTGCCGTGCTGGTCGATGGTCCAGGCCGCCTTCTCGCACAACAGCCTGGCTTGGTCGATCTCGTTGCGGGACTTGGCAATTGCTTCCCGGACCACGCCCTGCTCGGCCAGCGGACGACCGAACGCGACCCGCTTTTGGGTCCGGTCCACCATGAGCGCCAGCGCCCGTTCGGCGGCGCCCAGAGCGCGCATGCAGTGGTGAATACGGCCCGGTCCCAGTCGGGCCTGGGCAATGGCGAAGCCCGCGCCCTCTTCACCGAGCAGATTGGTGGCCGGCACCCGGACGTTGTCGTAGATGATCTCGCAATGGCCGTGCTGGTCCTGCCAGCCGAACACCGAGGTCGACCGGACCACGGTGACCCCGGGGGTGTCGATGGGCACCAGGACCATCGACTGCTGTTGGTGGCTGGCCGCCTCCGGATTGGTGCGGCCCATCACGATCAGGATCTTGCACCGCGGATCGGCCGCGCCCGAGGTCCACCACTTGCGGCCGTTGATCACGTAGTCGCCGCCGTCGCGCACGATGGAGGTCTCGATATTGCGGGCGTCGCTGCTGGCGACCGCCGGTTCGGTCATCGAGAAGGCACTGCGGATGTCGCCGTTCAGCAACGGCTCCAGCCAGTCTTTGCGCTGCTCCTCGGTAGCGAAAAGGTGCAGCGTCTCCATGTTGCCGGTGTCGGGGGCAGCACAGTTGATCACCTCGGGAGCAATCTCCATGCTCCAGCCGCTCAGCTCGGCCAGCGGCGCGTAGTCCAGGTTGCTCAACCCGGACTCGGCCGGCAGGAACAAGTTCCACAGCCCGGCCGCTTTGGCCTTGGTTTTCAGCTCTTCGATGATCGGCGGCACGGAGTGGTCGCCCGGGCCGGCTTCGTGGCGGTACTTCTCGTACTCGGCCTCGGCCGGGAACACATACTCGACCATGAAGTCGGACAGTCGCTTGTGGTAGTCGCTGGCCTTGGCCGACATCGCGAAGTCCATGTCCGCCACCATAGGACACGCGAGGTGACGCTCGGTTTCAGCCCGTCGCCGACGACCGCCATCGGCGGCCATCAGAAGGCGAAATTGGGGCGCTGGGAAGGCGACCGTTAGGGTAGCTGGGGCAATTCGCCCGGCAGACCTAAGGAAAGTAGCCATGACAGATCCGCAGACCCACGCCACCAGGGTCGGGGTGGTGGCTGAGTCAGGCCCCGACGAGCGGCGCGTCGCGCTGGTACCGAAGGCGGTCGCCTCGCTGGTGAACAGCGGCGTGGCCGTAGTGGTCGAGTCGGGTGCGGGCGTGAAAGCTCTCCTCCCCGACGACCTCTACACCGCCGCAGGGGCGAGCATCGGCGACGCGTGGGACGCCGACATCGTGGTGAAGGTTGCGCCTCCCACCGCAGAGGAGGTCGGTCGACTGCGCAGCGGTCAGACCCTGATCGGTTTTCTTGCCCCGCGCAATGTGGAGAACTCGATCGGCGCGCTGAAGCAAGCCGGCGTCCAGGCGTTCGCGCTCGAGGCCATTCCCCGGATCTCGCGGGCGCAGGTGATGGACGCGCTCTCGTCGCAAGCCAACGTGGCCGGGTACAAAGCCGTCCTGCTTGCCGCCTCCGAATCGACGCGCTTCTTCCCGATGCTGACGACGGCGGCGGGCACCGTGAAGCCGGCCACCGTGCTGGTGCTCGGCGTCGGCGTGGCCGGGTTGCAGGCACTGGCGACGGCCAAGCGCCTGGGCGCGCGCACCACCGGATACGACGTGCGCCCCGAGGTCGCCGATCAGGTGCGTTCGGTGGGCGCGCAATGGCTCGATATCGGCATCGACGCGGCCGGCGAGGGCGGTTACGCCCGTGAGCTCACCGACGAAGAACGCGCTCAGCAACAGAAGGCGCTGGAAAAGGCGATCAGCGGATTCGACGTCGTGATCACCACCGCGCTTGTCCCGGGACGGCCCGCGCCGCGGCTGGTGACCGCTGCGGCGGTGGAAGCGATGAAGCCCGGCAGTGTGGTGGTCGACCTGGCCGGCGAGACCGGCGGCAACTGCGAACTCACCGAACCTGGACAGACGGTGGTCAAGCACGACGTCACCATCGCCTCACCGCTCAACCTGCCGGCGACCATGCCGGAACACGCGAGCGAGCTCTACAGCAAGAACATCACCGCACTGCTGGACCTGCTGATCACCGACGGCAAGCTGGCCCCCGATTTCGACGACGAAGTCATCGCGGCGTCGTGCGTGACCCGCGACTGACTCGAGAACAGAAAGCTCAGAAATGTACGACGACCTCTTGGCCAACTTGGCGATCCTGGTGCTGTCCGGATTCGTCGGCTTCGCCGTGATCTCGAAGGTGCCCAACACCTTGCACACCCCGCTGATGTCGGGCACCAACGCCATCCACGGCATCGTGGTGCTCGGCGCGCTGGTGGTATTCGGCTCGGTCGAGCATCCGTCCCTTGCCGTACAGATCATCCTGTTCGTCGCGACGGTATTCGGCACGCTCAACGTCATCGGCGGCTTCATCGTCACCGACCGGATGCTGGGCATGTTCAAGGGCAAGAAGAAGGCCCTCCCGGCCGCCAAAGCCGAGGAGCCGGTGACCAAATGAACTACCTCGTCATCGGCCTCTACATCGTCTCGTTCTCGCTGTTCATTTACGGCCTGATGGGTCTGACCGGCCCTAAGACCGCGGTGCGCGGCAACCTGATCGCCGCGGTCGGCATGGCGATCGCGGTGGCGGCCACGCTGATCGCGATCCGGCACACCAGCCAGTGGCCGCTGATCATCGCCGGATTGGTGGTCGGTGTGGTGCTGGGTGTCCCGCCCGCGCGGCTGACCAAGATGACCGCCATGCCGCAGTTGGTGGCGTTCTTCAACGGCGTGGGCGGCGGCACGGTGGCGCTCATCGCGCTGTCGGAATTCATGGAAACCAAGGGTTTTTCGGCGTTCCAGCATGACGAGTCACCGACCGTGCACATCGTGGTCGCCTCGTTGTTCGCGGCCATCATCGGATCCATCTCGTTCTGGGGTTCGATCATCGCGTTCGGCAAGCTGCAGGAGATCATCTCCGGAGCACCAATTGGCTTCGGGAAGGCGCAGCAACCGATCAACCTGCTGCTGCTCGCCGCCGCGGTAGCCGCCGCGGTGGTGATCGGTGTCAACGCGCATCCGGGCAGCGGCGGCGCGCCGCTGTGGTGGATGATCGGACTCCTGCTCGCCGCCGGTGTACTGGGCTTGATGGTGGTGCTGCCGATCGGCGGCGCGGACATGCCGGTCGTCATCTCCCTGCTGAACGCGATGACCGGGTTGTCGGCTGCGGCGGCGGGCCTGGCGCTGAACAACACCGCGATGATCGTGGCCGGCATGATCGTCGGCGCCTCGGGTTCGATCCTGACCAACCTGATGGCCAAGGCGATGAACCGCTCTATCCCGGCGATCGTCGCGGGCGGTTTCGGTGGCGGCGGCGTGGCCCCGAGCGGCGACGGCGGCGGCGACCGGACCGTCAAGTCCACCTCGGCGGCCGACGCGGCAATCCAAATGGCCTACGCCAACCAGGTGATCGTGGTCCCCGGCTACGGCCTGGCCGTCGCGCAGGCTCAGCACGCGGTTAAGGACATGGCGGCGCTGCTGGAGAACAAGGGTGTGACGGTGAAATACGCGATCCACCCGGTCGCCGGCCGGATGCCCGGGCACATGAACGTCCTGTTGGCCGAGGCCGAAGTGGACTACGACGCCATGAAAGACATGGACGACATCAACGACGAGTTCGCCCGCACCGACGTCGCGATCGTCATCGGCGCCAACGACGTCACCAACCCGGCGGCCCGCAACGACGCGTCCAGCCCGATCTACGGCATGCCGATCCTCAACGTGGACAAGGCCAAGTCGGTGATCGTGCTCAAGCGGTCGATGAACTCAGGTTTCGCCGGCATCGACAACCCGCTGTTCTACGGCGAGGGAACCACGATGCTGTTCGGGGACGCGAAGAAATCGGTGACGCAGGTCGCCGAGGAGTTGAAGGCTCTGTAGACCGATTAAACCGGGGGGTAGGCCGGCGGCGGGTAGCCGTTGCCGCTCTCGACGCCGCGCAAGCCCCAGGTGAGATAGCCGAAGAAGAACTCGATCTCGTCGCTCGCGTCGTAGTCCGGACTCGGGTCCATCGCTCCACCCCTCAACTCGCGACTTGGTCTGCCTCAGCAAGTCTAGTCGCATGTGCGTCGGTGCAACAGGCGGCCGGACCCACGCCTAGACTGTCCAACCAGTTGATTGATAACTGACCGAGATAGTGAGTCCCGATGCCGTCCGAAACTGGCTTGTCGCGCCGTGAAGAGTTGCTGGCCGTGGCCACCAAGCTGTTCGCTGCCCGCGGTTATCACGGGACCAGGATGGACGATGTCGCCGACGTCATCGGACTGAACAAGGCGACCGTGTATCACTACTACGCCAGCAAGTCGCTGATCTTGTTCGACATCTACCGCCAGGCCGCCGAGGGCACGCTCGCCGCCGTGCACGACGACCCCTCCTGGACCGCGCGGGAAGCGTTGTATCAATACACCGTTCGGCTGTTGACCGGGATCGCGAGCAACCCGGAGCGGGCGGCGGTGTACTTCCAGGAGCAGCCGTACATCGCCGAGTGGTTCACCGCCGAACAGGTCGCCGAGGTGCGCGAGAAGGAAGCGCTGGTGTACGAGCACGTGCACGGTCTGATCGACCGCGGCATCGCCAGTGGTGAGTTTTACGAGTGCGACTCGCATGTGCTGGCCCTGGGCTACATCGGGATGACGTTCGGCAGCTACCGGTGGTTGCGGCCCAGCGGCCGGCGCTCCGCCAAGGAGATCGCCGCCGAGTTCAGCACCGCGCTGCTGCGTGGTTTGATCCGCGACGAGGCGATCCGCACCACCTCGCCGCTGGGGCCGTGATCAGTAGTGGATCGACGGAATGATGTGGAACAGGTTGCCCAGTGCGCCACTGAGTAGCGACAGTTCCGTCACCGGCGGTTGGCTCAACGCCGGGCCGAAGTAGAAGTTCAGCCCAGGGTTGGCCGACGGAACCCACGGATAGGCGTCGGGGAAGTACTCCGGTCCCCACAAGCCGGCTTGCACACCGATCTCCACCGCGGCGCCATAGGGGGCCTGCAGCAGTCCCTGGCCCAGGTAATAGGCGACGTTGAAGGGGTTCGGGATGTTGATCAGACTGGCCGGCGTTGGCAGATCCGCGTAGCCGTAGTCGTTGTAGCCGAGGTCGACCATCACGCGCAGCGGCGGCTGCAGCAGGTCGGCGATCACCGGTCCCGCGTAGGGGATGTCGCGAATCGGCTGCAGCAGTGGCAGGTTCTGGGTCAAGAACATGTAGTACTCGGTGTTGCCCGTGTAGCCGGGCGACGTGGGCAGCTGCACCGCGTTGAGCGCGTTCAAATCCGGGTAGCTGCTGTGGACGTAGAAATAGCCCATCAGCGCATTGATGTCCGCCAGGATATTGCTCGGATATTGGGGGACATGAGCGATGCCGTCGTACTGCGCGGTGAAGAAAGTGGTCGGATACGGAGTATTCGACGGCGTCGCCCCGTTGAACGACGCGTCGAGGAACGGAATGTAGAAGCCGGGGAAGCGGGCCAGCAGTCCGCCGTTCGGATTATTGCCGGCGGCGGCCAGGATGAAGGACAGGTCGGTCGCCGGGAAGGGGTTGTTGGCCGCCATAAGCGCGACGATCTCGTTGTTGATGATCGAGGCGCTCTGCGAATAGCCGAAGGCGACGACTGGATTGGTGTTAATCGTGGAAGCGATCGCGTTGTGCAGCGCCACGACGCCCTTGGCGACCGACTGGTTGTAGGTGAGGTTCCCCAGGTTCGGGGTGACCGGCCAGAACTGCTCGGGCGTGGGCAGGCCGACTGGAGTCGCTCCGGGGAACAGCGGCTGAATGTAGTGGGCATTGATGTCCGCGACGTACTGGGCGACAGGAAGCGGATTGTTGGTGCCGCCCATGATCAGCGCCACCCGGTTCGCCAGCAGTGCTGAGGGTCCAGACGCGAGCGTGCTGGCGGTGCCCCCGGTCCCGACCGCCCCCGGTCCCAGCAGCGACTGGACCGGTGTGTTGATCGCAGTGGTCAGTGCCGTCGCGGCCGCTGCTTCTGCTTGGGCGTAGGCGTTGCCCGCCGCGGCTAAGGCTTGAGTGAACTGACTGTGGAATGCGCCCGCCTGTTGCACGACGGCCTGGTATTCCTGGCCGTAGGCATTGAACAGCTGCGCTATCGCCGCCGACACCTCGTCCTCTGCCGCGGCGAGCAAGCCCGATGTCCGGCCCGCCGCAGCGGCGTTGGCCTCGCTGAGCGCGGCGGCGATCCCGTCCACATTGGCAGCGGCTGACGCAAGCGCATCCGGAGCAGCGACTACGTACGACATCCCCGTCCTTCCTCACGACCGGTCCCCATATCCGGTCACCACGAACTAGCCGCAACCGCGGGTAGTGGGTAGTAAACAGAGGGTAAAACCGTCGCGTCGCAAAGTCTGGCGTTTCGGCCAAACCTTTGCTCGAACTAGCGGGAAGGCTTGAGGTGCCGGCCCAGGAAGCCGAGTTGGTCGGCGACGACCCGCTCGAACGCGTCGTCCACATAGATGGCGAAGTGGCCCTGGGGATAGACCTTGACCTCACCACGGGGCGCCTTCGCCGCGTAGCGCAAGGTGGGACCGGGTGGCGCCACCGAGTCGGAAGCGCAGACGCAGAACAGGATCGGGCAAGGCACCTTTGCGGCGCTGCGCCCCGGACGATAGGTGGCAACCTTCAGACCGATCCGAGCGGCGACCTCGTTGCGTAGTTCCACGCCGTCGGGCACCAGACGCAGGTATCCGGAGTAGGCGTCGGGCGCGGTCATCAACGCGACTTCCCCCGGCCTACCGGCCGTGCGAATCATCAATGGCGGCTTACCCGCCGCGGATCGGGCGAAGTCGCGCGCCGCCCGCACCGTGACACGTGCGGCCGTCACCGGGTTCACCGCCCGCAACGAGGCAATGCCGTCGGTGAACGGGCACTGGGCCACCGCGGCCGCGATACCCGGCACCCGCGCCGCGGTGCGATCGCATGACCACCACCAAAGGACGTGCCCCACACGGCAATCCGATTAGCGTCGATGCCCGGTATGGTCCGGCCGTACGCAACCGCTGCGGCCCAGTCGTCCAATTGCATGCCGACGTCGATCAGCTGGCGCGGCTGGCCTTCGCTGTCGCCGAAGTTGCGGTAGTCGAAAACCAGACAGGCATACCCGGCCGCGCTGAATCTCTCGGCGTAGGCGTCGAGCCGCATGGTGCGCACCGCGCCCAGGCCGTGGGCCATCACCACCAGCGGCACATCGTCCGCACCGGCGGGGCGGTACAGCCAGGCGCTGATCCGATCATCGCCGGAAGGGAACCAGACGTCCTCGCGTTGCGCCATGTCCGCTCCTCACTCGGGGCACTCGTCGAACACTAACGATCCGGCTCAGTAGCCGCGCAGCAGTGCGCGCAGCTGACCCAGCGCTTCGGGACCGGCTTGGCTGTGCCAGCGGGACGGGTCGGCCGGACGCCGACCCCAGAGAAACAGCACCCGCACCGCGGGGTCGCACTCGATGGTGGCCGACCCCTCCGGGGCGACGAGCTCGATGGTGGTGGCCTCGGCAGTGGCGGTGACCAAGACATCGTCGGTGCCGGGGGAGCGCAACCGGCCGCCGATCTGTTGATCCGGCGCCAAAGCCAAGGCCTTACTGCCGCGCGCCATCAAGGGTTTGCCGACGTCGCGCACGGTGTGAGTGGTCATCCACGGCTGCCTCAGGGCCCACACCGATGTGCTGTCGTCACCGGTCATGTCCCATCGGTGCAACACCAGTTCCTCACGCATGTGCTCGGCGAAGAATCCCGGCGTGACGATGCGGCCGGTCCATCCGATCTTCTCGTCCGGTGGCAATTCGGACGCCGCTTCGGTGGTGTCGATGAGCCGCTCGCAGCGTTCGATGAAGGCCGACCACAAGTCCGTGTCGGTCATCGCTCGGTACGGTGCCTCTCGCTCCTCGAAACTGCGGGTCGGCACGGGGCGCTGGTTCATGTGCGCTTGGAGCACCCGGGTGAATTCGTCGGCGTTACCGGTGTTGTGGATCAGCACGTCGCGCACGGTCCATCCCTCGCACCAGGTACCGGCGTCGGGTCTGCGGGCTTGCACGGCATGCGCGAAGGGCTCCCACTCGGGAAGAGCCGCATGAACTTTGGCGGAGACCGTCGCCATCGCTTCCTCCTGTCGCGGCTGTGGGCCGAAGTGTCACCGCGAACGCTGAAGAAATCCTGCGCCTGCGGCGGCCGACGCACAAATAATGGACTACTGTCTAGAAAAGTTGCAGCGTTGCACCTCGGATGGGAGACACTATGGCGATCCGCGTCGCCCACGTCGGCACCGGGAATGTCGGCCGGTTAGCGCTGGCCCAACTCATCACCAACCCCCAGTTCGAGCTCACTGGGCTGTGCGTGTCCAACCCCGAGAAAGTGGGTCGCGACGCCGGACAGCTCTGCGGCGTCGGCTTGGACGCCCCGGTCGAGACGGGGATCACGGCGGTCAACGACCTTGACGCGGTGCTGGCCACCGGCCCCGAATGCATCGTCTACTGCGCCATGGGAGATACCCGCTTGCCCGAAGCGATGACCGACGTCATGCGGATCCTGGCCGCCGGCGTCAACGTCGTCGGGTCGTCACCCGGGCTGTTGCAGTACCCGTGGGGCGTCATGCCCGACAAGTACATCGACCGCGTTGAAGATGCCGCGCGCCAAGGCAATTCCAGCATCCTGATCACCGGCGTCGACCCGGGATTCATCAACGACCTCATCCCCTTCGCGCTCGCCGGGACCTGCCAGCGCATCGAGCAAGTGCGGTGCATGGAGATTGCCGACTACGCAACCTACGACGGGGCCGAGGTCATGCACTACATGGGATTCGGCAGGTCACTGGACGAAAAGCCGATGCTGTTGCAGCCCGGCGTGCTGAGCATCGCTTGGGGGACCGCGATCCGTCAGTTGGCGGCCGGACTGGGCGTGGAGGTCGACGAGATCAACGAGTCCGTTGAGCGCGCGCCGGCACCGGAAGATTTCGACATCGCCGTGGGTCGGGTCCCGCAGGGCACGCTGGCCGCGCTGCGATTCGAGATCCGCGGCATGGTCAACGGCCACCCGGCGATCGTCATCGAGCACATCACCCGGCTACGTCCTGACCTGCGACCCGACTGGCCGCAACCCGCGGCCGGCGGCGGCTCCTATCGCGTCGAGATCACCGGCGAGCCGTCGTATGCGGTGGACATCGTGCCGACCAGCCGCAAGGGCGACCACAACCACGCCGCGATCGTCGGCGCCGCGGGCCGCATCGTGAATTCGATTCCGGCGGTCGTCGCTGCGCCGCCCGGCATTCGGACCACCGTGGACCTCCCGCTGGTCACCGGGAAAGGGCTCTACGCGCCGAACGACTTGGTAACCACTTAACCGAAAGGAGCCCGGCTACATGGGACGGGTAGACGGCAAAGTTGCGCTGATCAGCGGCGGAGCCCGCGGCATGGGCGCCGAACACGCCCGCTTGCTGGTGGCCGAGGGTGCCAAGGTGGTGATCGGCGACATTCTGGACGACGAGGGCAAGGCGCTGGCCGCGGAAATCGGTGACGCCGCCCGCTACGTCCACCTCGACGTGACCCAACTCGACCAGTGGGAGGCAGCGGTCGCCACGGCGACCGGCGAATTCGGCAAGCTCAACGTGCTGGTCAACAATGCCGGGATCGTCGCGTTGGGGCCGCTGCGCAGCTTCAAGATGGACAAGTGGCAAAAGGTCATCGACGTCAACCTGACCGGAACCTTCCTCGGCATGCGGGTAGCCGTGGACCCGATGACCGAAGCCGGCGGCGGCTCCATCATCAACGTCTCCTCGATCGAGGGATTGCGCGGCGCCCCGGGCGTGCACCCGTACGTCGCGTCGAAGTGGGCGGTGCGGGGCATCACCAAGTCGGCGGCCCTGGAACTTGCGCCGCTGAACATCCGGGTCAACTCGCTGCACCCGGGCTTCATCCGCACCCCCATGACCGAACACCTGCCCGAGGACATGGTCACCATCCCGATGGGCCGCCCGGCTGAGTCTCGCGAAGTGTCCACCTTCGTCGTCTTCCTGGCCAGTGACGACGCCTCGTACGCCACCGGCAGCGAGTTCGTCATGGACGGCGGCCTGGTGACCGACGTACCGCACAAACAGATGTAACGCGGTGCTATAACCGCGCATATGCTGCGGAGTCTGACCAGGATGGTGGGCGCCAACCACGTCATCACCGACCCCGACGTATTGGCCGGACGCAGCGTCGACTACACCGGCCGATACCGCGGCCGCGCGAGGGCCCTGGTGCGCCCCGGGTCGGCCGAGGAAGTCGCCGAGGTTCTGCGGATGTGCCGCGATGCGGGGGCCCACGTCACCGTGCAAGGCGGCCGCACGTCCTTGGTAGCAGGCACGGTTCCCGAACACGACGACGTGCTGCTGTCCACCGAACGGCTACGCACGGTAGGCGAAGTCGACCCCGACGAGCGCCGCCTGCGGGCGGGTGCGGGTGCCACGTTGGCGGCGGTGCAGCAGGCCGCCGTCACCGCCGGCCTGACCTTCGGCGTCGACCTGGCGGCACGCGACACCGCGACCGTCGGGCATGGCGTCGACCAACGCCGGGGGGCTGCGCACGGTGCGCTACGGCAACATGGGCGAGCAAGTGGTCGGCCTCGAGGTCGCCCTGCCCGACGGCGCGGTGCTGCGTCGGCACAGCCAGGTGCGCCGGGACAACACCGGCTACGACCTGACCGGGCTCTTCGTCGGCGCCGAAGGCACCTTGGGGGTGATCACCGAGCTGGATCTGCGGTTGCATCCGGCTCCCTCGCATCGGGTCACCGCGGTATGCGGCTTCGATGATCTCGAGACGCTCGTGTCGGCCGGGCGGACGTTTCGCGACGTCGACGGCATCGCGGCGCTGGAGTTGATCGACGGCCGGGCCGCGGAACTGACCGGCGAGCGGCCCGTCGCGGGCGACTGGCTGCTGCTGGTCGAACTGGCCGCCGACCATGACCAGACCGAGCGGCTCGCCGATCTACTGGATAGCGTGCCACTGTGTGGTGAGCCTGCGGTAGGCGTGGATGGCGCTGCACAGCAACGACTTTGGCGGACGCGAGAGGCACTGGCTGAGGCGCTCGGCCGGTACGGGCCACCGCTGAAATTCGATGTCTCGCTGCCGCTGCCGTCGATCGCACGGTTCGCCGCTGCCGCGGCCGCGTTGGTGCACGAGCGGGTCGACGACGCGCTGCCGGTGTTGTTCGGCCACGTCGGTGAGGGGAACCTGCACCTCAACGTGCTGCGCGTTCCGCCGGAGCGAGAGCCTGCGCTGTACGCCCCGATGATGGAGCTGGTCGCCGACTGCGGCGGCAATGTCAGCTCCGAGCACGGCGTCGGTACCCGCAAGCGCGCCTACTTGACGATGTCTCGGGAGCCGGCCGACATCGCGGCGATGCGCACGCTCAAGGCGGCCCTGGATCCGACGGGATATCTGAACGCTGCAGTGTTGTTTGAGTCCTGACCGTGGCGCGCCCGGCTACTAGCCCCCGTTGCCCTTGATGCCGACGGCGTGGCGCAATTGGGCCAAGAATTGTTCGGCGTCGTCGCTGCGAACGACGTAGTGCGAGATGGCGATTCGGATCACCGTGGCTGCTTTGACGGCGGCGTTGGGTCCGGGCAGCAACCGTTGCAGCCCTTCGCGCATCTCCGGGATGGCACCCGACATCTGTGCGATGACATGTTCGGGCTCGATGTCGACCATGCGCACCCCTGAGTACGAGTACTGATATTCGACGATGAACCGCAGCGCGGCATCGAGGCGCTCGACACCCTTGAGCCCCGACGTCGCCTTGGCCAAGCCGCGTTCGAAGACCTGGCGCTCGTAGGTCGCGAACGCCGAGAGCAACTCCTCCTTCGACGCGAACCAGCGGTAAAGGGTGGGGCGCGAGACGCCGGCCTGGGCGGCGACCTCGGACAGGCTGAGTTTGGATTTGCCGCTGCGAGCCAGCACTTCGGCGGTGGCCGCCAGGATGCGCTGACGAGTCGAGGTGTCGGTCTCGTTGATGTCTGCCGTCTGCGCCGCCTGGCTCATGTGTGAAACCTTACGAAATTTCCCGTGTCTGTCACTGGGGCCGCCGGCGCACGAGCACGGATTGTTGTATCGCACCGACCGCGCCCTGCTCGTCGAACAGGGTGCCGACCGTCGTGCCGATGCCGTCGGGCCCGTAATTGGTTTCCGCGCGGATGCCGATCCAATCCCCGTCAGGTACACGAAATACGTGTACGGCCAGATCGGTGTTCAGGAATGTCCATTTGGTGATGTCGAGTCGGCTGCCGATGCCGTTGGCGCAGTCGGCCACCGCGAACAGTCGCTGTAGCTGGGTCATGGTCTCGCCGTTGACCAAGTCGACGGTCGGGTTGATCCAGGATTCGCCGGGCCCCGGGCTCAAGGGTTCGGTGAGCCAGCGCCAGTCCAGGCTGTGTACGTAATTGCGGTCGAAGTCTTTCTCCAGGTTGCGGCTGCGCGCCTCGGCCCGCGGGCGCGGCGGCGCTGTACCCGCGTGCACCAGCGATGCGGTGTCGAGGTACTGCAAGCGCCAGCCGCTGGCCCGCGCGACGGGGCGGGGTTCGCCGTCCGGGCCGATGCCCAGCATCTCCGCGCTGACCAGTTCGATCTGTTTGCCGCGCCGTTGCAGTTGCGGGCGCACCCACAGGTCTCCCTCGGCCGGAACCGGACCGAGCAGGTCGACGACCACTCTGCTCAGCCGGGTGTCGTCTCGGGCGTCACAACGCTCCAGCGCCCGCACCAACAAGGCCGATACCGGCGCGGCGTGCTGGATTGCCGCCGTCCAGGTGCTGCGCACCAGATCGGTCGCCCGGAACTTCTCGCCGAGCGCGTCGGCGTCGTCGAGCAGTTCGTAGTAGGCGTCGGTCATGGCCGACTCACGGCAGACCGGCGCCCGGGATATCGACGATCACGGCATCCAGGCGGGACAGTCGGGTGCCGCCGAGGCGCTGCGGGTTGGCGTCCGTGCTGGAGAGCAGGAACAAGGTGCGACGCTGCGGACCGCCGAGTGTGCAGGCGACGGCCACGCGCTCGCCCATGTCGATGCAGTCGGTGACGGTGCCGCCGGCGGTGATGCGCTGGAACTGGTGAGCCAGCGTCATGGCGGTCCAGACCCCGCCGTCGGCGTCGAGCGCGATGCCATCGGGTGGGCCGTCCAGACCGTCGGCGAAGACGCGGCGATCCCGTAGTGCGCCGTCGCGGCCGATGGTGAACGCGGTCAGCCGCCGCGCCATGGACTCCGCGACGAGCAAGGTCTGCCCGTCAGGGGTGATGACCAGACCGTTGGGAAAGTCGAGGTCTGCGGCGACGACGGTCGCGCTGTTGTCGGGGTCGACGCGAATGAGTACCCCGCCAGTGAACGCTTGGCAGCCGACGTAGGCGCGCCCGGCGCGGTCGATCACCATGTCGCTGAGGCTGGCCGGCGCCAGGTGCGAAAGGTCAGCGATCGGGACGACGGTGTCACCGTCGTAGCGCAAGATCAGCTGCTGCTCGGCAGACGCGATCAGCAGTGATCCATCGGCGCGGAAGCCCAGACCGGCCGGGTTGTGGCCCGGCAGGGGCAAGGTGGTGAGCGACCCCCGTAGGTCCGCGGTGTGGACGGCCTCGCCGAGCATGTCGGAGAACCACAGCAGGCCTTCGAACCAGCGCGGGCTTTCCCCGAAGCAGAAGCCGTCCGACAACGGTGTGGGTTCCAGCATGACTTTACAAATCATCGCCAAAGTGTCACGCACCCACGGTGGTGCTGTCAACGCGGGCCCGACGGTCCAGCCACCTTTACAAAGCAGGGCTAAAGTGTCACGCTGAGCCCTGAGCTGAGAGGTGAGCACATTGACCACAGATTCAGAACAGGCGCAGTGGTCGGTTGACGGTCTGCTCGAACTGTTCGAGGCACGCGCGGACGGGACCGACCGGTTCACCGCCGAGACGGGTATCGCCGGCCAGGACGAGCGGCAGGTAGTGGAAGGCACCCAGCTCGTAGCGCAAGCGATAACGGCTGTCGCGCAACGTTTTCCGGGTAAGTCGGTGCGCTCGGTGCAGGCGGTGTTCGTCCGTGCGGTCATGGTCGGTCCGCCGGTGGAACTGGTCGTCGACGTGGTACACGAAGGACGCTCGACCGCCTCCGCCATCGTGGCCGTGCAGCAGAACGGCCGGCGCTGCGTGAGCGTGACGGTGCTGACCGACGTGCCGACCGGGGACGTGATTCGCCACCACCTGCCGCGCCCCGACGTAGCGCCGCCCGCCGACGCCCACGTCTCGGAGATGCCGATGGTCGGCCGCGAGTTGCGACTCGTGGACGTGGTCGACGTCAACAGTCCCGATGAGGTCGGGCCGCCGGAGCTATACGCCTGGCTGCATTACGACCCGATACCCAGCCGGGACGATTTGGCCAAGGCGCTGGTCGCGTACTTCACCGGTCATCTCGGCATTTCGACCACCATGCGAGCACACGAGGGGATCGGCACCAGTCAGGCGCACCTGACGGTGTCGACGGCGCCCATGTCGATTTCCGTCGCCTTCCATGAGCCGGTGCGCTGGGACGGCTGGCTGCTTTACAGTCACGAAAGCACTCAAGTCGGCGCGGGTATGTCGTATGTGCGCGGCACGGTGCACACCGAGCAGGGCGAGTTGATCGCCTCCTTCGCGCAGGAGGCGCTGATCCGGCCGCTGCGCACCACGGACTCGACGATCGACTCCCGCGCGCGGTTCTGACCTCCCATGCGCTTCACCATCACTCACCCGATGCACAGCCATCCCTACAACCCGGAGCTGGTCAGCGGAGCCGGCATCGCGGCGGTGGCGGTGGCGGCCGAGAAGGCAGGATTTCACGGGTTCGGATTCACCGATCACCCGGCGCCGTCGCAGCGATGGCTGGATGCCGGCGGCCATGATGCGTTGGATCCTTTTGTGGCGCTGGGTTTCGCGGCGGCGTGCACCACAACGCTGCGGCTGATCCCCAACATCGTGGTGTTGCCGTATCGGAACCCGTTGGTGGTAGCCAAATCCGGGGCGACCTTGGACTTGTTGTCCGGTGGGCGTTTCACGCTGGCGGTCGGAGTCGGATATCTCAAGAAGGAATTCGCCGCCGTCGGTGTCGACTATGACGAGCGTGCGGAGTTGTTCGAGGAAGCGCTCGCCGTGATCCGGGCGGTGTGGACGTCGGACGACCTGTCCTTCGAAGGTCGGCATTTCACGGCGCGCGGCATCACTGCGCACCCGCGCCCCACGTCGGTGCCGCACCCGCCGATCTGGATTGGCGGCAACACCGCGGCCGCGCGCCAGCGCGTCGCCGAGCACGGCGACGGTTGGTGCCCGTTCCCCGCACCGGCGGGTCTGGCCCGCACGGCGGGTACCGCGGTCATCGACTCGGTGGACCGGTTGGTCGAGGGCATCGACGACTTGCGTCGGCGTTGTGATGCGGCCGGCAAGGATTGGTCGGCGGTCGACGTCGCGTTCACCAACTTCGAGGGCGGCAGTCCCGCCGGCGATGGCTTCAACGCCGATGCGTATCTCAGCGGACTGGAAAAGCTTGCCGCGCTCGGGGTTACGTGGCTGCAAGTGAGCCTGCCTGGGGACAGTGTGGCGCATGCGGTGGAAATCATTGAGCGGTTCTCCGCCACGGTCATCGATGTGATCTGAATGGACTTCGCCCGGGTCACGCTCTCCGCCGAAGACGAGGCCTTCCTGTCCGAAACGCGTGCCTTCGTCACCAAGCACGTCACCGACGAGGTGCGCCAGCGCAACCGTGAATTCGGCGAAAATTTCGATGAGAAGGTGCATTTGGCGTTGGGGGAGGCGGGATATCTGGCCTCGGATTGGCGGCTGGAATCCGAAGGCGGCTTCAGCGCCGTTCGTCGTCGCATCTTCAACCTCGAGATCGGCCGGGCGCACACGCCTTGGTATCACTGGGGGACCACGTCGGTGGTCGCCCGCTTGGTGCAGCAGTTCGCTAGCCCGGAGTTGTGCGACGCGGTCCTGCCGGGGGTGCTGTCCGGGCACATCCGGTTGTGCCTGGGTTACACCGAGCCAGAAGGCGGCTCCGATGTCGCCACCTGCAAGACCAGAGCGGTCCGCGACGGTGCGGGCTGGGTGATCAACGGGTCGAAGATGTTCACCTCGAACGCGCAGAACGCCAAGTACGTCTTCCTGCTCACCAACACCGACCAGCAAGCACCGAAACACAAGAACCTCACTATGTTCCTGGTGCCACTGGATACGCCCGGCATTGAAATACAAGGCATCCGGACGCTCGACGGAGACCGCACCAACATCGTCTACTACAGCGACGTGCGAGTCGACGACCGCTACCGAATCGGTGAAGTCAACGGCGGGTGGACGGTGATGCGGGCGGCGCTGGACGCCGAGCACGGTATGACCGACCCCGAAGACCATGGGCTGCAAGACGTTGCGGCGATGGCCGGTCACGGCATGCTGATGGCCGAAGCGGTGGACACCGTCGCCGCACTCGTGGTGGGCAGCGAGGACGAATCCGTGCGGCACCGGTTGGGACGCAGCTACGCCCGGATGGAAGCCGCACTGTCCACTCCGGGCATGTTCGGGCGGGTGGCGATCGGCCAGACGATGCGTGACATCTCCATCGACCTGATGGATGTCTTGGGTTCGGTGTCGGCATTACCCGCGGACGCCGACGGCGCCGTGGGGGACGGCGTCGTGGAAGCGATCTTCCGATTGTCGTTGCCGATGGGAATCTATGGCGGGACGCTCGAGGTCTTCCGCAACATGATCGCCCAGCATCACCTCGGGCTGGGGCGGCCCAGTTATGGAAGTTCGGCGAAGACCTGAACGCGGCTGGCGTCGAAGCTTAGAAAACTCTTGATCGCAACACTTTCCGGCAGTGGATCG
Organism: Mycobacterium sp. 1423905.2; assembly: GCF_001673155.1. Lineage (GTDB taxonomy): Bacteria > Actinomycetota > Actinomycetes > Mycobacteriales > Mycobacteriaceae > Mycobacterium. The sequence continues at coordinate 7,164 of NZ_LZLE01000352.1, read as the reverse complement.
TGGTAGCTCCAGGCGACGTCTTCGGTGTCGTCGGTGGACCAGTACGTCGCGGTGCCTTTGTAATTGCAGTAGCTCGAGGTGCTCGACGGCCGCAGCAGATCGGTGCGGACGTGTTTGGGATCTACGTAAAGCACCGGGGCAAGCGCCGTTTCGAAGACGATGACCGTGTCGTCGGTGTCGACCAACTCGGTGTCACCTACGGACACCCGCAGCCTGCGCGTGGTGGGGCGGCAGTCGACCCGGTGATAGGGGTTGGGTGGGTAGTGGACGAGCTGGCGTCCTTCTTCCAGCCAGGTGTCCACGGCTTGCCATGGGACATGAACGAATCCTGGGGCGTTCGGTTCCGGTTCACTGGGTAGGTCGGTGACAGCGTCGGCGGGGAAGGCGTAGCTGAGCGGTTGATTTCGGCGGTGCACCAGGAGCGCCTGTTCGGTGTCGATGACGCAGCGGCCGTTCCGGAACGCTTGTACCCGACGCGGGTGCGGTTCGATGTAGACGACGTCGGCGGGGATCGGCGGGGTGAACCAACCGGTGGGGTCGGCGCTGAGGGGACCGCGTCCGGCTACCAGGCTCATGATCTACAGCTCCTCCTCGCACGGCGGCAACGGTTTCCAGTCTCGCAGGAGTGGTCGGCACGCGATGTTGTCAGTAGCCGCAGTTACAATCGAAAACATGTTCGAATCGATGCGTACGTTCGGCCCGGAAGCATTGGTGGCCGTCATCGCGTCGACATATCAACACGAGTCGGTGTTGATGGCGCAGCGGATGGCGGCAGTGGCGGCTTTGTTACGGAGGCGCCTGGATGCCGCCGAACGCGCCGACGAGCACGGCGGCTATGCCGACATCGGGGCCTTCGAGCAGACCGCGGCCGAGGTGGCCGCGGTGATGAATCTGTCGCTGGCGGCAGCGAGCTATGTGGTGAGCGATGCGGAAGCGCTCGATACCCGATTGCCCAAGATCGGGGCGCTGCTGGCGCGAGGCGGTACCGATTGGCGCACAGTACGACTGATCATCGGAGGGACCGATCTGATCACTGACGCAAGGGTCATGGCGGCGGTCGATGAGTCGCTGGTCGCGCGGATCGCTTCCTGGCGTGGGTGGTCGAAGCGCCGCATCGTCAATGCGGTGGATGCCACGGTGCGTGTCATGGATCCGGACGCCGCGCGTGAGCGCCGGGAGACTGCGGATCAGGATCGCCATATCGCAATCACCGCCGCCGACGACGGGATGGCCGAAGTGTATGGGCGGGTCGCCGCGGTGGCGGCCACGGCGTTTGATCGGCGACTGTCGCAATTAGCCACCCAGGTGTGTGCTGCCGATCCGCGCACGCTGGATCAGCGTCGAGCCGATGCGCTGTCCGCCTTGGCCGAAGGCCGCGCTTTGGCGTGTACGTGCGGTCAGCCGGACTGCCCGGCCAAAGCAGGTGACTGCATCGAGTCAGGCGCAGTGCGGGTGGTGGTCAACGTGGTCGCAACCGACCAGACCGTGCTGGGCGACAGCGAGCGACCCGGTTACCTCGAGGGCTACGGAATCATCGATGCAGAGCAAGTGCGCCAGTTGGCGGCCACGGCGTCGCTGCATACGGTCAATCCGTTGACTAGTGCGGCCGAGGCGTTGCGGTATCAGCCTTCGGCGGCGCTGGAACGCGCGGTCCGGTGCCGGGACCTGACGTGTCGGTTCCCCGGGTGTAGCCGTCCGGCTGTCGTCTGCGACCTCGACCATACGGTGCCGTTCAACCACCAAGACCCGAATGCGGGCGGCGGCACGGTCTTCGAAAACATGAAGTGCTTGTGCCGGCTGCATCACCGGCTCAAGACCTTTGGTGGCTGGCGTGACGAACAGCTGATCGATGGCACCGTCATCTGGACGTCACCGATTGGGCGCACGTACCGCACGGTCCCAGCGGGGCTAGATCTCTTCCCGCAGGCGCGTCCCCCGGCCTGTGCGCCACCAGTGCCGGTCAAACGCAGCCGAGCCCAACGGCGCAGCACTCGCATCGCCGCCCAGCGCAGGCATAACCGTGAACAGCGGCCAATGAATGAAGCGCGCCGCTACCTGCAGCAGGCCCGCGAAGAAGAGATCGCCGCACGCCGCTTCCGTAATCACATGCGGGACATGCTCTTTGCGTTCATGGGCGGCCCCAGCACCAGTCCCTTCTGCAGCTGGGTCAACGACCCGCGCGAACCCGAAGAACTCCCGCCCGACTGGCGGCCCGCTGAACCCGCACCAGACCCCCCACCCGACGAACCTCCCTTTTGAGGCGGCTGATTAGGGTGCCACCATGCCGGGACCGTTAGAGGGCGTCAAAGTTGTCGAGCTCGGAGTGTGGGTGGCGGGGCCGGCTGCGGCCGCGATCATGGCCGACTGGGGTGCCGACGTCATCAAAATCGAACCGCCGACCGGTGACCCGGGCCGATTGTTCGGCCGCATGCTGGGTTGCGACTTGGGAGTCAACCCGCCCTTCGAGATGGACAACCGCTCCAAGCGCAGCATCGTGCTCGACCTCACCACCGACGACGGCCGCGACACGGCACTCGAATTACTCGCCGACGCAGACGTTTTCGTCACCAACGTACGGCCCGGGGCGTTGCGGCGCCTGGGCCTGGATTACGAATCGATAGCCGGGAATCATCCCCACCTGGTGTACGGACTGATCACCGGCTATGGCGAAACTGGTCCGGACGCCGACCGCGCCGCCTATGACGTCGCGGCGTTCTGGGCCCGCGCCGGTGTCGCCCACCTGCTCACCCGCCCGGGCGACACACCTCCATTTCAGCGCGGCGGTATGGGTGATCACTCGGCCGGCATGAGTCTGGCCGCCGCGGTATGCGCGGCCCTGCTGGCCCGCGCGCGCACCGGAGCGGGCCAACTCGTCAGCACGTCGCTCTACCGGCAAGGCGCCTACACGGTGAGCTTCGACCTCAACACCTATCTGCTCACTGGTCAGCCCGTTGCCATCGGGCAACGGGAGACGATGGGCAACCCGTGCATGAACAACTACGCCGCGAGCGACGGGCGGCGCTTCTGGATCGTGGGACTGGAAGTCGACCGGCATTGGCCCGCCTTGTGCCGCGCCGTCGAGCGACCCGACTGGTTGACCGACGTCCACTACGCCGACGCCCGCTCCCGGGCTCAGAACGCCGTCGGATTGATCGCGGAGTTGGACCGGATTTTCGCCACCAAGACGCTCGACGAGTGGGCCCAAGTCTTCGCCGCTGAGCCTGACTTCTTCTGGTCGCCGATCAACTCTCTGGAAGACGTAGTGGCCGACGAACAGTTCCATGCAGCGGGCGGCATCGTCGATGTCCCCGACGCGGACGCCAGCGTGCCGATGGTCGCAACACCTGCCGATTTCCACGGCACGCCGTGGACACCCCGCAGCGCTGCACCGAAACTCGGTGAGCACACCGAGGAAATCCTGGCCGGAATCGCCGCGCGCCGCGACCGTTGACCCAGCCGCCGAACCTTTACAAATCCGGACAAAAGTGTCACGCTAGCCGGAGAGCCGCCGCCCTTCGGGCGGACGCGGCGACAGCCTATGACGAGCGCGACAGCCACACTCAGCGCACCGGTCCTGGTGTGGCAGAGGAACGGATTGATGGTCACTTCGGTAAGCACTCGGACGCGTACTGCGCGCTCACCCCGTCCCGACGGCGAATGTCTGCGGTATCAGCTCGACGTCGTGGCCACCAACGCCATCGACGTCGTGCGATCGGCCGGAGGTTGGCTCTATGACCGGGCGATGGCGGGCTGGGAAGTGGCCGTGCTGTTGCCGCACGGCTGCGACACCCGGCCGCTGCGCATCCTCGGCCTGCAACCGGTGGAGATGGAGTCACGGCTGGGCGCCTCGAGCCACAGTCTGGCCGTGGGCGTCGAGGCGTTCTCCGCCCACAATTGTGTTCGGGACCGGGTTCGCAAGGCGTTGGATCACCGGCTCACCGAAGTTGCCCTATGGGGTGAGGGGTGGCCGCTCGGGGTCGACCGGGGACTTACCAGAGCACAACACGTGCTCAGCGCGGCCGCCCGCGCGTTCAAACTGCAGGCGCTGACCGCAGCCGGAATCGATTGCGCCAGCCTTGATCTGACCGAGACCCTGCTCACCGACGCGGCGTGGCAGGGCTAGCCGACCGACTCAGAACGTGATGAGCTGGCGCACCGCTGTGCCGTCGGCCAGGTGATCCATGGCCGCGTTGATGTCGTCCAGCCGGATCTGCGAGGACACCAACGCCTCGACCGGTAGCCGCCCCGACTGCCATAACTCGACGAACCGCGGGATGTCGCGGCTGGGTACCGCCGATCCCAGGTAGCTGCCGATCAACGAACGCCCCTCGGCGACGAACCCCAACGGCGACACACTGATTCGCGCACTGGGCGGCGGCAGCCCGACCGTGATGGTGCGCCCGCCGGGCGCGGTCAATCCGATCGACGTCTCCAGCGCGGCCGGATGCCCGACCGCTTCGATGACCACGGCGGCCTTGACCCCGGCGTCGGCGGCCTGCTGCGGGGTGTACGTCTCGTGGGCGCCGAGCGCTTCGGCGGCCGAAAGCTTCGCCGGCAACTGGTCGACGCCGATCACCCGCACATTTTCATACGTCAGCGCGGTGATCACCGCCGCCATACCGACTCCGCCAAGCCCGACGACGGCCACGCTTTGACCCGGCCGTGGAGTGCCCACATTGAGGACCGCGCCGCCGCCGGTCAGCACCGCACATCCCAACAGTGCGGCGACCTGCGGCGGCACGTCCTTAGGTACCGGCACCACACTGGCCCGGTTCACCACCGCGTGCGTCGCAAAGCCGGACACGCCCAGATGGTGGAACACCGGATGGCCGCCGCGGTCCAGTCGAATGCCGCCGCCCAGCAGCGTTCCGGCGGTGTTGGCCGCACTGCCCGGCTCGCACGGCGTCAGGCCTTCGGTCGCGCAGGCCACGCAGTGACCGCAGCGCGGCAAAAACACCAACACCACCCGCTGGCCGACCGCGACATCGGACACGTCGGGGCCGACCGCCTCGATGACCCCGGCGGCCTCGTGCCCCAGCAGCATCGGGACCGGCCGCACCCGGTTGCCGTTGACCACCGACAGATCGGAGTGACAGACGCCGGCCGCCTCGATACGAACCAGGACCTCGTCGCGCTGCGGGCCGTCCAGGTCGAGCTCACCGACGCTGATCGGCCTCGATTGCGAATACGGCCGAGGCGAGCCAATCCGGTCCAGCACCGCGCCCCGAATGTGAATCATGTTGGAATACAACCATGGCTGAGGTGTCTGAAATCCCGTCGGTGCCACCCGCACCCGACAAGCTCACCAGCACCGATTTCCCGGTGCTCTGGCCGGTGCTGACCCGCTGGGCCGACAACGACATGTTCGGCCACCTCAACAACGCCGTCTATTACCAGCTGTTCGACACCGCGATCAACGCCTGGATCAACGTCACCACCGGCACCGACCCGTTGACCATCCCGGCGCTGGGCATCGTGGCCGAATCGGGTTGCCGATACTTCTCCGAACTGCGCTTCCCGGAAAGCCTGGAGGTAGGGCTGGCAGTCACCCGGCTGGGACGCAGCAGCGTCACCTATCGGCTCGGGGTCTTCCAGACCGGCCCGCAGGCCGACCGACCGATCACCGCGCTGGGACACTGGGTGCACGTCTACGTCGATCGGACCACCCGCAAAGCGGTGCCGATCCCCGAGGAGATCCGCGCACTGTTGTCGACGGCGTGCGTGAAATAAGGTCCGCCGCAGCCGATTCAGTATGCTGCGCCAATGGCAGTTATGAGCAAGACCGTCGAGGTCGCCGCGGACGCCGAGTCCATCATGGGCATCGTCGCCGACATCGAGCGCTACCCGGAGTGGAACGAGGGAGTCAAAGGCGCCTGGGTGCTCGCCCGCTACGACGACGGCCGTCCCAGTCAGGTGCGACTGGACACCTCTATTAACGGCCTCGAAGGCATCTATATCCACGCGGTGTACTACCCGGGGGAAAACCAGATCCAGACCGTCATGCAGCAAGGCGACCTGTTCGCCAAACAGGAGCAACTGTTCAGTGTGGTGGCGACCGGTGCCAGCAGCCTGCTGACCGTGGACATCGACGTCGAGCCGAGCATGCCGGTGCCCGCGCCGATGGTGAAGATGATGCTCAACAACGTGCTCGACGCCCTGGCCGCGAACGTCAAACAGCGCGCCGAGCAGCTGGCTTAACTGAAGATCCCCGTCTTATCCAGCGCCTCGGTCAACCGGCGAGCCGCGTCGGTGAACTGCCAAACGGTGTGCTCGATCACCGCCGCGGTGTCGCGTCGCCGCAACGCCTCGATCAACTGCCGATGGTTGTCGACGGCGGCCACCCCCCACCCGGGGTCGGCGGCGTACATCTGGGCGGGCATGTAACGCGCGGCATTGAACAGGAACCACGCCAATTTGATCCGCCCGCTGGCCTGGTTGAACACCCGATGGAAGGCGAACTCGAGCGAGGCGATGGTCTCGGTGTCGCCGACGGCGACGGCCGACTCCAACCCATCGTTGATGCGGTCGAGTTCTGCGAGCTCGACATCGGAGATGCGTGCAGTGGCCGCGGCCGCCAACTCGCGGGCGATGGTCGCCTGCAACCAGAAGATGTCTTCGATGTCCTGACGAGTCAGCGGCAACACCACGTGGCCACGGTGCGGTTCCAGCTGCACCATCCCCTCGCCGCGCAGCTTCAGCAGCGCCTCGCGCACCGGCGTGATGCTCACCCCAAGCTGAGCCGCCGTCTCGTCCAAGCGGATGAAGGTGCCCGGCCGCAATGTGCCGGACATGATGGCTGCGCGGAGGTGGCCGGCGACTTCGTCAGACAGTTGCGCGCGGCGTAGCGGCCGGCTGCGCTGCTTAGCCGACAGAGGTGCGTTCACGGGGCCTGCCAGGACTTTCTCGTGTAGTCGGAGTTTGTTACAGGTCTGGACTGAGCTGGTAACGAAGTCTTGTCACAGGGCCACCCAGGCCATTAATGTGACCCGGGCAACACTATGTTTTATCAAATATCAATCTGGCGCAAGCGGTGCGTATGTGAAAGGAAGGCATAGTTGACCGCGCAACTGGCCAGTCAGCCGACTCACTCGGCGGCTCAAGGCACCGGCCAGCGCCCCCACCCGGCGTCGCAGGTCGGCCCAGGTTTCCGTAGTGCCCAGAAAC
>NZ_LZLE01000351.1 GCF_001673155.1 Mycobacterium sp. 1423905.2 | reverse complement strand
ACGGGGGTATTGACCTCCTCGTCGAGTCGAGCAGGCCGACGTGCTGCGCAGCCCCATGGCAACGGTCCACAGCGAACTGCCAGAAAACCCGGATCGCTGGTGATGAATAACAGCGGCGGGACGCGGGTACGCCCCCGAGTGAACGATCGTTCGCTGTGGCCGTCCCGGGGGCCAGCTCGCTCCCGTGGGGGACGACGGCGGCTGAACCGACGAAATAGGTCGGCGGGAGGGTATGCAATGCCAGAAGTCCAACTTCACCACGACGGACACCCCAAGTATCGGCGGATGGTCCGCTTCGACTGGTCGCAGACACCGCTGCACTGGGTGCCGGACGACCCGTTCGCGACGCACATGATGAACGTCTTGCATCTGCTGCTTCCCGAAGGCGAGCGGCACTTCATCAAGGCAGTACTGGAAGCGTCCTCACTGGTCGATGACCCCGAACTCGAGGCCGCGATCAAGCCGTTCATCCAACAGGAGTCGTGGCATGCCTGGGCACACCAAGTGGTGCTCGATCACCTGGCCGAACAAGGCATCGACACCAAGCCGTACACCGAGCGGCTCCGCAAAATGCTGTCGGCATCGTTGGGTGATGCACCGAAGTTCTTTCCGCCCGGGCTGCAGCGCTGGTGGCTGTACCGGCGTCTGGCCGATGTCGCAGCACTGGAACATTTCACGGCGATGTTGGGGCAGTGGGTGCTGCAGAACCGGGGTCTCGATTACGCCGGCACCGACCCGATGATGCTTGATCTGTTGCGCTGGCACGCGGCCGAGGAGGTCGAGCACCGCTCGCTGGTGTTCGACGTCTACCAGCACGTGTGTGGAAGCTACGTGATCCGAGCCGTCTCGATGCTCACGACCGCACCGCTGTTCATCGGCTGGTGGATGGCCGGGGCTCGATACCTGATGGCTCACGACCCGACCATCGACACCAAGTGGCGCTGGCGGGACTGGCTGCGAGCTGCCCGCCAGTACCGGCTGCCCAGCCCGGGGTGGCTCATGGTCACCATGCCAGCCCGGTACCTGCGGCCCGGTCATCACCCAGGACCCGAGGCGTCGACCGAAATGGCGGTCGATTACCTCGAGCATTCCCCCGTCGCGAAAGCCGCCCGAGAGCGCGCGCGATCACAGGCCACGTCCGGCGGGCCCGACACGACTCGCGGACGCAGCGATGCCAACCAGGATGCGGAAAGGGCCGAGGTTCGATGAAAGTTTCGGTGGACCTTGACACCTGCGACGGCAACGGCGTCTGCATGAGCCTGTGCCACGAGGTGTTCGAAGTGCAAGAAGACGGACTCCACCTGCTTCAGGAGGAGCCCGGCCCTGAGTTGCGCAGAGACTTGAAAGCCGCGGAAGTTTCCTGCCCCACCCAAGCGATCACGGTGAAGGATTGAGCCGATGCCGACCAATAGTCGACTCGAGCACGTGGTTGTTGTGGGTGGCGGAGTGGCCGGCACTCGGGCAGCCGAGACCTTGCGCGAAGACGGCTACGACGGTGCGCTGACCGTCGTGGGCGACGAGCGGCACGCCCCCTACCACCGTCCACCCCTGTCGAAAAAACTACTGACCGGCAAAGTGCATCGCGCGGGAATCGACCTAGCGCCCCAATTCGATTTCGACGCTCGCGTGCTGCGCGGAGCATCAGCGGTGGGGCTGGACATGTCTTCACGGACGGTTCAGCTGCGCGACGAGGGTCAAGACCTGTCTCTGGGATTCGACGGATTGGTCATCGCCAGCGGCGCCGTCCCTCGCGCGTGGCCGGGCGGCCCTGTCCCCGACGGTGTGCTGCTGCTCCGCACGGTCGAGGATTGCCTGGCCATTCGCGAACGACTTGGCTCTCGTCCTCGCGTTGTGGTGGTCGGAGGCGGCTTCATCGGCGCCGAGGTGGCCGCGAGTTGCCGCTCGATAGGCCTCGATGTGGTGCTGATCGAGAAGGCGGCAGCGCCACTTTTGGCGGCATTGGGCGAGGAATTGGCGCCACGCTGGGCCGATCTACACCGAGAGCACGGCGTGGACGTACGCGTCGGCGTCGGCGTCGACGCTTTCGTCGGCAATGGGCAGGTTGAGGCGATTCGGCTCACCGATGGTTCACAGGTCCCCGCCGACCTGGTCATCGTCGGTCTGGGCGTCACGCCTGCCACCGACTGGCTCGACGGCTCGGGGTTGCGGATCGACAACGGAGTGGTCTGCGATGCGACGGGCACGGTTGAGGGCGGCACCGACGTGGTTGCCGCTGGCGACGTGGCGAGCTGGTGGCATCCGCTGTACGAGCGCCACCTGCGGGTCGAGCATTGGGATCATGCCGGTCGCCAAGGCGCGGCGGCCGCGCGGACTTTGCTGGCGGGTCGTAAACATGCGCAGCCCTACACTGAGGTGCCTTACTTCTGGTCGGACCAATATGACGTAAAGCTTCAAATGTTGGGCGTACCAACTGATTACGACGCGATGGAGATCGTCGAAGGACATCCGGACAGTTGGGAGTTCGTTGCCGCATACGGTCGGCGGGGATGCACCATCGCTGTGCTGGGCACGGCTACCGGCCGGGTATACGCCTACCGCGATGTCATAGCGAAGCGCGCGGAGTTTCCACCGGCGCCGCCGGCGTAGCGTGAACGTTGCTCAGGCCTCTGCCGTTTCGCAGTCCCGAGCAGTTCACGCAGCCGATGCACCCCACACAATCGCTGCACCCCACGCATCCCGCGCAACCCGCGCACCGGGTGCAGGCGATGCATGCCAAGCACGCGACACATTGGCGAATGCCGACACACAGCACACTCAACGCGCTGGTGATCACCGCGACGCTGCCCGCGGTCAGCGCCGAGCCGGCCACCGCGACGCTCCCGGCGGTCGCGACCGAACCGGCTACCGCGACGCTGCCAGCGGTGGAAGCCGAGCCTGCCACAGCGGCGCTCCCGGCGGTTGCGACCGATCCGGCAACTCCCACGCTCTGAATTGTGGCTAACGAGCCGACCGCCGGGTCGGCGGCGGCGAGGTGTGTATTCCACTGCGAACGCACACTGCTCATGATGTCAGCCGCTCTTCCAAACCGACCAAGGCGGGCGGCAGCGGGTCATGGTGCAACACGCCAAGGCGCTGGGTCGCGCGGGTCAACGCGACATACAGGTCGGCCGCTCCGCCTGGGCCGGCGGCGATAATTTGCTCCGGCGCCACCACCAGCACCGCGTCGAATTCCAGGCCCTTGGTCTCCGACGGCAACACCGCATTCGGCACACCCGCGGGTCCAATCACCACGCTGGTGCCCTCGCGTCGCGCCTCTGCTCGAACGAACTCCGCAACGGCAGCAGGCACTTCGGCTGGGGCTACGCGACGCGCCCAGGGCGGTACGCCGCAGACCCGAACCGACTCCGGCGCTTGGACACCCGGTGCGAAGTCAGCCAACAGCGCGGTGGCGACGGACATGATCTCCGCCGGGGTGCGGTAGTTCACCGACAACGATCGGTAGACCCACCGCCCGGGCACATAGGGCTCGAGCATTGCGTCCCACGACGTCGCGCCGGCCGCCGACCGGCGTTGGGCAAGATCGCCGACCACGGTGAACGATCGGGCCGGGCAGCGCCGCATCAACACCCGCCAGTCCATCGCCGAGAGTTCTTGCGCCTCGTCGACCACGACATGGCCGTAGGTCCAGTCTCGGTCGGCTACCGCCCGTTCGACGAGCTCGCGGGTGTCGCGCTCGACGAATCGGTCGGCCAGGTCCGCGCCGTACAGCAAGTCCGTTGCGAGCAAATGATCCTCGTCGTCCATCAGATCCTCGCGGCTGGTCAACAGGTCCAGCACTCCCGCGGCGTACTCGGCACGCAGCGCGGCCTCGGTCTTTCGTGCCTGCTCGGCGGCCTCGTCGGCGGCCTTGTCCCGGCCGAGCAAGTCCACCAGCTCATCGAGCAGCGGCACGTCCGATACCGTCCACGCGTTACCGTCGGACCGGAACAGCGCTTCATCGGCACCGGCCGCCCTTAGCCGTTCGGGGGAGGCGTACAGCGAGGCCAGCAGCGCCTCGGGCGTCAGTATGGGCCACAGCGAGTCCAGCGCGGCAACGAAGCTGCGGTTCTCCGAGAGCTCTTCGAGAAGGTCGGCTCGCAGTTCTTCCCAGGCGGCGCGGTCCTGGCGCGTCAGCCAGCCGCGGCCGATCCGGCCGATCGCCCGCTCGGTGAGCACCCAGGTGACGATGTCGGTGAACACGGCTCGGGCTTCGTTATGTGGGAGGCCACTGTCACGGGCTTCCTGCCTGGCCCATTCGGCGGTCTCGGCGTCGATGCGCACAGTGACATCGGACAATTCGATGGGCAAGGGATCTTCTGGCAACTGCTGGCGGTCAGCCACCGCGGCCGCCAGCACGTCCAGGATCTGCAGAGAACCCTTGAGCCGCGCGACCTCCGGGGCGTCCTGGGCAGTGACGTGCAGCCCGGGGACCAGATCGCCGGTGGTGGTGAACACCACCTCCGACTCGCCTAGGGCCGGCAAAACGCGGCCGATGTGGTTCAGGAATGTCTGATTGGGCCCGACAACCAGCACACCCTGGTGTTCGAAACGATCACGCTGGGTGTAGAGCAGGTAAGCGACACGATGCAGCGCGACAACCGTTTTGCCGGTGCCCGGGCCGCCCTCGATCACCAGAACTCCGGGATGGTCCAGCCGGATGATCTGGTCTTGCTCGGCCTGGATCGTCGCCACGATGTCGCGCATTCCGTCACCGCGTGGTGCATTTACCGCCGCCAGCAGTGCTGCGTCGCCGCGCTCCTCCCCACTGGGATTACCGAAGACCTCGTCGGTGAAGTCGAGTATGTGGCGGCCGCGGGTGTGGAACTGCCGCCGCCGCTGCATGTTCTCCGGTGCAGCGCCGGTCGCCACATAAAACGCGCGCGCGGCTGGAGCGCGCCAGTCCAGCAACAGCGGTTCGTATTCGTTGGATTCGTCGAGAATGCCGATCCGGCCGATGTACATCCGCTCGCCGGACTTGGTATCCAGCCGGCCGAAACACAGGCCGCTGTCGGCGACATTCAACCGTTTCACCGCTTTCGCCAGGGACCGGACCTCCACGTCCCGCGCGACCAGGGTCCCACCGTCCATCATGTCCACGGGCCTGCGCAGGGCTTCGGCGTAGCTGTTCTTCAGCTGGGCGCGCTCAGCGTCCAGCCGGGCGTAGAGAGCGGCGACGTAGCGCCGTTCTGATCGCAATTCCTCTGCATAATTCCGAGTCGACACGTGCCCCCATAATCGCCAGTCTTGACCCACTTTGTGGTCTGGCCAGCGATTGTGCGGCATGACCCCGGCCTTGCCGCAAGCCCCCGGGTCGGCTATAGATTGGAAGAGAGAACGACGGTAGGTCAGTGCTCTACATCTGCGTGATGCCCGTCGACGCCGCGGAACTGGTCAGGCCGCGAAGGGATACACAACTCAGCCATCCGAGTCCGATGACAAGCGAAATCCTCTGCACGAGGCCGCTTCTAGCGCGAAGACCGGGCGCACCTCGGATCGCGGCAGCCAACGCAAGCAAACTGCCCGCCATCATCGTGCTCGAACCTGCCGAGTACCAGGCCCAGCGGTAGTCCCTGTTCCGCACCGCGGTGCCCGCGCTGATTAGGCCGGCGAGGGGTATGCCCGCAAAGACCGGCATCCCGAACAGGTCGTGCAGCCGGCCGGCACGAGTGGGCCGGTTCGTGGCGGATCTGGTCGGGTTCCGCTGCTCGTCGTTCGGGACATCGCTCAAGAGCGTGCCCACGTAATCGGTGACGAAGACTCCTGAGCCGATCAGGCCGACGCCCGCTCCTGCGGCGAGCGCCGGAACGATGCGGGGCCCGACCCGTCGCCGATCCACGCCTCCGAGACCTGCTGCGGCACACAAATAGAAGATGCCGGTCACAATGAAATTGGTGCGCTGCCTCCACCCATGACGACCGATTGCAAGCGCACTGACCGGGTGGCAGCGCCAATCGTATCCGCGACGCGCGGCCCCGATCACAGTGAAAACCGTGACGAACAGCGGCCCGGCAAGGACGCCGCAAAGAAGTTGAGCATTAAGCACGCGACGTGCGCGGCCGCCAGCAGACACTTTGATCACCTTACTCGACGTCGGCTCCAGCAGGTCGTCAAGCGACTCCGGCATCCGGAAGCAATTGCGCGCCAACAGGTCACCGATGACGGCACTTCACGAGAACAACGACGCCGCAAGTTCGGTTATGGAGGAGCCCGCTACGTCCCAGTTCCCCGAGGGCTGGAGGTCATCGGTCTGGCCCGGCCCATGTTCATGCGGACGGGCCACGAATCCTGTTGCCAATCCGCATTGTTGAGCTGCGG
>NZ_LZLE01000350.1 GCF_001673155.1 Mycobacterium sp. 1423905.2 | reverse complement strand
AGCGGGCCGCAAGATTGCGGCCGAGATAGCCGTCGGCCCCGGTGACCGCAATCCTCACTGGGGCCCCTCGCTGCGGCTAGTCGTCATCGTCCATCAGCGCCGCATTGACCAGGGCGTCGAGGTCCATGTCCGCGAGATCATCCTCGCTGGAACCGTTGCGCGCCACAGAGCCGGCCGCCTGTCCGTTGCCGTCGCTTTCATTGGCCAAGGACAGCAGCAGATCCAGTACGCCGGCCTGCCGCAGCCGCTTGACCGGGATGGAAGCCACCACTCGTTGCAGTTCGGCTTCACCCGGTGCCGTCTGCGGCGCGGCCGCTTCCTGGCTGCCTACCAACTCCTGGTGGAAGTAGCCCGCCAGCGCCGCTGAGTTCGGGTAGTCGAAGATGAGCGTCGGCGAAAGGGCTAGTCCGGTAGCGGCTTTGAGGCGGTTGCGCATCTCGACCGCCGTCAGCGAGTCGAAGCCCAACTCTTGGAAGGCCCGGTCCGGGTCGATGGCTTCCGGGCTGGCGCTGCCCAACACGGTGGCGATGTGTGAGCGCACCAGATCCAACAGGACGGCATGCTGCTCGTCCTCGGGCAGCCCGTCCAGACGTTGCAGCAGGGCGGACTTGGACTTGGCAGCGGCGAGGCTGTCGTCGACGTGACGACGTGCCGGAGCATTGATGAGATCGACGAACATGGGTGGCAAAGTGCCGCCGTCGAACTTGGCCCGCAGCGCCACCACATCGATGTGGGCGGGCAACGTAAACGGTTCGCCGAGAATCATTGCGGTGTCCAGCAATCGCAGCGCCTCCTCCGACGACATCGCCACGATGCCATCGCGGGCGAACCGGGCGAAGTCGACGGTGGCCAGTCGACCGGTCATCGAGCTGGCCTGATCCCAGAGACCCCAACCCAACGAGAGCGCCGGCAGCCCGTGCGCCTGCCGGTGCACTGCCAGTGCGTCGAGGAAGGAGTTGGCCGCCGCGTAGTTGGCCTGACCGGAGGAACCCACCAGCCCGGCCATCGACGAGAACATCACGAACGCGTTTAGGTCGAGATCCCGGGTGAGCTCGTGCAGATTCCAAGCCGCCTCTACCTTGGCGCGAAGTACCGAATCGACTCGCTCCGGGGTCAGCGACGTCACCACCGCGTCGTCGAGGGCTCCGGCGGCGTGTATCACGCTCGACAGCGGATGCTGCACCGGAATGTCGGCAATGACCTTGGCCAGCGCTTCGCGGTCGGCGGCATCGCAGGCGACGATGTGCACCTGCGCACCCGCATCGGTCAACTCCGCACGCAACTCAGCCGCACCCGGCGCATCGGAGCCGCGGCGGCTGACCAGCACCAGACGCCGCACGCCGTGGTGGGCGACTATATGGCGGGCCAGCGCCGCGCCCGCCATACCAGTTCCGCCGGTGATCAGCACCGTGCCCGAACCCCATGCGCCACCGGGCCCGAACGGCAAAGTCAGCACGACCTTACCGATGTGCCGAGCCTGGCTCAGGTAACGCAGCGCCGCTGGCGCCCGGCGCACGTCGAAAGTCGTCACGGGCAAGGGCTGCAGCACTCCGGCGTCGAAGAGCTCTCCCAACTCGGTGAGCATCCGCTGAATGTGATCCGGACCGGCTTCGAACAAGTCGAACGCGCGGTAGCGCACACCGGGATGTTTCTCGGCGACCACATCGGGTTGACGAATGTCGGTCTTGCCCATTTCCAGGAAGACACCGCCGGGAGCGACGAGTCGCAGTGAGGCGTCGACGAACTCACCGGCCAGCGAGTCCAGCACCACATCGACGCCTTGCCCACCGGTGGTCGCCCGGAACTTCTCCTCGAAGTCCAGGCTGCGCGAGTCGCCGATGTGGTCGTCGTCAAAGCCCAACGCGCGCAATGTCTCCCACTTGCCGCGGCTGGCGGTGGCGAACACTTCGACACCCCAGTGCCGGGCCAGCTGCACCGCGGCCATGCCGACTCCTCCGGCGGCGGCGTGGACCAGCAGCCGCTGGCCGGGCTGAATTCGAGCCAGCCTGGACAAGGCGTAGTAGGCGGTCGCGAAGACCACCGGCGCGGTGGCGGCTTCGGTGTCAGACCAGCCCGCCGGAATCTTGAGCATGAGACGTTCGTCGGTGGTCGCGACGGTACCGGTGCCTTCGGGGAACAAGCCGGTTACCCGGTCGCCGACGGCCAAAAGACGGTTGCCCGGGGCACTTTCGATCACCACGCCGGACGCCTCGACACCCATCGCGGCATTCTCGTCGGGATACAGGCCGAGGGCGATCATGACGTCGCGGAAGTTGGCGGCCATGGCCCGTGTCGCAATGCGTACCTGGCCGGGCGCCAATGGCGTGTCCGCGTCGAGAATCGGCTCGACGTGCATGTTTTCGAACGTTCCCGCACTGCTCATGGCCAATCGCCACGGACCGTCGCTCGGCGGCACCAGCAGACCCGTGACGGCGCGACTGCCGTGTACGCGGGCGATGTGCAGTGTGCCGTCGCGCAACAGCATTTGCGGCTCGCCCACCGCGAGGGCCGCCGCAGCTCCGTCGTCAGTGAGCGGTCCGTCGGAATCCACCAGGACGATGCGGCCGGGATGTTCGGTCTGCGCCGACCGCACCAACCCCCAGACGGCTGCGCCGGCCAGGTCGGCCACGTCCTCGTCGGGCAGCCCCACTGCGCCTTGCGTTGCAACCACCAGCGTGCCGGAGTCGTGTTCGGCCAAAAACGTTTGTACCGCAGCCAATGCGGCATGTGTCGCCGCGTAGACGTCGGCCAACACGTCCTCACCGACGGGCCGCGACTGGTAGACCTCGTAGGGCGGCACAGCCCCGCCGCCCGCAGGCGCGGGTAACCAGACCACTTCGTAGAGTCGGTCGCCGCTGGCACCGGACAACGCGGCCTTCAACTGCTGCTCGGTCACCGGACGGGCGACCATCGAGGCCACCGACAACACCGGCAGGCCCAAAGTGTCTGCCAGTTCCACCGACACCGAAGACGGTCCCAGCGGAGAGATCCGCGCTCGTACCGCCGCCGCTCCGGCGGCGTGCAGTGAAACACCTTGCCAGGCAAACGGCACCAGCACGCCGCTGGCACGGTCGAAGTCCCCGCGTTCGTCGGCAGCGACGATGATGGCGTGCAAGGCCGCATCCAGAATCACCGGGTGGACGCCGAAGCCCGCGGGTGTCAGGCCGCCCGTCTCGGGCAGCGAGACCTCTGCGAACAGATCGTCACCGCGCCGCCACATCCCGCGCAGTCCCTGGAACGCCGGACCGTAGCCGTACCCGTGTTCCGCTAACCGCTCGTAGATTCCGGCCACCTCGACCGGCGTGGCACCGGCCGGGGGCCACACCGTGAGGTCGGCACTGGGTTGCACGGCCGCGGAACCGACCGAGCCTTCGGCGTGCAGCAACCATTGCGAACCGGCGTCCTGCCGCGAGAAGACCGAGACGCTGCGCGACCTGGACTCATCGGATGCGCCGACAACCACCTGCACGGCAACAGGTTTGTCAGCAGGCAGGATCAGCGGCGCCGCCAACGTGAGTTCGTCGACGACCGAGCAGCCGACCTCGTCGCCGGCCCGGATGGCCAACTCGACGAAGCCAGCGCCGGGGAAGATCACGACGCCGCCGACCGCATGATCGGCCAACCAGCCTTGGGTCGCAGCGGACAACCGGCCCGTCAACACAACACCACCAGAGGTGGGCAACTCGACGACGGCTCCCAGCAACGGGTGCTCGCCGGGTGCCAAGCCGAGGTCGGCGGCGTCGACGGTGGTGGTGTCGTGGGACAGCCAGAAACGCCGCCGGTCAAAGGCATACGTCGGTAGCTCAACGAAGTTGGCGGGCCCGATCACCTGACGCCAATCCACCCGCACTCCCGCGGCGAAGGCCTGGGCCAACCCGTTGACCAGCGTCACCGGCTCGGGCCGGTCCTTGCGCATCGCGGATACGGTCAGCACCGCGACGTCAGGCAGCGACTCCTCGATCGATGCGGTCAACCCACTGCCGGGGCCGACTTCCAGGAAGCGGGTAGCGCCGTTGGACTGTGCGAAGCGAATGCTGTCGGCGAAGCGGACGGCTTGCCGGACGTGCTTCTTCCAGTACGTCACCGACCCGAAATCGTCGCCGACCAACTGTCCGGTCACGTTGGAGATGACCGGGATGGTGGGCTTGTTGATGGTCAAACCCGCTGCCACGGTGCCGAACTCGTCGATCATCGGCTCCATCAGCGGCGAGTGGAACGCGTGCGACACGGCCAGCTGGTGAACTCGCCGACCGTCGGCGCGCAGTTTCTCGGCGATGGCGAGTACTGCGTCCTCCGCGCCCGAAACCACTACTGAGGTCGGGCCGTTGATCGCCGCGATCCCGACTTCATCGTCGAGTAGCGGGCGCACTTCGTCTTCGGTGGCTTGCACGGCGACCATGGCCCCGCCGGCCGGCAGTGACTGCATGAAGCGGCCGCGGGCGGCCACCAGCACGGCCGCGTTTTCCAGGGACAGCACCCCGGCCACGTGGGCGGCGGTCAGCTCCCCGACGGAATGCCCCATGACGAAATCGGGTCGCACGCCCCATGATTCCAATAACCGGTACAGCGCCACTTCCACCGCGAACAGCGCTGGTTGAGCGAATTCGGTTGTGTTGAGGACGCTTTCGTCGTGGCCCCACATTACTTCGCGCAATGGGCGCAGCAGGTGGCGGTCCAGTTCGCCGACCACGGTATTGAAGGCTTCGGCGAACACCGGGTATGCGGCGTGCAATCCCATTCCCATGCCTAGTATCTGGGAGCCTTGGCCGGGGAAGACGAAGACGGTTTTGCCGGCCGGTGTCGCCGCACCGCGGATCACCGAAGTCACCTCATCAGCGGCCAACTCCTCCAACCCGGCCAGCAGCCGGTCACGATCGGCGCCAACCACCACCGCCCGATGCTCAAAGCTCGAGCGCCCCGCCAACGACCACCCCACATCAGCAACATCAAGCCCATCATGGGCACGCACATACGCCGCCAACCGCCCCGCCTGAACAGCCAACGCCGACGCCGACTTCGCCGACACCACCCACGGCACCACCGCCCTAGGCCCCACCGGCTGACGCGGCGCCACCGCCACCGACTCGATAATCACATGCGCATTAGTCCCACTGATCCCAAACGAGGACACCCCCGCCCGCCGCGCACGCCCCTCACCCGGCCACGGCCGCGCCTGAGTCAACAACTCCACCGCACCCGCCGACCAATCCACATGTGGACTGGGCTCATCGACATGCAAACTCGCCGGCAACACCTCATGGCGCATCGCCTGCACCATCTTGATCACCCCGGCCACCCCCGCCGCAGCCTGCGTATGACCCATATTCGACTTGATCGACCCCAACCACAGCGGCTCACTGCGGCCCTGCCCATAGGTGGCCAACAACGCCTGCGCCTCAATCGGATCACCCAACGTGGTCCCGGTGCCATGCCCTTCCACCGCATCCACATCAGCCGCCGACAACCCCGCATTAGCCAACGCCGCCCGCACCACCCGCTGCTGCGACGGACCATTAGGCGCGGTCAACCCGTTCGACGCCCCATCCTGATTCACCGCCGAACCCCGCACCACCGCCAACACCGGATGACCCAACCGCTGCGCATCCGACAACCGCTCCACCACCAACATGGCGCCGCCCTCGGACCAACCAACTCCGTCGGCCGCGCCGGCGTAGGCCTTGCAACGGCCGTCCGGCGCCAGGCCGCGGTGCCTGCTGAACTCGACGAACACCGTGGGTGTGGCGTTCACCGTCGCGCCGCCGGCCAACGCCAGGTCACACTCCCCCGACCGCAACGACTGCACCGCCATATGCAACGCCACCAACGACGACGAACACGCCGTATCCACCGACACCGCCGGGCCCTCCAACCCCAACACATACGACACCCGACCCGACGCCACACTGGTGGACTGGCCGGTCAGCCGGAAGCCTTCCGCCGCTTGCGCGGCGCCCAGGCCGTAACCTTGGGTGTACACCCCGGCGAACACGCCGGTCGCGCTGCCCCGCAGGCAGCCGGGTTCGATCCCGCTGCGCTCCAACGCTTCCCAGGCGAGCTCGAGCAGCATCCGTTGCTGGGGGTCCATGGCCAGCGCTTCACTGGGGGCGACACCGAAGAAGGCGGGGTCGAAGTCGGCCACCCCGTCGACGAAGCCGCCGGTGCGCGTGTAGCAGGTGCCCGCCACGTCGGGGTCCGGGTTGTACAGGCCAGTGAGGTTCCAGCCGCGGTCGGTGGGGAAATCCGAGAGCACGTCGTGGCGCTCGATGAGCATGTCCCACAGGTCTTCTGGTGATTCGACCCCACCGGGGTAGCGGCAGGACATGCCGACGATGACGATCTGGTCGTCGTCGGTGGCGCGTACCGCGTGTGTCTGCTTGATCTCGCGAGGTGCGCCAGCCAATTCGCCGCGGATGTAGGAGGCCAGACCGTTTGGTGTCGGGTAGTCGAAGATGAGGGTGGGTGACAACGACAGGCCGGTGGCCGATTTGAGGCGGTTGCGCATCTCGACCGCGGTCAGCGAGTCAAAGCCCAACTCCTGGAAGGCTTTGTCCGGATCGATCGCCTCGGGCGCGACAGTGCCCAGCACGGTGGCGATGTGCGAGCGCAGCAGATCCAGGACGACGGCTTGTTGTTCGGCTTCGGGCAGTCCGTATAGGCGTTGTGCCAGAGCCGATTTCGACTTGGCCGCAGCCAGCGAATCGTCCACCTGCCGACGGGTGGGCGCGTTGACCAGGTCGCGGAACATCGGCGGTACGGCGACGGCGTGGGCGCGCAGCGCCCCGAGATCGATACGGGCCGGCGCCAGGTACGGCTGGTCGACGATCAGTGCGGTGTCGAACAACGCCAACGCCTCGTCGGAGGACAACGCCAGAACACCCTCGCGACCCAGGCGGGCCAGGTCCGCGGCGTCGAGTCCGCCGGTCATGGCGCTGGCCTGGTCCCACAGGCCCCAGCCCAACGACATCGCGGGCAGCCCATGCGCGCGCCGATGCGTCGCCAACGCGTCCAGGAAGCAGTTCGCCGCCGCATAGTTGGCCTGCCCGGACGAGCCGACCAGTCCAGCCATCGACGAAAACATCACGAACGCAGCCACGTTCAGGTCGCGCGTCAGCTCGTGCAGATTCCATGCCGCGTCCACCTTGGCGCGCAACACCGAGTCGATGCGCTGTGGCGTCAGCGATGTCAGGACCGCGTCGTCGAGAACGCCGGCCGCGTGGATGACGCCGGACAACGGCCGCTGCACGGGAAGGTCGGCGATCACCTTGGCCAGTGCCGCGCGATCCGCCGCGTCGCAGGCCACCACCTGCACGTGCGCGCCGGCGTCGGTCAATTCGGCGACCAGCTCGGTCGCGCCCGGCGCGTCGGGGCCGGTGCGGCTGAGCAATACCAGATCGCGCACCCGGTGGCGGGCGACGATGTGGCGAGCCAACGTCGACCCGGCCATGCCGGTGCCGCCGGTGATGAGCACCGTGCCGGCCGCCCAGGCGTCGGGCAGCGTCATCACCACCTTGCCGATGTGGCGGGCCTGACTGAGGTAACGCAACGCCGCCGGCGCACGGCGCACGTCGAAGGTCGTCACCGGCAGGGGACGCAGCACACCGGCGTCGAAGAGTTCGGCCAAGTCGAGCATGTACTGGTGCATGCGGGGACGGCCGGGCTCGAACAGGTCGAACGCGCGGTAGCGCACCCCGGGGTATTCCTGTGCGATGACGCCGGGGTCGCGGATGTCGGTCTTGCCCATTTCCAAGAAGACGCCGCCCGGGGCGACCAGGCGCAGTGAGGCGTCCACGAATTCTCCGGCCAGCGAGTCCAAGACCACGTCCATGCCCCGGCCCTCGGTGATGGCCCGGAACTTGTCTTCGAACTCCAAGCTGCGCGAATCGGAGATATGATCATCGTCGAATCCCAACGCGCGCAACACATCCCACTTACCCTTACTGGCGGTCGCGAAGACTTCCAGGCCCAGGTGGCGGGCGAGTTGGGTGGCGGCCATTCCGACGCCGCCGGCCGCGGCGTGGATGAGTACTCGTTGCCCCGGCTTGACGTCGGCGAGATGCACGAAGGCGAACCATGCGGTGGTGAAGACGGCGGAGATCGCGGCCGCCTCGGGGTAGGACCAGTCGGCGGGCATCGGCAGCAACAGCCGGGTGTCACCGGGCACGAGGGTGCCACTGCCGTCCGGGAAGAAGCCGTATACCGAGTCGCCGACGGCGAACTCGGTGACGCCGGGACCGACTTCGACGACCACGCCCGCGCCTTCGCCACCGAGCAGCGCCTCATGGGTGAACATGCCCAGGGTGATCATGATGTCGCGGAAGTTGGCCGCGATGGCGTGCAGCGCCACGCGGACCTGGCCGGGCTCCAATGGTGCTCCGGCATTCGGAACCGGCTCCAACTGAAGGTTTTCGAATGTTCCTGCGCTGCTGAGGCCCAGCCGCCATGGCCCGTCGCCCGGCGGCACCAAGATGCCCTCGACAGCGCGGGTGCCGTGGACGCGCGGTGTGTAGACCTGTCCGCCGCGGAGCAGCACCTGCGGCTCACCGACAGCCAGCGCAGACGCGACGGCTTCCTCGTCCAACGGCACATCGGAGTCGACCAAGACGATCCGCTGCGGGTTCTCGGTCTGAGCCGATCGCACGAGTCCCCAGACGGCGGCGCCGGCCAAGTCGCGAACATCTTCATCAGCCAACGCCATCGCGCCCCGAGTGGCGATCACCAGTACGTCGCAGTCCGGCTCGGTCAGCCACGCCTGGATGGTCGTCAGCGCTTCGTGCGACCGCGCATAGGTGGAGGTGACTGGATCTTCTTCGAAAGCAACCGATTCGAAGAGTTGATACGACGGCGTGGGAGCTTCACTGGTCGCCGTCGCCGGCGCCCATACCAGCTCGAAGAGGCGGTCCGCCCCCGTGTTCGACACCGCCGCACGCAACTGTTGCTCGCTCACCGGCCTGGCCACCATCGCCGCGACGGACAGCACGGGCAGCCCCAGACCGTCGGCGAGCTCGACCGACACCGCCGACGGACCTACCGGTGCGATGCGCGCGCGCGCCACCGAGGCGCCCGCGGCGTGCAGTGAAACGCTTTGCCAGGCAAAGGGAAGTACCAGTTCTGCGTCGGGGTTGGCGATCACCACTGCGTGCAAGGCCGCGTCCAACAGCGCCGGGTGTACCCCATAGCCGGACACCGCGCCCGCCGATTCAGGCAGTCGCACTTCGGCGAACAGTTCGTCGCCGCGGGCCCACACCGCGGTCAACCCGCGAAATGCCGGCCCGTAGCCGTAGCCCCGGGCGGCCAACCGGTCATAACCACCGGCGACGTCGACCGCGACAGCGCCGGCGGGCGGCCATACCGCGAGGTCGGCGGTGGGCTGCACGGTTCCGTCGCGCAACACCCCGTCGGCGTGCCGTACCCACACCGAGGCGCCGTCGGAGTCCGCGCGAGAGTAGATCGAGACGCTGCGTTGTCCGCTTTCTTCGGCGGAGCCGACGACCACTTGCACCGCAACCGATCCCGTTGTGGGGATCAGCAACGGCGCACGCAGGGTCAGCTCGTCGAGGACCGAGCAGCCGACCTCGTCGCCGGCACGCACCGCCAGTTCGACGAAGCCCGTGCCCGGGAAGACGACCATGCCCGAGACAGCGTGGTCGGCCAGCCAGCCTTGGGCGCTGGGTGCAAGCCGACCGGTCAGCACGACTCCCCCGGACGCGGGCAATTCGACCACCGCGCCCAGGATGGCGTGGTCGCTGGCGGTCAATCCCAGCCCGCTGGCGTCGGCCCCCGTGCCCTCGCCGGACAGCCAGAACCGTCGCCGCTCAAAGGCATACGTGGGCAACTCGACGAAGCCGGCGCCCTCCAACGCGCCGCGCCAGTCCACGGCGACACCGGCAACAAAGGCGGTGGCGGCCGACTGCAGGAACCGCTCCAGGCCACCGTCTTCGCGTCCCAGGGTCGGTACGACGACGGCTTCCGTGCCGTCGAGGCAGTCGTTTGCGGTGTCTTCGATTCCGGCGATGAGTGCGGGATGCGGGCTGGATTCGATGAAGGTGCGGTAGCCATGCTGGCAGGCGCTGCGCACCGCCTGATCGAGTTCCACCGTCTGCCGAATGTTGCGGAACCAGTAGCCGGCGTCCAAATCCACAGTGTCCAAACGGCTTCCGGTCACCGTGGAGAAGAAGGCGGTGCGAGTGGAACGAGGCTCGATGTCCGCCAAGGCTTCGGTGAGCTGGTCGCGAATTGCCTCCACCTCGGCCGAATGGGACGCGTAGTCGACGTCGATGCGGCGGGTGCGCAGCTCCAGGTCGGTGCAGTGCTGAATGAGCTCCTCGAGCGCGGTCACCTCGCCGGAGACGACGACGGCCGAGCGGCCGTTAACCGCGGCGATGCCGAGCCGGTCTCCGAACGGCGCCAACAACTCTCGCGCTTGTTCGGCGGCGCAGGCGATCGACACCATGCCGCCGGGGCCGGCCAGACCGGTGAGCAGCTTGCTGCGCAGGATGACGACCTTGGCGGCGTCCTGTAACGACAATGCACCGGCCACGTAGGCGGCGGCGATTTCCCCTTGTGAATGACCGATGACGGCATCGGGGCGCACGCCCATCGACTTCCAGAGTTCGGCGAGCGACACCATCACCGCGAACAGCACGGGCTGTACGACGTCGACGCGGTCGAGTCCCGGAGCTCCGGGCGCACCGCGCAGCACGTCGGTCAACGACCAGTCCACAAAGTCCGCGAATGCTTCGGCACAGGCCTCGATTTGACGCGCAAAAACTGGTGCAGTGTCGGATAATTCGACTCCCATGCCAACCCATTGGGAGCCTTGGCCGGGGAAGACGAAGACGGTTTTGCCGGCCGGTGTCGCCGCACCGCGGATCACCGAAGTCACCTCATCAGCGGCCAACTCCTCCAACCCGGCCAGCAGCCGGTCACGATCGGCGCCAACCACCACCGCCCGATGCTCAAAGCTCGAGCGCCCCGCCAACGACCACCCCACATCAGCAACATCAAGCCCATCATGGGCACGCACATACGCCGCCAACCGCCCCGCCTGAACAGCCAACGCCGACGCCGACTTCGCCGACACCACCCACGGCACCACCGCCCTAGGCCCCACCGGCTGACGCGGCGCCACCGCCACCGACTCGATAATCACATGCGCATTAGTCCCACTGATCCCAAACGAGGACACCCCCGCCCGCCGCGCACGCCCCTCACCCGGCCACGGCCGCGCCTGAGTCAACAACTCCACCGCACCCGCCGACCAATCCACATGTGGACTGGGCTCATCGACATGCAAACTCGCCGGCAACACCTCATGGCGCATCGCCTGCACCATCTTGATCACCCCGGCCACCCCCGCCGCAGCCTGCGTATGACCCATATTCGACTTGATCGACCCCAACCACAGCGGCTCACTGCGGCCCTGCCCATAGGTGGCCAACAACGCCTGCGCCTCAATCGGATCACCCAACGTGGTCCCGGTGCCATGCCCTTCCACCGCATCCACATCAGCCGCCGACAACCCCGCATTAGCCAACGCCGCCCGCACCACCCGCTGCTGCGACGGACCATTAGGCGCGGTCAACCCGTTCGACGCCCCATCCTGATTCACCGCCGAACCCCGCACCACCGCCAACACCGGATGACCCAACCGCTGCGCATCCGACAACCGCTCCACCACCAACATGGCGCCGCCCTCGGACCAACCAACTCCGTCGGCCGCGCCGGCGTAGGCCTTGCAACGGCCGTCCGGCGCCAGGCCGCGGTGCCTGCTGAACTCGACGAACACCGTGGGTGTGGCGTTCACCGTCGCGCCGCCGGCCAACGCCAGGTCACACTCCCCCGACCGCAACGACTGCACCGCCATATGCAACGCCACCAACGACGACGAACACGCCGTATCCACCGACACCGCCGGGCCCTCCAACCCCAACACATACGACACCCGACCCGACGCCACACTCGAGGTCATGCCGGTCAACCGGTAGCCCTCGATCTCTTCGGCGAACATGCCGTAGCCCTGGGCGATGATTCCAGCGAACACACCGGTGGCGCTGCCGCGCAGTCCGGTTGGGTTGATGCCGGCCCGCTCCAGCGCCTCCCAGGACAACTCCAGCAGCATGCGGTGCTGTGGGTCCATGGCCAGGGCTTCACTGGGGGCGATGCCGAAGAAGGCGGGGTCGAAGTCGGCGACGCCCTCGACGAATCCCCCGGTGCTGGCGTAGCACTTGTGCGGGGCGTCGGGGTCGGGGTCGAACAGCCCGGCCAGGTCCCAGCCGCGGTCGGTGGGGAAATCCGACATCACGTCGCGGCCGTCGGCGACCATCTGCCACAGGCTTTCCGGGGAGTCAACTCCACCCGGCAGCCGGCAGGACATGCCGACGATGGCTATCGGTTCGCTGGACCGCTCCAGCAGGGCACGGTTGGTGCGCTTCAGGCGCTCGACTTGGACCAGGGCTTTTCGCAGCGCTTCGGTCGCATGCTGGAGTTGGTCACCCATCACTACCCCTCGCCTATTACTGGTCGTCTCGGACTGCGGCAAACTGCTCTTGCCGCGTCACGGAAGGTGCTGCGCGAAGCGTCGCCGATCCGACCAGCGTCGTGCTGCGCTTCGGGCCAAGAATGTCGCTGGTGAGTATCGCCAACTCGGGCAAGATTTCAAAACGTCCGATACTCCCAGTTACAGGCATGACGGCTGGCGGCTGCTGCGCCCGTGCAATGCCTGCCGTCCATGGCGCGACTTTACCCTGGCTAGACGCCGACGCGCCGCCACCCGTCCGCGGCCCGGGCCGCCCGGATGAGCTCCTCGCACAGGGATCGCAACTCGGTCGCGGCCGCTCCTTCGTCCAGGGCGGTTGCGACGTCTTCGGCCGCGCATCGGACTTGGTAGACGCGATCGGCGAGGTCGGCGGCCTCGTCAGAGGTCAGGACCACCGCATCGGCGGGCAGGGCGGTCGCTTCACCGCGCGCCATCTGGGCCCGTTGCTCGTATGCGCGCTGTCGGCATGACTGGCGGCAGTACTGGCGGCGTCGGCCCATCCCGGCGTCGCTGACGTCGCGGCCGCACCACCGGCACGGCTGGGGACGGGCACGACGACTCACGCCTGCCGACTTTAGTCCGCCGCCGCTTGCGATCCCGGTATCATTGACGGTTGCGTCGCGCACTGCGTGACGGGGAACTAAGCGAAGTCTCTTAGCGTTTGCTTAAGCGAAGAGATTAAAGGAGAGCGCAGATGGCTGATCGTGTCCTGCGAGGCAGTCGCCTCGGAGCTGTGAGCTATGAGACCGACCGCAACCATGACCTTGCGCCGCGTCAGATAGCTCGGTACCGCACCGAAAACGGCGAAGAGTTCGAAGTGCCGTTCGCCGACGACGCGGAGATCCCCGGCACCTGGCTGTGCCGCAACGGGATGGAAGGCACCCTGATCGAGGGTGACCTGCCTGAGCCGAAGAAGGTGAAACCGCCGCGGACGCACTGGGACATGCTGCTGGAGCGCCGTTCGGTCGAAGAACTCGAAGAGCTGCTCAAAGAGCGCCTCGACCTGATCCGGTCGCGTCGCCGCAGCTGACCCGGGCTAGCCGGTGCGGGCGGCTCGCGTCCGATTGGCCTTGCCGGACCGCCGGCCTTCGATGCCCCATCGGGTCACCTTGACCAGTGCCTCGCGAATGTTAGAGCCGCTCATCTTGGATACGCCGATCTCCCGTTCGGTGAAGGTGATCGGCACTTCCACCACGCTGAATCCGCCGTTGACCGTGCGCCAGGTCATTTCGATCTGGAAGCAGTAGCCCTTGGAGTCGACGCCGGTGAGGTCGATGGTCTCGAGCACCTCACGGCGGTAAGCGCGGTATCCGGCGGTGATGTCGTGTACTCCGATACCCAGCGCCAGCCGCGAATAGGTGTTGGCCGTCTTGGATAGGGCCAGCCGCCGCCACGGCCAGTTGCGCACCGTTCCGCCGTAGACGTAACGCGAACCGATGGCCAAGTCGGCGCCGGCATCGACGGCCTCCAGCAAGCGGTACAGCTGTTCCGGCGCGTGACTGCCGTCGGCATCCATTTCGACGAGGACGGAGTAGTTACGGCTCAGGCCCCACCCGAAACCTTCCAGGTAGGCCGCGCCCAGACCGTTTTTGACGGTGCGATGCAGGACATGCGTGCAGTTGGGGTCGGCCGCGGCCAGCTCGTCGGCCAGCTGGCCGGTGCCGTCGGGGCTGTTGTCGTCGACGACGAGGACGTGCACGTCGGGGCTGGCGTCCTTGATGCGCCGATAGATCAGCGGCAGGTTGTCCCGTTCGTTGTAGGTGGGAATGATCACCAGTACGGGTGCAGACTGGCCGGTGGTCATGTAGCTCCTTTAGGTGGCCCGCTTGGACCGGCGGCGAGCCGGACGCGGGGACCACCCATTGTGCCGTATTGCGACGAGAATGACCGCCCCAGCCGCCCCGGCCAGGATCCACTGCACCACCGGCGCCCACCTGGTCGCCGGCGTGATGCGGGTCTTGAGGCGGACCTGAAGGTCCAGGTAGGCGGGCACGAAGAAGTCGGTGCGGACCAGTTCGGCGCCGTCGGGGGCGATGACTGCGCTGATCCCTGTGGTGCCGGCGACAATCACGTATCGATCGTGTTCGACGGCTCGTACCTTGGCGAACGCCAGCTGCTGTTCACTCATGGTGCGGTTGAAGGTGGCGTTGTTGCTGGGCACCGTCAACAGCTGCGCCCCGTTGAGCACCGCCGTGCGCGGCGCGCGGTCGAAGATCACCTCCCAGCAGGTGGCGACCCCAACCGGCACGCCGGTGATGCGCACCACGCCGTCTCCCGGACGCGGCACGATGTGGCCGGCGCGGTTGGCGTATCCGGAGAGATGACGAAACAGCCACGGCATCGGTAGGTACTCCCCGAACGGCTGCACGATCGCCTTGTCGTGCCGGTCGGCGGGTCCGGTGACGGGGTTCCAGACGATCACCGTGTTGGTGAACTCGGGTGCGTCGTCCGGCCGTCCCGGGACGTCGAGCACGGAGCCGACCAGGATCGGCGCGCCGACTGCCGCGGCAGCCTGGGAAATCTCTTGCGCTGCGTCGGGGTTGGCCAGCGGATCGATGTCGGAGGAGTCTTCCGGCCAGATCACGAACTGAGGCTGGGGGGCGGAACCCGATCGCACGTCTTCGGCGAGCTGGATCGTCTCGCGCACGTGGTTGTCCAAGACGGCTCGACGCTGAGCATTGAAGTCCAGCCCCAGCCGGGGCACGTTGCCCTGCACGACGGCGACCGTGACCGGCGGTTCGCCGCCGGAACCCACTCCGGCGTGACGTACCTGGGGCCAGACGATGAGAGCGCCGAAGAAGACCAGACAGATGCACAAGGCCGGCAGCACCACCGCCGGCGGCTTCTGCCCCTCGTCGGCTTTGTTGGTCGAGCCGCTGCGCCACCACTTCTGGATTTCCAGGGCGATCGCGGTCAAGCTGGCACCGAGCAACACGATGGCTGCCGATAGCAACGCCACGCCGCCGAGCTGGACCAGCGGCAGCAGGGGGCCCTCGGCCTGACCGAAGGCGACTGAGCCCCACGGGAATCCACCGAACGGGAAGATCGACTTCACCCATTCCTGCGCCGCCCATAAAACGGCGAACCAAATCGGCCAACCCGGCAGTCGGCGTACGACGACGGCGGCCAAGCCGAAAGCCGCGGGGAACAGCGCGCAGGTCGCGGCCAGGACCAGCCACGGCGTAGCGCCCACCAGGATGCTGATCCACGGGAGGAGCGGCACGTAGAACATCAAACCGAAGAGCAGGCCGTAGCCGAGTCCGCCCACCGGCCGGGTCGCGCGGTGGGTCAGCACCCAGCTCAACAGCGCGATCGACACGACGGCGGCCCACCACCAGTTCATCCGGGGAAAGCTGGCGTACATGAGCCACCCGGCCACCGCGCTGGCAGCCAGACGCGCGAGGCGGGGTCGCAGCGCCGCCCACCCGGCGGGCAAGCGGCCGCGGGCCGCGCTGATCAGCCGGACTGGCAAACTCGGCGAACCGGAAGACTCATTTTCCGGCAAAGGTGCGTTGATTTGCTCTGACTCGGGTGCCGGCGCGGAGTCCTGCGGCTCGGGGGCGGCTTCGGCGGTCGCGGCCCGTTGTGCCCTGCGATCCAGACGGCGTTTAGCCATAGATGACCGAACCTCGATGCACTGTTCGGCGGCACCGCGGCAGGGAGTCGGTCGGGCCTAGCCGGGGCAGGGCGGGAACCCGGGAGCGCGGGTCGGTCGACCACCGCTGCACGGCGTCGGGCGGGGCGCTGACGTCGAAGGCGTCGGCCTCCCAGATGGCGTAGGACGCCGGCGCGCCGGGCACCAGGGTGCCGGCATGACCGTCGCGGACGCCGCAGGCCCGCCACCCACCGCGCGTCGCGGCGGCGAACGCCGCCCGCGCCGACAGCCCGCTGCCGGGCGTGCGATGTTGGACCGCCGCACGCACACTTGCCCACGGCTCAAAGCCGGTGACCGGGGCGTCGGAACCAAGCGCGAGGGGCACGCCTTGGGATGCTAACAGCGCCAGGGGATTTAGCCGCTGACCTCGATCGGGGCCGAGGCGTTCGGCGTACATGCCGTCGTCGCCGCCCCACAGCGCGTCGAAGTTGGGTTGCACGCTAGCGATGATTCCCCATGCCCCCAGCTTCGCCGCTTGGTCGGCGGTGACCATCTCCACGTGCTCGAGCCGATGACCGCGACCCGCCACGGCGACCACCCCGAGGTCGGTCACCACCCGCTCGAACGCGGCCACCACCGCCGAGACCGCGGCATCGCCGATGACATGAAAGCCGGCGGTCACGTCGGCCTCCGTGCACGCCCGCACGTGCGCTTCCACGGCGTCGGGTTCGAGGTGTCGGGTGCCGACACAGCCAGGAGCGTCGGCGTAGGGCTCGTGCAACCAGGCGGTGCGCGAGCCCAGTGCTCCGTCGATGAAAAGATCACCGGCCAATCCGCGGGCGCCGGTCTCGGCGATGAGGGCGCGCGCTTGCGCGGCGGTGGTGACGGCCTCGCCCCAGTATCCGATGATCTCCACGCCGTGGTCGACACCACGCAGCGCGAACCAGTCGTCCAGGCCGCCGATTTCGGGTCCGGCGCACTCGTGCACGGCCACGATCCCCGCCGCGGCGAGCGCGCGCAGCGCCGCGATGCGGGCTTGGGCGAGCTGAGTGTCGGTCAACAGGTTGCGCGCTGCGGCGCGGACGAGGTGGTGCGCTTCACCGGTGAGCGGATGGTCGGCGCCAAAGCCCGTTGCCATCGGCAACTCGGGAGTCAGGCGACGCAGCGCAGTGGACGCCAGCGCCGAATGCACGTCGACGCGAGCCAGGTAGGCGGGTCGGTCCCCGAGGACGGCGTCCAGGTCGGCGGTGCTGGGCGGGCTGTGTTCAGGCCACGCCGATTCGTCCCAGCCGTGTCCCCACAGCGGTTGCCCGGGGTGGGCGGCCGCGTAGTCGGCGACCAATTGCAAGCAGTGTGCCTGGGAAGTGGCGGGCCGCAGATCGAGCCCACTGAGCATCAGACCGGTCGCGCTGAGGTGGATATGGCTGTCGACGAAGCCGGGCGCCACGAATGCACCGGCGAGGTCTTCGAGGTCGGCGCCCGGAAATTGGTGCCGGCCGACGTCGTCACTGCCCAGCCAGGCGATCGTGTCACCGCGTACCGCCATGGCCGTGGCGTCCGGGTGAGTCGGGCTATAGACACGCCCGTTGACCAGCAGCTTGGTGGAAGTCGCCGTCACAGGGCAAAACTACGCGGGTTCCGCGAATTCAGGCCGGGGTAATCCAAGAAGCAACACAGGAGGTTGCGATGCCCAAAGACCCAGACCGTGCAGCCGACGAGCCGAAGGGCGGTCGCCCTGGCCCGGCCGACCACGGCCGGGAAGGCGGGATGGCGACCCGGGAGCAGGCGCCCGAGCTGACCGATCCCGATCGGGACGACTAGCTGTTGCGGCCGTAGGGCAAGCTGGGTGACTCGACGTCGACGACGTCGATGACTTCGCCGTCGATGTAGTCCGGGCCTGTCGGCGCGTCGGCCGGCAGCGGGACACGGCGGCGGAAGGTGCGACCCACGACGGCGGCCAATCCCGGACGGGCGGCCGCACGAATCGGCGGCATCAGCAGGAGCAGGCCGAGCGCCGTGGTCACCACGCCGGGCAAGAGGACCAACCCGGTGGCGACCGCGACCATCGCGCCATCGCCCAGGGCACTGCGCGGGTCCTTGACACCTGAGCGCAACTGAATGACCTGCCTGCTGAGCTGCCAACCACCCATCGGGGCCCACAGAACCAGGCCGAAGATGAAGGCGCCCAGTAGCACCACCAGAGTCCAGCCGACCCCGATCGACGCGGCCAGTCCGACCAGCGCCATGAGTTCGACGACGGCGTATACGAGAAGCAGCCGACCTACCATGAGACGCCAACGTTCGTGGTTGTCCTGGAAGTTCCGCGTACGGTTGCGGCGCAGCTGCAGTTAGATGACGCTATGACGACGATCGATATCCAGACTCCGGCCGGACCGATTGACGCGCTACTGGGCGTTCCGTCGGGACAGGGCCCCTGGCCAGGCGTGGTGGTGGTGCACGACGCCGTCGGCTATGCGCCGGACAATGAGGAGATCTCGCGACGTATCGCCCAGGCGGGTTACGTGGCGCTGACGCCGAACCTGTATGCCAGAGGTAGCCGGGCTCGGTGCATTCCCCGGGTCATGCGAGAGCTGATGACCCAGCGGGGTCGCGCGCTGGACGATATTCTGGCGGCCCGCGACCACCTGCTGGGCATGCCCGAATGCACCGGACGGGTTGGCATCGCCGGATTCTGCATGGGCGGTCAATTCGCGTTAGTGCTGTCGCCCAAGGGATTCGGAGCGTCCGCGCCGTTCTACGGAACCCCGCTCCCTCGACACCTGAGCGAGACGCTGGACGGCGCATGCCCGATTGTCGCGAGCTTTGGTTCCCGCGACCCGTTGGGTATCGGCGCACCCGCCCGGCTGCGCGCGGTAACGGACGCCAAGAAAATCACCGCCGACATCAAGACCTATCCGCGTGCCGGGCACAGCTTCGCCAACAAGCTGCCCGGTCAGCCACTGATTCGCATCACCGGCTTCGGTTACAACGAGGCGGCGACCGAAGACGCGTGGCGGCGGGTCTTCGCTTTCTTCGGCGAGCACCTCGCCGAAGGCTAGGTGTGGGCGACTCTGAGTTCCAGACCGACGTTGTTCTCCATGCCGCCGCGTAGCTTGCTGACGAAGTTGAACACCTTGCCGACGATGCCGTAACGCTTGCCGATCGCGTCATAAACGGCGCCGGTCTGCGACTTGTCCAGCACGGTCGCCGTGCCCTCGGTCGCCTCGCTGGTGGGGCGGCCGTTCATGGTGCAGGTCGCCAGTGTCACGCGCGGGGTATTGCCGATGCGCTTGACTTTCCAGGACTTCGCTTGGGTGATGACCAGCAGTCGATCCCCGTCGGCGGCCGCCCAGATCGGGGTCGGCTTGGGCCGGCCGTCTTTGGTGAAGGTGGTCAGCAGGATGTACTGCGCCTTGGCGAGGTCGGCGAAGGTCGGTTTCACGGTGCCCAACCTAGCCTTCCAGGTCGCCCTCGGTTTCCAGCAACGCCTGCCGCAGGCCGTCCAGGGTGTCGGGCTGCGGCTGCGCCCACATGCCTCGACCGGCGGCCTCGAGCAATCGCTCGGCCATCCCGTGCAATGCCCACGGGTTGGATTCCGCCATGAACTTGCGGTTCTCCGGGTCGAGAACGTAGCGGTCGGTGAGTTGTTCGTACATCCAGTCGGCCATCACCCCGGCGGTGGCGTCGTAGCCGAACAGATAGTCGACGGTCGCCGCCATCTCGAAGGCGCCCTTGTAGCCGTGCCGGCGCATCGCGGCCATCCAGCGCGGATTGACCACGCGGGCGCGGAACACCCTGGTTGTCTCCTCGGAGAGGGTGCGGGTGCGGATGGCGTCGGGCCGGGTGTTGTCACCGATGTAGGCGGCCGGGGCTTGCCCGGTCAACGCGCGCACGGTGGCCACCATGCCGCCGTGGTATTGGAAGTAATCGTCGGAGTCGGCGATGTCGTGTTCGCGGGTGTCGGTGTTCTTGGCGGCGACCGCGATCCGCCGGTATTGACGGTTCATGTCGTCGACCGCTTCTCGGCCGTCCAGGTCG
Source organism: Mycobacterium sp. 1423905.2 (assembly GCF_001673155.1). Classification (GTDB taxonomy): domain Bacteria; phylum Actinomycetota; class Actinomycetes; order Mycobacteriales; family Mycobacteriaceae; genus Mycobacterium. The sequence continues at coordinate 10,315 of NZ_LZLE01000350.1, read as the reverse complement.
CGCCCGTAGGCAAACCCGCCCCAGGCGGTGTACACCTGCGCCAGGTCGGCGTCGTCGCGCCAGTTGCGGCTGTCGATCAGCTGCAGCAGCCCCGCACCATAGGTGCCCGGCTTTGACCCGAATATTCTTGTGGTGGAACGCCTGTGGTCACCGTGCTGGGCCAGATCGGTCTGGGCGTGCGCGCGCACATAATTGTCGTCGGCAGACTCGTCCAGGCCAGCGACCAGGCGCACCGCATCATCGAGCATCGTCACCACATGGGGGAAGGCGTCACGGAAGAAGCCGGAGATGCGCACAGTCACATCGATGCGCGGGCGGTCCAATTCGGCCAACGGAATGGGTGTCAGATCGACCACACGCCGTGACGCGTCGTCCCACACCGGCCGAACCCCCAAGAGCGCAAGGACTTCGGCGATATCGTCGCCCGAGGTGCGCATCGCCGAGGTGCCCCACACCGACAGCCCGACCGACTGGGGCCACCGCCCGTGGTCCGCCCGGTAGCGAGTGAGCAGCGAATCGGCAAGCGCCACACCGGCTTCCCATGCCAACCGGGACGGTACGGCCTTGGGATCGACGGAGTAGAAGTTGCGGCCGGTGGGCAGCACGTTGACCAGGCCGCGCAGCGGTGATCCCGATGGCCCGGCCGGGATGAAGTGACCGTCGAGCGCCCGTAGCACCTGCTCGATCTCAGCGGCCGTGCCCGCGAGTCGGGGCACCACTTCAGTGGCAGCGAACCGCAGCACGTCGGCGACTGCTGGGTTGTCGGTGATGTGTTCGACGGCTTCGGGGCTCCAGCCACTGGCTTGCAGTTCACCGACCAATCCCCGTGCTGCTGCCTCGATCCGATCGACCAGAGCGCGTTCGTCGGTGCCGTCTTCGGCCAAACCGAGCGCCTCCCGCAGGCCGGGCAGCGCGTGTTCACCGGCGAAGAGTTGCCGCGCGCGCAGTATGGCCAGCACCAGGTCGAGTTCTGCTGCATCGTCAGGTTTTTGACCCAAGATGTGCAAGCCGTCGCGAATCTGGACGTCCTTGATCTCGCACAGCCACCCGTCAACATGCAACAGCATGTCGTCGAAGGTGTCTTCGGCGGGCCGTTCGGTGAGTCCGAGGTCGTGATCCATTTTGGCGGCCCGGATCAGCGTCCAGATCTGCTGGCGCACGGCGGGCAGCTTGGTCGGGTCCAGCGCGGCGACGTTGGCGTGTTCGTCGAGCAACTGTTCCAAACGCGCGATATCTCCGTAGGTTTCAGCGCGCGCCATCGGCGGGATGAGGTGGTCGACGAGGACCGCGTGTGCTCGTCGCTTGGCCTGGGTACCCTCGCCGGGATCGTTAACCAGGAAAGGGTAGATGAGCGGCAGGTTGCCGAGCGCGGCATCGGATCCACACGACGCCGACATGCCCAGCGTCTTCCCCGGCAACCATTCCAGGTTTCCGTGCTTACCCAGGTGGATCACGGCGTGCGCACCGAATCCGGCGTCCAGCCAGTGGTAGGCGGCCAGATAGTGGTGGCTGGGCGGCAGGTCCGGGTCGTGGTAGATGGCGACGGGATTTTCCCCGAAGCCGCGCGGCGGTTGCACCATCAGCACCAGATTGCCCGCTTGCATTGCGGCGATGACGATTTCGCCGTCGGGGTCGTTGCTGCGGTCGACGAACAGCTCACCGGGGGGCGGCCCCCAATGCTTCGTCACCGCATCGGTCAACTCGGCGGGTAGTGTCGTGAACCAATCCCGATAGTCATTGGCAGACAGGCGGATCGGGTTGCCGGTTAGCTGCCCCTCGGTGAGCCAGTCGGGGTCCTGGCCACCGCGTTCGATCAGCGCGTGGATGAGCGCGTCACCGTCATTGGCATCGAGTCCCGGCAGGTCCGCGACGTGATATCCGCGCTCACGCATCACCCGCAGCAAGGCGACCGCACTGGCCGGGGTGTCCAGGCCGACCGCGTTGCCGATGCGGGCATGCTTGGTCGGGTAGGCGGAGAACACGACGGCAACCCGCTTGTCCTGCGCAGGGATGTGCCTGAGTTGGGCGTGCCGCACAGCCAACCCAGCAACGCGTGCGCAGCGCTCCGAGTCAGCGATATAGGAAATCAGCCCGTCGTCGTCGATCTCCTTGAAGGAGAACGGAACGGTGATGATGCGCCCATCGAACTCGGGGACCGCAACTTGGCTAGCGACGTCCAGCGGGCTCAGACCATCGTCGTTGTCGCACCATTGCGCCCGCGAACTGGTCAAGCACAAGCCTTGCAGAATCGGAACATCGAGGGCGGCAAGGTGTTCGACGTTCCAGCTGTCGTCGTCACCACCGGCCGACGCAGCGGCGGGTTTGGCTCCTCCGGCGGCAAGCACGGTGACCACCATGGCGTCTGCCGCTCCAAGCCGGTCCAGAAGTTCCGGCTCGGCGGTGCGCAGCGACGCGCAGTAGAGCGGCATCGGCCGTCCGCCCGCGCCTTCGATCGCCTGGCACAGCGCCTCGATGTAGGCGGTGTTGCCGGCCAGATGCTGGGCTCGGTAGTAGAGCACGGCGATAGTCGGGCCACTGCCCGGCGGTTGTGTCCGTTCGAGTTCTCCCCAGGTCGGCGTGATGCTAGGCCCGGTGAAACCGAAGCCGGTCATCAGCACGGTGTCGGAGAGGAAGGCATGCAGTTGGCGCAGGTTGTCCACGCCGCCGTGAGCCAGATAGATATGGGCCTGGACAGCGATGCCAGCAGCGACCGTGGACATTCCGGTCAGCTCGGCGTCGGCCGCCTGTTCGCCGCTGACCAGGATGGCTGGGACACCGCTGGCCAGAACCGTGTCTATGCCGCTTTCCCAGGCGCGATAACCACCGAGAATGCGCACCACCACCAGCGATGCGCCCGACAGCAGGTCGGTGAGCTCGAGATCGGAGAGCCGGGCCGGGTTGGCCCACCGATAGTTCTTTCCGCTGGCGCGAGCACTGATCAGGTCGGTATCGGAGGTCGACAACAGCACGACGGTTGGCTCGGCCACCTACCATTCCTACCGCAAGGCCGCCATAAGGGTGATGATGAGGGCTGTGTCTGTTACTGGGAAAGTGGTTGCTGTCACAGGTGGAGCCCGCGGAATCGGTTTTGCCATAGCCGCTGCGCTGCACGGTCGAGGAGCCAGGGTGGCCATCGGCGACATTGACGAGGCTGCGGTTGCCGATGCCGGTGGCCGCCTCGGGTTGCCGGTGAGCCGTCGGCTCGATGTCACCGACCGCGAGTCCTTCACACAGTTCTTGGATGAGGTGGAAGGACAGCTGGGTCCGCTCGACGTTCTGGTCAACAATGCCGGCGTCATTGCAGTGGGAAGCGCGGTCGACGAAACCGATGCCGTGACCCACCGGCTGCTGGACGTCAACGTCTTCGGCGTCATCCTCGGCACCAAGCTCGCCGCGCAACGCATGCTTGCACGCCGCCGAGGACACGTCATCAACATCGCCTCGCTCGGTGGCGTGCTACCTACCGAGGGCATCGCAACGTATTGCGCCACCAAGCATGCCGTGGTCGGCTACACCGACACCGTGCGAATGGAGAACCGCGGATCCGGCGTCCAGTTCACCGCAGTCATGCCCACGTTGACCAATACCGACATGATTGCCGGGATTGGGCACGCCAAGGGATTCAAGAACGCCGAACCCGAGGACGTCGCCCGAGCGGTTGCGGATGTGATCGTCAAACCCAAGCCCCGCGTGTTGGTGCCGCGAGCCATCGGCCTGACGGTTTCGGCGCAACGGCTGATGCCATTGGCGGTTGCCGAGGCGTTGGGACGCGCGTTGGGAACGGGTCGCGTCTTCACCAGCGACGTGCAGGCCGACAAGCGCACGGCGTATGCCCGGCGCACCGGCACGTCCTAAGCGGTCAACTGCTCGAGCGCTGTCCACAGTTCGGCTTCGCGGGCAGGGTCGTACGACTCGTCCGAAGACTGGATCACTTTGCCGCGATTGACGTAGGAACCGGATTCGGCGTCGATCTTGCCGAGCGCGACATCGGCGAGGTATCGACCGGCCGCCCGGCGCGTTGTCGCCGGAATGGTCCGTGACTTGCGTTGCGCCTCCGCTGAATTCAATCAGCGATGGCGAGTGGCACCGCCTGCGGTACACACCACGCAATGCAAGACGTTCCTCCATCTTGAGGTGGGCGAAATTACGGTTGACTGCGATGTTTGGACGTTCCGGGTGCCGATCTGCACCTGGTGACCAACACCGCTGCGGCGGGCAGCACTGACGCCGGCAAATTGGAACTGCTACGGGTGACCCGTGGAGTGACAGTTTCCTAGCCGTCCACAGTTGCGTCCCGGTCCGGGAGGCCCTACTCGGGCGCGGGGGTCAAATGGAGCCATTGTGCGGTTCTCCGCTCATGTGTTCGCAACGCAATCGACCGCCGTTCTATGCCGCGACTCCCTTGTGCCGCAACAGCGGCAGCACTCCTTCGGCGAACCAGTACGCCTCTTCCAGGTGCGGATATCCGGACAGAATGAACTCGTCGAAACCCAGTGAGTGGTATTCCACAATGAGGTTCGCGACTTCTTCATGACTACCCACCAAAGCGGTGCCCGCGCCGCCGCGTACCAGGCCGACTCCGGCCCACAGGTTGGGGTAGATCTCGAGTTGGTCGAGACGCCCGCCGTGCAGGGCGGTCATGCGGCGCTGCCCTTCGGATTCCGAACGGGAATGCAGCTCGGTGGCGCTCGCGATCTGCTCCTGGGTGAGCTCGCTGAGCAGTTCGTCGGCGACCGCCCAGGCCGCTTCCGAGGTAGCGCGGCTGATGGTGTGCAGCCGGATCCCGAACCGCACCGTGCGGCCTCGTGCCTGCGCCAACTGGCGCACCTTGGCGATCTTGTCCGCCGCCAACTGCGGCGGTTCCCCCCATGTCAGATACACGTCGGTGTAATCGGCGGCAATCTCCAGCGCTGGCGCTGAGGACCCTCCGAAGTAGATCTGCGGCAACGGATCTGGCGCCTCGGACACCCTCGCATCCTCGACCCGATAGTGCTTCCCGGTGAAATCGACCGCCTCCTGGCGCCACACCGAGTTGACGATATGCAGGAACTCCCCGGTGCGGGCATACCGCTCGTCGTGGTCCAGCCAGTCACCGAACCGGCGCTGCTCCCGGTCGTCGCTTCCGCTGACCACGTTCAGCAGCACGCGTCCATCGGAGAACCGTTGCAGCGTCGCGGCCTGCTGCGCGGCCAACGTCGGCGGCACCAGACCCGGCCGGAACGCGACCAGGAACTTCAACCGCTCGGTCTCGGCAATAAGTGCCGCAGCCGTCAACCATGCGTCCTCACACCACGTTCCGGTCGGTGTCAGCACACCCTCGTAACCCAGCCGGTCGGCGGCGCGTGCCACCTCGGCCAGGTACCGACGGGAGGGCTTGCGATGGCTGGCCGGCACCGTGTGATGCGACGACGCATGCGACCCGCCGACAATCGACCGACTGTCACCGGTGGTGGGAAGAAACCAGAAGAACTTCGCCGACATGACTTCCTAACTGACGAGGTTTGGCCGCAGCACGTCATTGAATCGGTGGTCGACCCAGTTGGCGAAATGCGGCGACGACTGGAGTTGGCCCGACGCCGCAAACAGGTCGGCCAGTTTCTGCTCCGAGGCGACCAGGTCGTCGTTGAGTTCGGTCGGCAACCGCAGACTACGATTCGCCGCCACCGCCGCAATCTGGGGATCCAATCCGACTGCAGCTGAATAACTCTGAGCCCATTCTTGCGGATGAGCGCGAGCCCACTGCACAGCCTTCTCGTAGCGCACCAACAGATCGGAGAGCGCGGTGTTGCGTTTGGCGTCGGCAAGCGCCGGATCGGCTGCGACACCTAGCCAGTCCCCGTTGGTGACGCCCGTCGCCTCGGCGATGCTGCGCACCGCAATCTGCTGCTCGGCTTGGGCCGTATACGGGTCCCAGATAGCCCACGCGTCGGCCTGATGCTGGTTGAACGCCGACAGCGCGTCGGCGGGTTGCAGGAAGACGAACTTCACGTCGGACGGCTTGAGGCCCGACTTGTCCAGCTGCGCCAACAGATTCGCGTGTGACGAACTACCCTTGCCGACCGCGACCGCCTTGCCGCGCAGATCGGCCACGGACGTGATCGGCGAATCGGCATGCACCAGAATCCGATTGCCCACTCCCCCGCCTCCGTATGCGGCCACCACCTTGATCTTGGCATTGCTGGCGGCGCCAAAGATCGGCGGCGTGTTGCCCATGATCGCGAAGTCGATCTTGCCCGCGGTCAGCGCCTCGACCTGCGGCGGGCCAGAGGTGAAGGTGGAGAACGCAACTCGGTACGGCAGACTGTCGAGTTGTCCGGCAGCGCGCAGCAGGGACTCAGTACCGCCCTTCTGGTCGCCCACTTGCAGTGTCAGGCCGGCCAAGTCGGATAGCGGCACGGCCGCCGGAGCCGCCTGCGGGCCTGCACTGCCGGCACGCGACACGCATCCGGTCAGCAGCAGCAACCAAGTCGCGATCACCGCGACGACACTTCGCCGCATCGCTAGAACCGCACCCCCAGATGGTCGAGCAATTCCGCACGGTGCTGCTCGGTGTGGGCACCGGGGTCACCGGGTGCGCGGCGGGGTTCATCGATGACGACGGTGTGTTCGACTCGCCCGTCGTCGAGGACGAGCACCCGGTCGGCCAGGGCCACCGCCTCGTCGACGTCATGAGTGATCAGCAGGACGCCGAAGCCATGTTGTTGCCACAGGTCGAGCAGCAGCGTGTGCATGGTCAGCCGGGTCAAGGCGTCCAGCGCCCCGAAGGGTTCGTCGAGCAGTAACAGCTGCGGCTCGGCGACCAGCGCCCGAGCCAGCGAAACCCGTTGTGCCTGACCACCCGACAGCGTCAGCGGCCATGCGTCGGCTCGATCGGCCAGCCCCACATCGGCCAGCGCACGGTCGGCGCGTTGCCGCACCTGCTCCCGCGGTAGCCGACTGCGCGTCAAGCCGTAACCGACGTTGGTGCGCACATCGCGCCAGGGGAACAAGCGCGGTTCCTGGAAGGCCAGGGCCGGCGCACCGGCCACCACACGCTCACCGGTGTGGTCGCTGGACAACCCGGCCAACACCCGCAAGACCGTCGACTTGCCCGACCCGCTGCGCCCCACCAACGCCACGATTTCGCCGACTCGGATCTGCAGCGAGACATCGCGCAACACGTGATTGCGGTCATACCACTTATCGACGTGACGCAACTCTCCGGCGAAGCCGGTCCGCGCCGCCTGCGCCGCCTGCGCCGCCGAAGCTTCTGCTGTGACTGTCAATGCAGGCCTTTCATTGTCGGTACCGCAGCGCGCGGCGCTCGATGAGCCTGACGATCGCATCGGTGCTGATGCCCAGCAGTGCGTACACGGTCAGGCCGAAGATGATGATGTCGATGCGCAAGAAGTCGCGGGCATTGTTGATCAGGTAGCCGATTCCCTTGTCGGCGTTGATCTGCTCGGCAACGATCAAGGTCAGCCAGGCGATAGCCAGCGACTGCCGAAACCCGACGAGCACCTGCGGCGCAGCACTGGGCACCATGATGCGGCTGAACCGCTGCCCGAAGGAAAAGCCCAGCACCTGCGCGGTTTCCAGCAACTTCGGGTCGACCTGACGGATCGCCGAGAACGTGTTCAGGTAGAGCGGGAAGACCACCCCGAGCGCGACCAACAACACCTTGGGCAGCTCGCCGATCCCGAACCACACGATGAACAACGGAATCAGGCCCAGATGCGGGAGCGCGCGAATCATCTGCATCGGCGGGTCCGCGGCAGCTTCGAACCAGTGCGACAGGCCGACCGCTGACCCGAGCACGATCCCAATGATGCCGCCGAGCACCAGCCCTTCGATCACCCGGGCGCCGCTCACCTGTAAGGCGTCGACGAGCTGGCCGTTACGCACCAACTCCAGGCCAGCTTCGACGATCAACGACGGGGCGGGCAGGACGTCTTGCGGGATGACGCCGGTTGCGCTGCCCAGCTGCCACACCGCGAGCAGCACCAAAGGGGAAGCGACGCGCAGATATTCCCATCTGCGCTGTGCCCTCGGTGTCGGCGCAGGGGGAAGCGCCGTGGCGATGCTCACCAGGTCGACGCTATGGCGACCACAGCGGTCAGGGTAAGGGTTTTGTTCTGCCTGACGGCAACCTGTCAGGCGGTAGTCACGTCGAAATCGGAGAGCACCGGGTCGCGGAGCAGTTGGCGGTGAGTTTCCGGCGTCCACGGGAACAGCTCGGGCAATCCGTCCTTGCCGAGATACCAGCTGTTGCAGCCGGTCACCCAGATCGTCTCTGGCATCGCCGCTTTCATGCTTTCGTTGTAGTCCTTGGTCGCCGCCTCGCTCGGCGCGGCCGCGCGCACCGCTCCGTCGCGCAGCTGATTGATCCACCACATCACGTAATCGGCCTGGTCCTCGGCGATGGGGACCAGGGACTGGTTCCCGAACGGCGAGTGTGGACCCATCATCATGAACAGGTTCGGAAACTTGGGCACTGCGATGGAGCGGTAGGCCATGGGACCGTCGGCCCACACCTCGTCCAAGGTGACGCCGCCCTCACCGACTACCTTCAGCGGGCGCACATAGGCGCGAGCGTCGAACCCGGTCGCGTACACCAGTAGGTCTAGCTCGTGCAGGGTGCCGTCGGCGGTGACGACGCCGCGGGGCTCGATGTGGTCGATGCGGTCGGTGATGACGTCGACGCCGGGCTGTTGCACCGAGCGGTAGAAATGTCCGGCGACTATCTGCCGCTTACACATGGGCTGATAGGTCGGGGTGAGTTTGGCGCGCAATTGCGCGTCGCGCACGGAGAGCCGTAGGTTCCAGCGGCATTCGGCCTGCACGATGCGCCGTTGCCAGCCGGGGCGGATCGGCGCGCGTCCGAAGATGGTTCTGAAGAACCACCCCCAGAACAGGAAGCCCAGCCGGTTCAGCGCCGGCCAGCGCGACAGCACCGCCAGGGTCAGCCGGGAGTACCGCGGGTTAGGCATCGGGTAGACCCACTGCGCGGTGCGCTGAAAGATTTTCAACCCTTGCACCTTGCCGCCGAGTTCGGCGACGATCTGCACACCGGTTGACCCAGTGCCGATCAGTCCAATTCGCTTGTCCGGCAACGACACCGAGTGGTCCCATCGGGACGAATGAAATGCCGGTCCGGCGAACGTTTCCCGTCCGGGAATGCTCGGGTACCGCGGTATCCGCAGCACCCCGGTCGCCGTGACGAGGACGTCGAACGTCTCTTCACCTTCGGGGGTGGTGAGCCGCCAGGTCCCGTTGTCGTATCGGGCGCCGGTGACGTCGGTGTTGAAGCGGATATGCCGGTGCAAGCCGCGTTCCCTGGCCACCTGCTGGAAGTAGGCGTGGATCTCCGCGCCCGGCGGCATCAGGTGTGACCACTTCGGGTTGGGCCGAAACGAGTAGGAGTAGTAGCGCGACGGCACGTCGCAGGTCAGACCGGGATAGGTGTTGTCGCGCCAGGTTCCGCCGACGTCGCCGGCCTTCTCGAAGATGGTGAAGGAATCGATGCCGGCATCTTGCAGCTTGGCCGCCATGCAAATGCCGGACATCCCGGCACCGATGATCGCAACCCGTACCTGACGCGTCTTTGCCATGTGTGCACGTTACGCCGGGTCCGCGCTGTCTAGGAGGGGAAAATCGCCGCGATTCGCGCGGCAACCTCCTTTGCCGCCTTATGGGCCGCGTCGCTCTGTCCCGGCACGTACCGATCGGCCACGGTGTCGTAGTCCGCGCCGGCGATGGATCCGTGGTCGGCGTCCAACTCGACCAGCTCCGCCGGCCAGCTGAGCCGCTCGAGGTACGCGGCGAAGTCCCGGCTGGCCGACACCGGCACGACGTCGTCGGCAGCACCGTGCAGCAGGGTAAACGGCGACCCGACCTCGCCACTGAACAGTCCGTCGGTGATCGCGCGCCCCGAGATGGGGTCGGGCGCCATGAATGCTCCGGCCAGGCAGACGGTATGCGCCAGCGTGACGTCGTGGCGTGCCGCATCGAAGGTCAGCCCGGCGGCGGCAGCACCGCCCATCGACCAGCCGACGAGAACGATGCCTTGACCGCCACGGGCATGCCGGCGCACGAAAGCCAGCGATCCCAACAGGTCGCTGCGGCCGCCGTCGTCGCTGTGCGAATTCCAGTCCGGCGCCACCACCGTGGCTCCGTGACCAGCGATCAGATCCGCCAACGGCCGCACGGCGGCGCGGGCATCGGTTTGCATGCCGTGCCACAACAGCACCGGCGGGTCCGTCGGGTCGCCGAAGACATCGGCCTGGCGTCCTGGGGCGTATTCCACGGTCTCCACATCCACCAGTCTGCCCGTACC
>NZ_LZLE01000349.1 GCF_001673155.1 Mycobacterium sp. 1423905.2 | reverse complement strand
GACTGGATGGCGATCGCGCGTTCGCGGTTGGCCTCCAGGTTGGCCGCCCAGGCGTCGAGCGTCCGAGCGTAGTGCGTCGGCAGGTACTGGGTCTCCTCCAGCGCGAAGCCGCTCTTTCGGGACAGGTCGACGATGTCGGACTCGCCGCACATCTGCCCGCCCGGGAAGATCTCCTTGCCCAGGAAATGCAGGAAACGCAGGTCGGTCATCGTGATCGGGATGCCACGGTCCTTCCAGCTGGACTGCGGATAGGTGAAGATGCTGTGCATCAGCATCCGGCTGTCGTCGGGCAGCGTCGCGTAGGCCCAGTCCCAGAACGCGGGCCAGCGCTCTTTTTTGAACGCGTCGAACGCCTCGAAGCTGACGATCCGGTCGACCTGACCGTCGAACTCCTCCCAGCCCTGCAGCCGGGCGTCGGCATGGCGCTTGGTGGGGATCGCGGCCAGCCGCTGCTTGGTGCGCGCATAGTGGTTGCGGCTCAACGTGATGGCGATGACGTTGTCGGAGAACCAGGCCGAGCACGTGCAGAAGACGTTCGACGCGATGGACACCCCCCGCAGCCGGCGGGTGCTGTTGGAGGGTTGGGAGAAGTTCCACGAGCCCGTCGACCGCATCGTCTCCATCGGCGCCTTCGAGCACTTCGGCCGCCAGCGCTATGGCCGCTTCTTCAAGATGGCCTACCAGGCGCTGCCGTCCGACGGAATCATGTTGTTGCACACCATCGTTCGCCCGTCCTTCAAGGAGATCCGGGCGCGAGGCATGAGGCTGACCCACGAGATCGTGCACTTCTCGCAATTCATCCTCACCGAGATCTTCCCCGGGGGCTGGCTCCCGACCCCCCAGACCGTCGGGGAGTACGCCGTCACGGCCGGCTTCGAGCTGACCCGGATCCACTCGCTGCAGCTGCACTACGCGCGCACCCTCGACATGTGGGCGGCCAACCTGGAGGCCAACCGCGAACGCGCGATCGCCATCCAGTCCGAAGAGGTCTACGACCGTTTCATGCG
>NZ_LZLE01000348.1 GCF_001673155.1 Mycobacterium sp. 1423905.2 | reverse complement strand
CCGCGGGCCGCCTCGTCCAGCGATGCGAGGTATTCGATGCTGGCGACCACACCGGCCAGCAGACCGAACTGGTGCACCCCCAACTCGAGGCGCGCCGGCCCGGTCGCATACGGATTGGTGGACACCGAGGTGAACGAATTGATCAGCGACGGATCGCGGAACACCATCGCGCCGATGGGCGGGCCGCCCCACCCGACCGCATTGACCGCCACCACGTCGGCGTCGGTCTCCTTGATGTCGATCAGCCGGTACGGCGCGGCCGCGGAGTGGTCGACCACCACCAGCCCGCCCACGTCGTGCACCAGCTTGGTCATCGCCCGCAGATCGGTCACCGCGCCCAACGTCCCCGACGCCGACGTGACGGCCACCAGCCGCGTCGCCTTGCCGATCAGGCTCTCCCACTGCCAGGTCGGCAGCTCACCGGTTTCGATGTCGACCTCGGCCCACTTCACCTTGGCGCCGTAGCGGTGCGCCGCGCGCAGCCACGGCGCGATGTTGGCCTCGTCGTCGAGACGACTGACGATCACCTCGTAGCCGAGGCCCGCGCGTGATGACGACGCCTCGGCCAGCGCGGACAACAACAACGCCCGGTCGGCGCCCAGCACCACACCGCTGGGATCGGCGTTGACCAGATCGGCCACCGCCTCGCGGGCCGCGTCGAGCACCGCGGCGCTGCGCCGGGCCGACGGGTGTGCACCCGCCGTGCTGGCGCTGGACCGGCGAAACGCCGTCGACACCGTGGTCGCGACCGAATCGGGAATCAACATGCCGGCCGGCGCATCGAAGTGCACCCACCCGTCACCCAGCGAGGGGTGCAGACCACGCACCCGGGCGACGTCGTAAGCCATGCCAGCCACCTTAAAGCTTTCGCTGTTTTCCGCGGATTGCTGACGGTAGCGGGTGCGCCACAGACGTTCCAGCCGTTCCGGCCTCCCGAGCCAGGACACCCGGCCAGCCATACTAGTCCAGTGACCTTGTGGATCGGAACGCTGATCGCATTGATTTTGCTGATCGCACCGGGGGCGATGATCGCGCGGATCACGCAGTTGAGCTGGCCAATCGCCATCGCAGTGGGCCCACCGCTGACGTACGGCGTAGTGGCACTGGCGATCATCCCTTACGGCGCGCTCGGTATTCCGTGGAACGGCTGGACGGCCCTGGCCGCCCTCGCCGTCATATGCGCCATAGCAACGGCTTTGCAGCTGCTACTGGGCCGGTTCCGGGACACCGACGCCGAAGCGCGCGCGGTGTCGCGCGGTCCGGCACTCACCGTGGCGGCCGGGGTGCTGCTGGGCGCCGTGCTGATCGGCTGGGCCGCGCAGCGCGGCATCCCGCATTGGCAGACAATTCCCAGCACCTGGGACGCGGTCTGGCACGCCAACGCCGTGCGCTGGATCCTGGACACCGGCCAGGCGTCGTCGACGCACATGGGCGAACTGCGCAACGTCGAAACCCACGCGCTGCTGTACTACCCGTCGGTGTTCCACGCCCTGACGGCGGTGTTCTGTCAGCTCACCGGCGCCGCGGCCACCACCGGCTACACGCTCAACTCGCTGGCCGCGGCGATCTGGCTGTTCCCGGTCAGCGCGGCGGTGCTGACCTGGCGCACACTGCGTCCGCACACCACGCAGTGGCGCACCGCGGGGGCGGCGGCGACCGCGGCGGCGCTGTCGGCCTCCTTCACCGCGGTGCCGTACGTGGAATTCGACACCGCGGCGATGCCGAACCTGGCGGCCTACGGGGTCGCGGTACCGACGATGGCACTGATCGCCTCCACCCTGCGGCACCCCGACCGGATCCCGGTGGCGGTGTTGGCGCTGGTCGGGGTCTTCTCGGTGCACATCACCGGCGGCATGATCGTCGTGCTGCTGCTGGGCGGGTGGTGGCTGCTCGAGGCGCTGTGGCATCCGGTCCGCGGGCGACTTGCCGACGTGGTGACGCTGGCCGGGGTGGCGGTCGCGGCCGGGCTGATCATGCTGCCGCAGTTCCTGTGCGTAAAGCAGCAGGAAGACATCATCGCCGGGCACTCGTTCCTGACCTACCTCAGCAAGCGGCGCGGGCTGTTCGACGCCGTCTTCCAGCACTCGCGGCATCTCAACGACTTCCCGGTGCAGTACGGGCTGACCGCGCTGGCCGTCATCGGCGGGCTGGTGCTGGTGGTCAAAAAGATCTGGTGGCCGCTGGCGGTGTGGCTGCTGCTGATCGCGATGAACGTCGACGCCGGCACGCCACTGGGCGGTCCGGTCGGAGTGGTGGTCGGTGGCCTCAACGAGTTCTTCTACAAGGACCCGCGCCGCATCGCGGCGGCCACCACGCTGTTACTGACCGCCGGGGCCGGCCTGGGACTGTTCGCCGTCGTCGCGTTGGCGGTCGCGGTGACCAAGCGGCTGACCCGCCGGGTGCGGCCGCTGCCCAACCCGGTGTGGGCCGCGGTCACCGCGGCACTGCTGGTGCTCGGATGCCTGGTCAGCTCGTGGCACTACTTCCCGCGGCACCGCTTCTTGTTCGGCGACAAGTACGACTCGGTGATGGTCGACCAGCGTGACCTCGACGCCATGGCGTATTTGGCGCGGCTGCCCGGCGCCCATGACACGCTGATCGGCAACGGCAACACCGACGGCACCGCGTGGATGTACGCCGTGGCCGGTCTGCACCCGCTGTGGACGCACTACGACTATCCGGTGCAGATGGGCCCGGGCTACCACCGCTTCATCTTCTGGGCGTATGCCCGCCGGGGTACCAGCGATCCGCGGGTGGTCGAGTCGATCAAGGCGCTCAACATCCGCTACGTCATGGTCAGCAGCCCCATCGTGCGCGGGTTCGTCATCCCCGACGGTCTAGTCTCTCTAGATAAATCGCCGGACTGGATGATGATCTACGACAACGGCGGGGCGCGCATCTACGAATGGCGCGGGAATACCGCAGCGACGCACCCATAGCGGCTAGAACGAGGATGGTGAGGACAGTTGAGTCCCGGCAATGACGACGGCATCGAAGTAATCGGCGGCCTCGACCCGCGGCGCATCATCGCCCAGGACGAGGACGACAACGACGAACGTTCGCTGACCGACCTGGTGGAACAACCCGCCAAGGTGATGCGCATCGGCACCATGATCAAGCAACTGCTCGAAGAGGTCCGCGCCGCACCGCTGGACGAAGCCAGCCGCACCCGGCTGCGCGACATCCACCAAACCAGCATCCGGGAGCTCGAGGAAGGCCTGGCGCCGGAATTGCGCGAAGAACTCGGCCGGCTGACCCTGCCGTTCAACGAGGACTCCGCCCCCTCCGACGCCGAGCTGCGCATCGCCCAGGCACAGCTGGTCGGCTGGCTGGAGGGACTGTTCCACGGCATCCAGACCGCGCTGTTCGCCCAGCAGATGGCCGCCCGCGCCCAGCTCGAACAGATGCGTCAGGGCGCCCTGCCGCCGGGGATCGGCAGGCCGGGCCAACACGGCACCGGACAGTACCTGTAGACCGTGTCCGGCCCGCACATCGAGACTCGCGACGCCTGGGTCGAATTCCCCATCTTCGACGCCAAGTCGCGCTCGCTGAAGAAGACCTTCTTGGGCAAAGCGGGCGGCACCATCGGGCGCAACAACTCCAACGTCGTGGTCATCGAGGCGCTGCGGGACATCACGATGTCGCTGAATCTCGGCGACCGGGTGGGACTGGTCGGGCACAACGGCGCCGGGAAATCGACCCTGCTGCGGCTGCTGTCGGGCATCTACGAGCCCACCCGAGGCTGGGCCAAGGTCACCGGCCGGGTGGCGCCCGTGTTCGACCTGGGCGTCGGAATGGACCCCGAGATCTCCGGTTACGAGAACATCATCATCCGCGGCTTGTTCCTGGGACAGACCCGCAAGCAGATGCTCACCAAGGTCGATGAGATCGCCGAATTCACCGAACTGGGTGACTACCTGTCGATGCCGCTGCGCACCTACTCCACCGGGATGCGGGTGCGGCTGGCGATGGGAGTGGTGACCAGCATCGACCCGGAGATCCTGTTGCTGGACGAAGGCATCGGCGCGGTCGACGCCGAATTCCTGAAAAAGGCGCAGTCGCGGCTGCAGAGTCTGGTCGAGCGTTCCGGAATCCTGGTCTTTGCCAGCCATTCCAACGAGTTCCTGGCCCGGCTGTGCAACACCGCGATGTGGATCGACCACGGCGGCATCCGCCTGACCGGCGGCATCGAGGACGTGGTGCGCGCCTACGAGGGCGAGGACGCGGCCCGTCATGTTCGCGAGGTCCTGGCCGAGACGCGCAACAATGGCGCAGCCGAAAAACCGTTGGCGCAGCAAGCTTCCGTGGATGAGTGACACCGTCATCGCGGTGGTGGTCACCCACCGGCGCCCCGAGGAACTCACCCGTTCGCTCAAGGTGCTCAGCACTCAAACCCGGCCCCCGGACCAGCTCATCGTCATCGACAACGACGCATCCGGCGACAGCCGTATCCGCCCTCTGGTCGACGGGCAAGACATTCCGTCCAGCTATCTCAACTCTCGCCGAAACCTAGGTGGCGCAGGGGGATTTGCCCTCGGCATGCTGCTCGCACTGGCCCACGGCGCCGACTGGGTGTGGCTGGCCGACGACGACGGCCACCCGCAGGACACCGAGGTGCTGGCGACGCTGCTGGCATGCGCGGACAAGCACGGCTTGGCCGAGGTGTCACCGATGGTGTGCAACATCGACGACCCACAGCGGCTCGCGTTCCCGCTGCGGCGCGGCCTGGTCTGGCGGCGGCGGGTCAGCGAATTGCGCACCGAGGCAAGCACAGACCTGCTGCCCGGCATCGCGTCGCTGTTCAACGGCGCGTTGTTCCGCGCTGCCACGTTGGAGGCGATCGGGGTGCCGGATCTGCGGTTGTTCATTCGTGGCGACGAGGTGGAGATGCACCGCCGGCTGGTCCGGTCCGGCTTGCCGTTCGGCACCTGCCTGGACGCGGTGTATCTGCATCCCTGCGGATCCGAGGAATTCAAACCGATTCTCGGCGGGCGCATGCACACCCAGTACCCCGACGACCCGGCCAAGCGCTTCTACACCTACCGCAACCGCGGCTACGTGCTGTCCCAACCCGGTCTGCGAAAGTTGTTGCCGCAGGAGTGGATCCGTTTCGGCTGGTTCTTCCTGGTGACCCGCCGTGATCCCAAGGGCCTGGCCGAGTGGATTCGGCTGCGCCGCATGGGCCGCCGCGAACAGTTCAGCCGGCCGGGAGGACCGAAATGACCTTCGTCGACGCTGCCGCGCAGTCCAAGACGCTGGCCCGGGCCCGAGGTGACCTGGCCGACGGGTTCCGGCGGCACGAACTGTGGCTGCACCTGGGCTGGCAGGACATCAAGCAGCGGTACCGCCGCTCGGTGCTGGGGCCGTTCTGGATCACCATCGCCACGGGCACCACCGCGGTGGCCATGGGCGGCTTGTACTCCCAGCTCTTCCATCTCGAGCTGTCGGTGCACCTGCCCTACGTCACGCTCGGATTGATCATCTGGAACCTGATCAACGCCGCGATCCTGGAAGGCGCCGACGTGTTCGTCGCCAACGAAGGCTTGATCAAACAGTTGCCGACACCATTGAGCGTGCACGTGTACCGGCTGGTGTGGCGCCAGCTGATTCTGTTCGCCCACAACATTGTGATCTACCTCGTGGTGGCGATCATCTTCCCCAAGCCGTGGTCGTGGGCGGACCTGTCGGTGTTCCCGGCGTTGGCGTTGATCATGCTCAACTGCATCTGGGTGTCGTTGTGCTTCGGCATTCTGGCCACGCGCTACCGCGACATCGGACCGCTGCTGTTCTCGGTCGTACAGCTGCTGTTCTTCATGACGCCGATCATTTGGAACGACGACACGCTGCGCCAGCAAGGGGCGGGCAGGTGGTCGAGCATCATCGAGCTCAACCCGCTGCTGCACTACCTGGACATCGTGCGAGCGCCGCTGCTGGGCGCGCACCAGGAGCTGCGGCACTGGGCCGTGGTGGTGGTCCTGACGGTCATCGGGTGGGTCCTGGCGGCGTTTGCCATGCGGCAGTACCGCGCGCGGGTGCCGTACTGGGTGTGACCCAGATCCGGCCCGCGGCCGGTTTAGGACGGTAATTTGCGGGAATTTGAGGCAGTACCGGCGGTACTGCCAACGGGCGGCAGCAAGCACCCCGCCAGGAGCGACGGGTTGACGACGGGTTGACAATGAGCAATTTATCCTCGGTGGCCGAGGCGACTGCCGATACGCCTCATCAGCAGCTAGGCCTGGACGACCCGCTGCTCACGCCGGACGAGGACCCGTTCTACGAGGCGCCGCCGGGCTTCGAGCGGGCGCAGCCCGGCACACTACTGCGCTCCCGTGAAGTTGAGCTGGGCTTTCTCGGCTTGATCAAGCAGCCGGTGCACGCCACCCAACTGCTCTACCGCAGCACCAACCTGCACGGCGAGGCCGAGGTCGCGGTCACCACCGTGCTCCTCCCGCAACGCCCCGGCACCGCCTCGGCGCGGCCGCTGCTGTCCTACCAATGCGCGATCGACGCGGTCACGCCGCGGTGTTTCCCGTCGTATGCCCTGCGCCGCGGGGCGCGCCCGATCGGCGCGTTCGTGCAGTCGGAGTATTTGCTCATCGCAGCCGCGTTGGCGCAGGGCTGGGCGGTGTCGGTGCCGGACCACGAAGGTTGCCACGGTATGTGGGGCGCTCCCCACGAGCCGGGTTACCGCATCCTCGACGGCATCCGGGCGGCCCTGCACTGCGACCGCCTCGGCTTGTCACCATCGGCGCCGGTCGCGCTGTGGGGGTATTCCGGTGGAGGCCTGGCATCGGCGTGGGCCGCCGAACACAACGCCGACTACGCCCCCGAACTCAACGTGGTCGGCGCGGTCCTGGGCTCACCGGTCGGCGACTGCGGCACCGTCGCGCGTCACCTCAACACCACCTTCTTCGCCGGGCTTGCCGCGTTGATGATCGCGGCGCTGACCCACGTCTTTCCTGGCGCCCAACGGGTGGTCGACCAGCACGCCACCGAGGACGGCAAGCGACTGCTCGACGAACTGCACCACATGACGACCGTCGAGGCCGTATGGCGGCTACGGCACGTCGACATCGGCTCCTTCGTCGACATGTGCGCCGATGACCTGTGGGAGCTGCCCGAGGTGCAGGAAGTCTTCGACGCCACCAAACTGGGCCAGACGATGCCTCAGGCACCGCTGCTTGTGGTCCAGTCGGTGCACGACCGAATTATCAGTATCGACGCCATCGACAAGCTGGTGGCGGTGTACCGGCACAGCGGCGTCGCGGTCACCTATCAGCGCGACCGGTTCTGCGGCCACCTGCTGTTGCATCCGCTTTCGGCCCCGATGGCGCTGCGCTGGTTGCGCGACCGGTTCGCGGGGCGCCCCCTCGAGCACCAAGAACAGCGCACCGTGTGGCCGACGGTCCTGCGCCCCGCCACCTATGTGGGCATGCTCAAGCTCGGGGTGGTCGCAGCCAAGGTCATCGCGGGCCGCTCGCCGCGCTGAGGACGCCGTCAGCGTTGGGTGACGATCATGCTGTCGCCGCTGGCCGCCCATGACTTGGCGAAAGCCTCGATCGCGACCGTCTCGTCCTTGCCGAACGGCGTGCCGCTGTCGCTGAGGTGCACCTGGCGCGTCGCGGTGTCCACGCCGGTGACCACGACGGCATGGTCGGCGGCCGGATTGCCGTAACCGTCCGTGCTTTCCACCGGCAACCCCCAAATGAGCTCGGCGTTCACTCCGACAATGATCTTGTGCCCGCCGGCCAGGTAGCGCTCGAGTGCGTCCAGGCCGCCGCCTGCGGTGAATGCCGCACCGATTCCGTACCGCGCCAGCACCGTCGGCAGATCACGCGGGTGGGTGCCCCGGCCGGTGCGGTTGGCGTCGGCTACATCGGCCGGCGCGGCGTAGACCGGCCCTGCATGAACATGGCTGGGCAACGTCTGCGCCACCGCGATGATCTCTGGCTCAGCGACCTCTCGCCCGGTCACCTGACCGACCACAGCGGCGGCGGCCATCAACCCGCAGTCGTCCAGCGTCTGCTGGTGCCAATACGTGGCTGCGGCCGCCGGGTCGCCGACCATTCCGGGCGGGTCGGTGTGCGCCCGGGCGGCGAACGCCGCGTTGGCCAACGCCGTGGCCAGCCCGAGAATCAGCGCGGCACCCAGCAGCGTGAGCGCGGCTTTGCGTACCGCGTTGGACGTGACGGTGAACATGCCAGCAGGCTCAAACGTGCACCTGGTGGGATGCTTTGCGAATCCTTGAGGCCACCCGGTCGCGCGACCGCCAAATTCAGCCAAGAAAGCTTTGAGGATTTACCAAGGCGCCCCGGACAAGCTAAGGCCGTGCTTCACCCACCGACGAAGCCGCCGAAAGGTACTCCCATGCTGCGCCATGACAACGAATCCGCACACACCGGCGGAACCCTGCTGCAATTCCCGATCGGCCGCATCGCGGTCGCGCCACCGGTCGCCCCGAAGTCCGAGTTCGAGATGGTCGCGGCCATCCCGTTCAAGGCGCTGTGCGCCGATCACCTGTTGCCGTTCGACGGTGTGGTGCACGTCGGCTATGTGCGCGGCCGCAACCAGCTGCACCCCGGCGAGTTCCACCGGGTCGTCGACGCGTGCTCGGGCGGGATCCAGAACCAGCAGTGGATGACCACCCGCATCGCGCTGTGGCTGCACCACGAGATCGCGCCGCGTGGGCTCGGTGTGCTGGTCGAAGGCGACTACGCCTGCGCGACGGCCTTCGGCGGCGCGGCCGTCAGCGGCGTCACGACCACGATGGCGTTCTACGGTTCGCTGCGCCGCAGCGCCGCAGAACAGCGGGAATTCCTCGCCCTGGCCACGGGCTGACATTCCAAAGCGGCGGGCCGCGACCGGCGGCCCCCGTTAAACTGCTCCACGATGATCCCCCCTGAGCCCGATGCCGTGCCGGCGGCTGCGCATCTGCATCTGACGACTCAGGTCACCCGTTTCATCATCACCGGGGTGTTCGCCGCGACCGTCGACTTCAGCGTCTACGTGGCCCTCTACAAGGGCGCTGGCCTGCAGGTCGACCTCGCCAAATTCATCAGCGTCGTGGTCGGCACCATCACCGCGTACCTGATCAACCGCCGCTGGACCTTCCAGGCCGCACCGAGCCGGGCCCGCTTCGCCGCGGTCATGGCGTTGTACGGGGTGACGTTCGCCGTGCAGGTCGGACTCAACCACTTGTTCCTGGCCCTGTTCCACTACCGCAGTTGGGCGATCCCGGTCGCGTTCGTCATCGCGCAGGGAACCGCGACCGTCATCAACTTCGTCGTGCAGCGAGCTGTTATCTTCCGCATGCGCTGACCCCGCCGGACAGGCGGTACCCTCTTTCACGATGTTGAGCACCGACGTTCCCACCACGCCCACCCGGCTGACCGGGTGGGGTCGCACCGCGCCGTCGGTGGCCAACGTGCTGCGCACGGCCGATCCCGAGCTCATCGCCAAGGCCGTCGCCCGCGTTGCCGACGCCGGCGGCTCACCCAACGGGCGCGGGGTCATCGCGCGCGGGCTGGGCCGCTCCTACGGCGACAACGCGCAGAACGGCGGCGGCCTGGTGGTCGACATGAACGCACTGAACACCATCCACTCCATCAACGCCGACTCCCGGCTGGCTGACCTCGACGCCGGGGTCAACCTCGACCAACTGATGAAAGCCGCTTTGCCGTTCGGGTTGTGGGTGCCGGTGTTACCCGGCACCCGGCAGGTCACCGTCGGCGGTGCGATCGCGTGTGACATCCACGGCAAGAACCACCACAGCGCGGGCAGCTTCGGCAACCACGTGCGCAGCATGGACCTGCTGACCGCTGACGGCCAGATTCGCCACTTGACTCCCGCCGGTGACGAGTCCGAACTGTTCTGGGCCACGGTCGGCGGCAACGGCCTGACCGGAATAATCCTGCGGGCCACCATCGAGATGACGCCGACCGAAACGGCGTACTTCATCGCCGACGGCGACGTGACCGCCGGCCTGGACGAAACCATCGCCCTGCACAGCGACGGCAGCGAAGCCGACTACACCTACTCCAGCGCGTGGTTCGACGCCATCAGCGCTCCGCCGAAGCTCGGGCGGGCGGCGGTATCGCGCGGCCGGTTGGCCACCGTCGACCAGCTGCCAGCCAAGCTGCAGCGCAATCCGCTGAAATTTGATGCGCCGCAACTACTTACGTTTCCCGACGTCTTCCCCAACGGGCTGGCCAACAAGTACACGTTCATGCCGATCGGCGAATTGTGGTACCGCAAATCGGGCACCTACCGAGGCAAGATCCAGAACTTGACGCAGTTCTACCACCCGCTGGACATGTTCGGTGAATGGAACCGCGCGTTCGGGTCGGCCGGCTTCGGCCAGTACCAGTTCGTGGTGCCCACCTCTGCCGTCGAGGAGTTCAAGGCGGTCATCCGGGACATCCAGAAGTCTGGCCACTACTCATTTCTCAACGTGTTCAAGTTGTTCGGGCCGGGAAACCAGGCGCCGCTGAGTTTCCCCATCCCGGGCTGGAACGTCTGCGTGGACTTCCCCATCAGACCCGGCCTCAACGAGTTCCTCACCGAACTCGACCGCCGGGTGCTGGAATTCGGCGGCCGGGTTTACACGGCCAAGGACTCTCGCACCACGGCCGAAACCTTCCACGCCATGTATCCGCGCATCGACGAATGGATCGCGCTGCGCCGCAAGGTCGATCCTATGCGGGTGTTCGCCTCGGACATGGCCCGACGTTTGGAGCTGCTGTAAATGGTGCGCCAATGGTTCTAGATGCCGTAGGGAATCCGCAGACCGTGCTGCTGCTCGGCGGCACGTCGGAGATCGGTCTGGCTATCTGCGAGCGCTACCTGCGCACCGCCCGAGCGCGAATCATTCTGGCGGCCATGCCCGATGACCCCGGCCGCGACGCCGCCGTGGCGCAGATGAAAGCCGCCGGCGCTCGCTCGGTGGAACTCGTCGACTTCGACGCCGTGGAAACCGACACCCATCCCAAGGTCATCGACCAATGCTTCGCGGGCGGCGACGTCGACGTGGCGATCGTCGCCTTCGGTTTGCTCGGCGATGCCGAAGAACTGTGGCAGAACCAGCGCAAAGCCGTGCAGATCGCCGAAGTTAACTACACCGCAGCGGTTTCGGTCGGCGTGCTGCTCGGGGAGAAGATGCGCGCGCAGGGCTTCGGTCAGATCATCGCGATGAGCACCGTCGCCGGCGAACGGGTGCGCCGCTCCAACTTCGTCTACGGCTCCACCAAGGCCGGCCTGGACGGTTTCTACCTCGGACTGGGCGAGGCGTTGCGCGAGTACGGCGTTCGGGTCCTGGTCATCCGTCCCGGTCAAGTGCGTACCCGCATGAGCGCGCACATCAAGGAAGCTCCACTGACCGTCGACAAAGAGTACGTCGCCAACCTGGCGGTGACCGCGTCCGCAAAAGGTAAGGAACTGGTTTGGGCGCCAACAGCATTCAGGTACGTGATGATGGTGTTGCGTCACATCCCGCGGAGCGTGTTCCGCAAGCTGCCCATCTGAGCATGCGCAACGCGCTGGCCGGCCTGGGCCAGATGGTGTTTGCGGCCCTAGTCGCCGTCGTGGTGGCCGTCGTCTCGCTGGACGCCATCTCGAAGGTTCAGTGGCCGGCCTTCCCGTCCTCCAACCAACTGCACGCGCTGACCACCGTCGGGCAGGTCGCCTGCCTGGCCGGACTGCTCGCGACCGGGTGGGCGTGGCGTCGCGGCGGCCGGTTACGGCGGCTCGCTCAGGTGAGCGGCGTGGTCTTCGTGTCGGCGTTCACCGTCGTGACGCTCGGTATGCCGTTGGGCGCGACCAAGCTGTATCTCTTCGGCATCTCCGTCGATCAGCAGTTCCGCACCGAGTACCTGACCCGGCTCACCGACAGCGCCGCCCTGCAGGACATGACCTACCGCGGGTTGCCGCCGTTCTACCCGCCGGGCTGGTTCTGGTTCGGCGGGCGCGTCGCGGCGTTGACGGGCGCACCGGCGTGGGAGGCATTCAAGCCGTGGGCGATCACCTCAATCACCGTGGCCGTCGCGGTCGCGCTGGTGCTGTGGTGGCGGATGATCCGGTTCGAACACGCGCTGCTGGTCACCATCGCGACCACGGCGGTGACGCTGGCGTACAGCTCGCCGGAACCGTACGCGGCGATGATCGCGGTGCTGCTGCCGCCGGTGCTGGTGCTGACCTGGTCGGGGCTGCGTGCCGGCGAGCGTGCGGCTGGCCGCACAGTCGAAGCCGAGGGTGCGGCTGGGCGCACACTCGCGCCGACCGGCGGGGGCTGGGGCGCGGTGGTTGGGGCGGGCATCTTCCTGGGCTTCGCCGCCACCTGGTACACGCTGCTGGTCGCCTACAGCGCCTTCACCATGACACTGATGGCGGTGCTGCTCGCGGCCGCCCGCTGGCGACGCGACAAGAAGGCGGCGTTGGACCCGCTGCGCCGGCTGGCGGTCATCGCCCTGATCGCGGCGGCCATCGGATCGATCACCTGGCTGCCCTACCTGCTGCGGGCCGTCCGCGGGCCGGTCAGCAACAGCGGCAGCGCCCAGCACTACCTGCCCGCCGACGGCGCCGAACTGACCTTTCCCATGCTGCAGTTCTCCCTGCTGGGGGCGTTGTGCCTGCTCGGCACGCTGTGGCTGGTGGTGCGGGCGCGCACCTCGGTCCGCGCCGGCGGGCTGGCCATGGGCGTCCTGGCCGTCTATCTGTGGTCGCTGCTGTCCATGCTGACCACCCTGGCCCGCACCACCTTGCTGTCGTTCCGGCTGCAACCGACGCTGACCGTGCTGCTCGCGGCCGCGGGCGTGTTCGGCTTCGTCGAAGCGACGCTGGCGCTGGCCGCCCGCCGCCGAGCCATCCTGCCGGTGGCAGCCGCCATCGGTCTGGCCGGAGCGATCGGCTTCAGCCAAGACATCCCCGACGTGCTGCGCCCCGACCTCACCGTCGCCTACACCGACACCGACGGCCACGGGCAGCGCGGCGACCGGCGCCCGCCCGGCGCGGAGAAGTACTACGCCGACATCGACGCGGCCATCCTGCGCGGCACCGGTCGACCCCGCAATCAGACGGTGGTCCTCACCGCCGACTACAGCTTCCTGTCCTTCTATCCCTACTGGGGCTTTCAAGGGTTGACGTCGCACTACGCCAATCCGCTGGCGCAGTTCGACAAACGCGCCTCCCAAATCGAGAGCTGGGCGAACCTCAAGACGGCCGACGACCTGATCAAGGCCCTGGACAAGCTGCCCTGGCCGCCGCCGACCGTCTTCCTGATGCGCCGCGGCGCGGGCAACACCTATACCTTGCGGCTGGCCGAAGACGTCTACCCCAACCAGCCCAACGTCCGGCGCTACACCGTGGACCTCAAGGCGGCGCTGTTCTCCGACCCGCGCTTCTCCGTCGACAACATCGGCCCGTTCGTGCTGGCCATCCGCAAGCCGGGGACGGACCGCTGATGGCGACCGAGACCTCGATCGGCGCGATCGAACAATTACCATCTACCTCCGTGAGCGACGCGGGTGCTAACTACCGGATCGCTCGCCTCGTCGCCGTCGTCGCCGGCCTCCTCGGCGCGGCGCTGGCGCTGGCCACGCCGTTCCTGCCGGTCAAGCAGACCACCGCCCAACTGAACTGGCCGCAGAACGGCACGTTCAGCAGCGTCGAGGCGCCGCTGATCGGCTATGTGGCCACCGACCTGAACATCACCGTGCCCTGTCAGGCCGCGGCCGGGTTGGCCGGACCCGACAACGCCGCCAAGACGGTGCTGCTCTCGACGGTGCCCAAACAGGCCCCTAAAGCCGTCGACCGAGGGCTGCTCCTCGAGCGGGTGAATGAGGACCTGGTGCTGATCGTGCGCAACGTGCCGGTCGTCGCCGCCCCGCTGAGCCAGGTGCTCAGCCCGGCTTGTCAGCGGTTGACGTTCACCGCGCATGCCGACAAGGTCACCGGTGAGTTCGTCGGACTGCGCCAGGGCCCCAACGCCGAACATCCCGGTGAGCCGTTGCGCGGGGAAAAGAGCGGCTACGACTTCCGGCCGCAGATCGTCGGCGTGTTCACCGACCTGTCCGGCCCCGCGCCACCCGGGCTGAGCTTCTCGGCGACCGTCGACACCCGCTACAGCACCAGCCCCACGCCGCTGAAGATGGCCGCGATGATC
>NZ_LZLE01000347.1 GCF_001673155.1 Mycobacterium sp. 1423905.2 | reverse complement strand
GGGCGGCGCTGGCCAGTTGGTCGGCGGGAAGTCGCGAGGTGGCCTGTAGTATCGGCGCGACGCTCGGCAACGGCGGCAAGTTGAGGCGCTCCTGAGGAATGTCGGGGGGAGCCAAAGGAGGCTGACCGTTGATCAGCAACGGGCCCTTGGCGCTGTTGAGCAGGGTCGCCCAGCCGCCGTTGCCGAGCGTCGCGCCGATACTACAGGCCACCTCGCGACTTCCCGCCGACCAACTGGCCAGCGAGACGGTCGGATAGATCAGCGTCAGCGTCGTGGTGCGCAGCTTGATCGGCGCCAGGTAGGCGTCGGTCATCTTGGTGCAGCTGTCTTTGATGAAGCCGTCCTGGTCGGGCTCGGGGGGCAGCCCGCCAGGGAACTTCTCGGACAGGTTGACGGTTCCGGTGACCTCCATCGCGTGGGGCGCCGCGCAGTCGACTGGAACGTCGACGGGTTGATTGGTGGCCGGGTCGATGCCCAGACAAGTCCCCGCCGGCCAAACCTTGGATTGGTCGATGTCGGCGACCTTGCCCTTGAACGCCACCTGCTGGTTGTTGGGTCCGGGTAGCTGCAGGCCGCACAGCATGCGCCGGTCGCCGGCTTGGCGCCAGGCGCGATCACCGGACCACAGCATGCTGACGGTGAACTTGCTGTTGGGATCGAATTTGGGGCCCAGGTAGCGCTGCACGGCGGGCTCGCACTGTTCCTGGCTGATCTGCTGGATGCGGGCCGGTGACGGCGGGTTGGCGTTGGGACCGTATTCGGCGCCCGGGAACGTCCGCATGTCGATCGGGGCGGCGACTTCGAACCGGTGATCCTCGGTGCAGTTGACGATGGTTGCCGATTCCGGGGTGCCGTCCGGCCAGTTGAGGCAGCTGCCGCTGGTCGCCCGGTTGAAGGCGGCATTTGTCTTGCCGTTGGTGCTGGATGCCGGTTTGTTGTCCGTGTAGCCGGTCAGCCGGCCGCCGGTGCCGACGGCGGGTATCGCGGTGACCACGCCGGCGATCAGCAGGCCGCCCAACGCGGTGAGCAGCAGGGCACGCCGGGTCGCCGTCGCTTGCAAGCCCCGCGGCCACCGAAATCCGGCCGCCGGTTCGTCCGCACGGGCGACCGGATCGGCGACGGGTAGGGGTTCCTGCTCGGGGGCGTCCAACATTGGCTCCATTCTGACAGGGCCGAACAGGGCGCGGGAAAACTGTTGCCGATGTGAGACCCCGGCCGGCGCCGCCCCTCTGCTGCGACCCCGACGAGGGGTCAAAAGTAATCTTGCGGCCGTGATCGACCTCAAGTTGCTCCGGGAAGACCCCGATGCCGTGCGGCGCTCCCAACTGAGCCGCGGCGAGGACCCGGCACTGGTGGACGCTTTGCTGACGGCCGACGCCGCGCGCCGCACCGCGATCTCGTCCGCCGACAACTTGCGCGCCGAGCAGAAGAGTGCGAGCAAGAGCGTCGGCAAAGCCTCCGCGGAGGACCGGCCGGCGCTGCTGCAACGTGCCAAGGAGCTGGCCGAACAAGTCAAGGCCGCCGAGGCCGACCAAGCCCAGGCCGAGTCCGCGTTCACCGCCGCGCACATGGCCATCTCCAACGTCATCCTGGACGGGGTACCGGCGGGCGGGGAAGACGACTACGCCGTGCTCGACGTCGTCGGGGAACCCGCCCGGCTGGACAACCCGAAGGACCACCTCGAACTCGGTGAGTCGCTCGGCTTGATCGACATGCAACGTGGCGCCAAGGTGTCGGGTTCGCGGTTCTACTTCCTCACCGGCCGCGGCGCCCTGCTGCAACTCGGACTGCTGCAGTTGGCGGTGGGAGTCGCGGTCGACAACGGTTTCATCCCGGTGATCCCGCCGGTGTTGGTGCGTCCCGAGGTGATGGCCGGCACCGGATTCCTGGGTGCCCACGCCGAGGAGGTGTATCGGGTGGAGGCCGACGACCTTTACCTGGTCGGAACCTCCGAAGTGCCGTTGGCCGGTTACCACTCCGGGGAGATCCTGGACCTGTCCGGCGGCCCGCTGCGTTACGCGGGCTGGTCGTCGTGCTTCCGTCGCGAGGCGGGCAGTTACGGCAAAGACACCCGCGGCATCATCCGGGTGCATCAGTTCGACAAGGTGGAAGGCTTCGTCTACTGCACCCCCGCCGAGGCCGAAGCCGAACACGAACGGCTGCTGGGCTGGCAGCGGGAAATGCTGGCGCGCATCGAGGTGCCCTATCGGGTCATCGACGTCGCCGCCGGTGACCTCGGGTCGTCGGCCGCCCGCAAATTCGACTGCGAAGCGTGGGTGCCGACCCAGAACGCCTATCGGGAGCTGACGTCGACGTCGAACTGCACCACCTTCCAGGCGCGGCGGCTGGCCACCCGTTATCGCGACGCGAGCGGTAAGCCGCAGACCGCGGCGACTCTCAACGGAACCTTGGGGACGACTCGCTGGCTGGTGGCCATTCTGGAAAACCACCAACAGCCCGACGGCAGTGTGCGGGTTCCGCAGGCCTTGGTGCCCTTCGTCGGCACGGAATTGCTCGAGCCGGTCGGCTGAATCCGGTCACCTTCTGGCCTGACCCGGAGTGTGCCCGAAGGCCCGCCGGTAGGTGTCGATGAATGCGCTCGGGGTCGCCCAACCGCAACGGGCGGCCACCGAGGTGACGTCGTACTGCTCGGCGAGCAAGGCCAGTGCCTGCTGCAGCCGTAGCTGCGTGCGCCACTGCGGAAAGGTCATCGCCAGCTCGTCGCGGAACAGGCGGCTCAGCGTGCGCTGGCTGACGCCGACGCGGGCGCTGAGTTGCCGCAAGGTCAGCGGATCGGCCAGGTGGTCGCTGATCAGTGCGCACGCTCGGCGCAACCGGTCGTCGACAGGTGCGGGCAGCCAGAGCGGCTCGCGGATCCTGGTCTGCTGTAACTGGTCGTACAGCACGGCCAGCATGCGGTGGTGTTCGTCAGTGTCGGTGGCGTCGGATTGCGAACAAGCGATGATCAATTCGCGCACCAACGGGCTGACCACCAGCACGGTCGGCGCCGCGGGGCCACCGCGGTAACGGTGCGGGTCGAGCGCGACGCCGTGAAACTGGGTGGGGCCGTGGAACCGGTGCTCGTGCCAGCAGCCCGCCGGTATCCAGATGGCGCGATTGGCCGGCGTGATCCAGCTGCCCGCCGGGGTGGTGACCGAGACCGCACCCGTCGACGGGTAGACGATCTGATGCAACGGATGGCGGTGCCGCTCGATACGCGCGCCCGCTGGTAGCGACAGGGACGAGGTCACCAGACCGCGTTGGCCGATTTCCGACATATCCCGGCAGAATATCGGAAGTATGCATGCGCGGCGTCGGCATAGCGTCGGGCTATGGCGATGAACTTGCTCCACCGGATGCGTTGTAGCTCGGCGGGCTGGGAGAAAGCGGTGGCCGACCAGTTGTTGCCCTGGGCGCTGGCCGACGTCGACCTGGGCCCTCAGACGCTGGAAATCGGCCCGGGGTATGGCGCGACGCTGCGCGCGCTGCTCGATCGGCCCACCGCGCTAACCGCCGTCGAGGTGGACGACTCGATGGCCGCACGCTTGACCCGCCGCTATGGGGACCGCGCGCGCGTCATTCACGGCGACGGCACCCGCACCGGCTTGCCCGACGACCACTTCAGCGCGGTGGTGTGCTTCACGATGCTGCACCACATCCCCACCGACCGGTTGCAGGACCAATTGTTCGCCGAAGCGTTTCGGGTGCTGCGACCCGGCGGCGCCTTCGCCGGCAGCGACGGTGTGCCCTCGCTGCCGTTCCGGCTGATCCACCTGGCCGACACCTACAACCCGATCTCGCCGCAGGACCTGCCGAAGCGATTGGGCGCGGCAGGTTTCACCGACATCCGGGTGGACGTCGCGGGCGGCCGGCAGCGGTGGCGGGCCGCCAAACCCCGGGCCGCCTAAGCGTCTACGGGCTGGCGCGCTTCTGCGTGCCGCTGCTGTCGCTCGATGGTGGCGAAGTAGAACGCGAACGCGAACGCAAAGCTGGTGAACAGGCTGGCCACGAAGTACAGCCAGGGCCGGCGCAGCCCCCGACGGTAGCCGTCAACAATCGAAAACAGCGGCAGCAGAATGACGTTGGCGATCGTATAGTCCTGACTCGCCGATCCGGCCGCGGGATTGGTGAACATCAGCCTGATGTAATCAGCCCAACTGCCCGGCCCCCAGATCGGGTTGGTGGATCCGTGCGCGTACTCGCGTACGAAGCGGATGTTGAAGTACCAACCCAGCGCAACCGAGGCGATGCCGACGACGTAGTAGACCAGTTCCAGCGGCGAGAACCTGGCCTGGCCGTCCGGCCGAGCGAACACTTTGGGATTGGACGCGACGATCCAGCCGACGACGGCGATTCCGAGCACTGCATGGACAAGAAGCGAGACCATGCGCGAAGTCTCGCCGCGACCACAAGTTTTGTCAATATTGACACAACTGAGCGCCGCCGGACTGAGGTACGTTACAGCCATGGTCAGGCCCGCGCAGACGGTGCGCAGCGAACGCACCCGGGAGGCGTTGCGGCAGGCGGCATTGGTGCGGTTCCTCGCCCAAGGTGTCGAGGAGACATCCGCTGAACAGATCGCCGCCGACGCCGGAGTATCGCTGCGCACGTTCTATCGCCACTTCAGCTCGAAGCACGATCTGTTGTTTGCCGATTACACCGGTCTCACCTGGTTTCGTTCCGCGCTGGACGCCCGCCCGGCCGACGAAGCGATCATCGACTCGGTGCAGGCGGCGATCTTCGCGTTCCCGTATGACGTTGAGGCGGTGACCAAGATCGCTGCTCTGCGCGGCGGCGAGCTGGATCCCAGTCGGATCGTCCGGCACATCCGCGAGGTCCAGGCCGACTTCGCCGACGCGATCCAAGGGCAGTTACAACGACGTAGCTGCGCGGCTGAGCCCACCTCGGACGCGCGGCTGCGCGCCACGGTGACCGCGCGGTGCATCGCCGCCGCGGTGTTCGGGGCGATGGAGGCCTGGATGCTCGGCGCGGATCGCTCACTCGGCGAACTGGCCCGGGTGTGTCACGTGGCGCTGGAGTCGCTGCGTGCCGGGATTACGGCCAGCTGGGCCAGTCCCACAGTTTCGTCATAATTGACAAAACTTTCGCCGCGTGTCAGCCTCCAAGGCATGTCTGATTTCGATGCGGTCGTGATCGGCGCCGGGCACAATGGGCTGGCCGCAGCGATGCTGCTGCAGCAGGCCGGATTGCGGACGGTATGTCTGGAGTCCAAACGTTATGCCGGTGGAATGGCCTCTACCGTCGAGCTTTTCGACGAGTATCACTTCGAGATCGCGGGTTCGGTGCAATTCCCGACCGCGCCGGTGGTTCGGCAGGAGCTCGGGTTGGACAGCCTGCCGACGATCGACCTGGACGTGATGTCGGTGGCGCTGCGTGGTGTCGGCGACGACCCGATGGTCCAGTACAGCGACCCGATCAAGCTGTTCACCCACCTGAACGAGGTGCACAGCGCTGACGCGGTCAACGGGATGGCGGGGCTGATGGCCTGGGCTCAGGCACCGACCCGAGCGTTGGGCCGGTTTGAGGCGGGTGCACCGCCCAAGACGCTCGACGAGATGTATGCCTGCGCGACAAATGAATTCGAGCGCTCGGCCATAACGGAGATGTTGTTCGGTTCGGTCACCGACGTGCTGGACCGTTACCTGCCCGATCGTGAGAAACACGGCGCGCTGCGCGGTTCGATGACCGTGCTGGCGGTCAACACCCTCTACCGCGGACCGGCCACCCCGGGAAGCGCGGCGGCGCTCGCGTTCGGCCTCGGCGTTCCCGACGGGGACACCATGCAGATGAAGAAATTGCGCGGCGGTATCGGTGCGCTGACCGCCCACCTATCCGACGCGCTGGTCGGCAGCGGCGGCGAGGTTCGACTGCGCACCAAGGTGACCGAGATCCTCGTCGACGACGGCAAGGTGGCCGGAGTGCGGACGGAGGCCGGGGAAACGTTGACCGCCCCGATCGTCATCTCCGCCATCGCGCCGGACGTGACCGTCAATGACTTGATCGACGCCGCGGCCCTGCCCGCCGACATCCGAGCCCGCTACGCCCGCATCGACCACCGGGGCAGCTACTTGCAGATGCACTTCGCCCTCGACGAGGCGCCCGCCTTCACCGCCCCGTATGAGGCGCTCAACGACCCGAGCATGCAGGCGTCGATCGGCATCTTCTGCACCCCCGAAGAAGTGCAGCAGCAATGGGAGGATTGCCGGCGCGGAATAGTGCCGGCCGATCCGACGGTGGTGCTACAGATCCCGTCACAGAACGACCCTCACCTGGCACCCGCCGGCAAGCACGCCGCCTCGGCCTTCGCGCTGTGGTTCCCGATCGAAGGCAACGCCGATTACGGGCAGGCCAAAACCGAGATGGGGCAACGCGTCATCGACAAGATCACCCGCCTGGCTCCCAACTTCGCCGACAGCATCAGCCGGCACACCACCTTCACGCCCAAGCACATGGGCGTCATGTTCGGTGCTCCGGGCGGCGACTACTGTCACGGGCTCTTCCACTCCGACCAGGTCGGTCCCAACCGCCCCGGGCCAAAAGGCTTTCTGGGTCAGCCCCTCCCAATTGAGGGACTGTACTTGGGCAGCGCCGGTTGCCACGGCGGGCCGGGCATCACCTTCATTCCCGGCTACAACGCCGGCCGCGCGGCCCTGGCGCACGCCTGATTGCTACCGGCGCTGAGTCAACAGTTCGTCGAGCAACGCGATGAAGTCGTCCGGACGCGCCGGCGTGCAGGCCGGCTGCGGCCGCGTCCCGGGGACATCGAAGGTGACGATGGTCGACTTCAACGGCCGGTACAGATCCAGCGGTAGCCAGCGACGGAAGTCCGGTCGGCCCCAGATGTTGAACCGGGCCGTCAGCCAGCCCAGCGGCTCGGCCTGGTAGCCGCGGATCTGCTCTAAGGGAATCACTTTGGCGGTGCCGGAGGGAAAGTGATAGCGGCACAGGTTCACCGCGAAGCGGTCCAGCTGCACGACGCCATCGTCGTAGGTTTGCGGTGCCCTCACGCCCGGCTACTCCGAAGCTCGTGACCGCGGGTGGTCAGGCAGCGCCCGTCCGGCAACCGCCACTGCCAACCATGCAGATTGCAGGTCAACGTATCGCCTTCCACCACACCGAATTTCGACAAGTCGGCCTTGAGGTGCGGGCAGCGTCGCTGAATCTCCCAGCCGTCGAGGGTGATGGTCGCGGCGTCGTCGTGGGTCTCGGCGAACCAGCCGTCGGCGTAGGCAATCCGTTCGTCGGTGAGGCACTTGAAGAACGTGTACAGGTACTCGTTGTAGCCGCCGACCCGCCAGGCTTTGAACCGGGTGGACAGGAAGATGGTGTTGACCCAGTCGGGTTCGTTGTCGCGCAACACGGTACGTACCAGCTCCGGTGCGATCTCGAATCCGTAACGCACCTTCTCGTCGGGAATACGTTCGCGCACAGCGCGTTTCGGGAAGTCGAGGATGACGCTTTCGGGCCCGATGACCAATTCCACCGGGTAGCCAATGCCGTCGCAGATCTCGTTGCTCTGCAACATAATTGGCTCGAATAACGCGCGCAACGGTTCCAGCAGCGGCGCGCCGGTCGCAGGCGCCCAAGCGGCCTTTTCCGCCGCCAGTACGGAAGCCATGCGCTCGGCGTAGTCGGCGATGTAGGCCGCCTTGCCGGTGGTGAAGATCGCCTCGACCTGGTCTTCGGGCATCGGGTGGTGCACCGAATTGAGTGCCGAGCCGGTGAAATCGGCGGTCGAGCCGGGAATGAGGAGCAGCCCGCCGTCGTGCCCGTGTTCGCGCATCTGCGCCAGGAACACCATCTGGTCGGGAAAGATGTTGGCCGGGTCGTTGCTGTCGTCGTTGAGGTGGCGCAGCTCCGGGTCCAGGAAACACGGCGGTCCCGCGGACGGCACCACCCAGCTCGCCCCCACTTGGGCGACGTACTGACGGGCGCGGTCCATCTGCCGTTGCCGCTTCTGCGTCGCGAACGACGTCTTCGCCCGCTCGGGCATGTCGTAGACCATCGGGTACCAGATGGCGCCGGAGTACTGCAGCAGGTGCACGTCGATATGCCCGAAGTCGGCCGCCAACACGTCCAAGTCCACGGGCCGGGCGTCGTTCATGTTGAACACCGTCGTGGTGCCGTCGGAGACCACCAGCGCGGAGTCTCCGATCGGCCCGTCGGCCGGGGCGCGCAGCGCGATGATCATGACCTCGAGGTCGCCCTTGGGTCCGCTCAACTCGTGCTTGACCGAGTTAGTGGTCTCGATGAAGCGGTGGAAACCCAGTTTCTCCAATTCGACCCGCAGATCGGGCACCGGATAGTCGGGCAGCAGGACGACCGCGTCTTTGTTGACGTGAGCGGCAAGATGCTTGGCGTCGAAATGGTCTTTGTGCAGGTGTGAGACGTAGAGGTAATCGCAGTCACCCAGTGCGTCCCAGTCCAGGGTGCTGTTGTCGGGGAAGGGGAACCAGGAGGCGAAGTACGCCGGATTGACCCAGGGGTCGCACAGGATGCTCCCCACCTGAGTCTGGATCAAAAAGCCGGCGTGGCCGACGCTGGTGACCTGCACAAATACCTTTCCCGGACCGCTGCTGCGCACTCTTATGCAGCGCAAAACACCGATTCGAGCTTAGCTCGGGTCCTAGTCCTCGGCGTCCCACAGCCGCCGGTAGTAGTCCACGCGCGCCGGGTCTGGACGCGCTCCGTAAGCGGCAAAGAACTCAGCTTCCCATTGTCTGCCCGGATAGTTCCACTGCAGCGACAGGGTCGCTATCGCGAGGTCAGCCCACCGATCGGCCACCCCTAGCGAGCCCATGTCCACGTGGCCGGAGCAGTTGCCGTCGGGGCCGATCAAGGTGTTGGGTGAGCAGGCGTCACCGTGGCAGACCACCAGCCGGTCCACCGGAGGCGGGTCACCCAACTCGGCCCGAGCCGTCGGACTCAAACCCGCCAGCCGGCTGGGCGCCGACCAGTCGAACGGGCACGACAGCACCGGCAGGCGGTCGTGCAGAGCGCGCAATCCCACCCCGATCGCACGCACCGCCACATGCGGCGCGGCCAGCCAGTGAGGGTGGACCGCGGAGCGCCCCGGAAGCCCGCGGGTGCGTAGCCACGCCCATCCGTCGCCGGCGCCGACACCCAGCACTTCGGGCACTGTGACGTATGCCGCGGCCCACCGCAGCCGCCGCGCTTCCTCGGTGAAGTCGACGGTCGCGGCGTCGGCGACCTTGACGAACTCGGCGCCCGCACCGACCCGGTAGGTGACACCGCCCAGTTCGTTGACCCACACCGCGCGCACCGGCCGGTCACCGACCAGTTGACGCACCACGGTGGGCACCGGTGGCGGCGACGACGGGAAGGACAAATCCCCTCCTCTTCACCACTTAAGGCGACTGACAGGTAAGCGCACTAGGCTGAACAGCTGTGGAACCGGTATACGCGACCGTCATTCAGCTTGCTCGCCTGATCTTTCGTATACAGGGATTGAAGATCACCGTCACCGGGGTGGAAAACCTTCCGACCAGCGGCGGCGGGGTCGTCGCGATCAACCACACCGGATACCTCGACTTCACGCTGGCCGGTTTGCCGAGCTACCAACAGGGGCTGGGCCGCAAGGTGCGCTTCATGGCCAAGCAGGAGGTCTTCGACCACAAGGTCACCGGTCCGATAATGCGCAGCCTGCGCCACATCTCGGTGGACCGGCAAGACGGCGCGGCTTCCTATGCCCGTGCCGTCGACATGCTCAAAGCCGGCGAGTTGGTCGGCGTCTACCCCGAGGCCACGATCAGTCGCAGCTTCGAGATCAAGGAGTTCAAGTCCGGGGCCGCCCGCATGGCGGTCGAGGCGCAGGTGCCGATCATTCCGCACATCATCTGGGGTGCTCAGCGGATCTGGACCAAGGGGCATCCGAAGAAGTTGTTCCGCCCCAAGGTGCCGATCGTCATCGTGGTCGGCGAGCCGATCGAGCCGACGCTGCCGGTACCCGAATTGAGCAGCCTGCTGCACTCGCGCATGCAGCATCTGTTGGAGCGCGCCCAAGAACAGTACGGTCCGCATCCGGCCGGAGAGTTCTGGGTGCCGCACCGGCTGGGCGGCGGCGCGCCGTCGCTGGCGGAGGCGGCCCGCATGGACGCCGAGGATTCCGCCGCGAGAGCGGCGCGCCGGGCGCAGCGAGCCCATCCCGCCGGCGCCCCGGAGTGACGCATGGAGCCGACCTATCGCACTCTCGAGATCCTGGCCCGGCTCCTGGTCCGGGCCACTGGAACTCGGATCACCTTCGGCGGGACGGAGAACATTCCCGCCAAGGGTGGGGCGGTGGTGGCTATCAACCACACCAGCTATGTCGACTGGCTGCCGGCCGCGTTGGCGATTCGACGCGCGAATCGTCGGGTGCGCTACATGATCAAGGCCGAAATGCAGCGGGTGAAGATCGTGAATTTCTTGATCAAACGAACCCGCACCATCCCCGTCGACCGGCACGCCGGCGCCGCCGCCTACACGGTCGCGGTGCAACGGCTCCGCGAGGGAGAGCTGGTCGGGGTCTATCCCGAAGCCACCATCAGCCGCAGCTTCGAGCTCAAGGAGTTCAAGACCGGCGCCGCACGCATGGCCGTGGAAGCCGACGTCCCGATCGTGCCCCTGGTTGTCTGGGGAGCGCAGCGGATTTGGACCAAAGGTCATCCTCGGCACGTGGGTCGCGCCAAGATCCCTATCGCGGTGCAAGTGGGCCAGCCACTACGGGCCGCCGATGACATCGGGACGACCAACGATGTATTGCGCGAGTCGATGACCGCGCTTCTGCACAAGGCGCAACAGCATTACCCGCATCCCGCCGGTGAGTACTGGGTGCCGCGCCGACTCGGCGGTGGCGCCCCGACCGTGGCTGAAGCGGCTCAGCTGGACGCGCAAGAGGCGGCGGCGAAGGCTGCGCACCGTTTCCCGCGCGAGTCGCGGCAAAGAAGGAGAAACTAAGACATGGCCGAGCCATTCTTTCGAATGATGGAGTACCTCGTCCCGTCCGTCGTCGCGCTGAACGGGAACAAGATCACCTACCGCGGGCTGGAGAACATCCCCGCGCGCGGTGGCGCCCTGATCGCCCTCAACCACACCAGCTACGTCGACTGGATTCCCGCGTCGCTCGCCGCGAAGGAACGTAAGCGGCGGCTGCGCTTCATGATCAAGGCCGAGATGCAGGATGTGAAAGCCGTCAACTACGTCATCAAGCACACCCAACTGATCCCGGTGGATCGCACGACCGGTGCGGAGGCCTACGCGGTGGCAGTGCAGCGGTTGCGCGAGGGTGAGCTTGTCGGGCTGCACCCAGAGGCGACGATCAGCCGCAGCTTCGAACTTCGGGAATTCAAGACGGGTGCGGCCCGGATGGCCTTGGAGGCGCAGGTGCCGCTCATCCCGATGATTGTCTGGGGGGCGCACCGGATTTGGCCGAAGGACCATCCAAAGCAGTTGTGGCGCACCAAGATTCCGATCTCGGTAGCGATCGGGACGCCAATACGGCCCGAAGGCGATGCGCACCACCTCAACTCCGTGCTGCGCCAGTCGATGAAGGGGATGCTCTACCAGGTCCAAGAGGAGTATCCTCATCCCGAAGGGGCGTACTGGGTTCCGCGGCGCCTTGGTGGCAGTGCGCCGACCCCGGACGAATCCAGGGAATTCCGGATCGCCGAATTGGCTGAGCGGATGCAGAAGCAAGGCTATGACGGTGTGACGTCGCCGCGACGTGATGAAGGCGAACGGCGCTGACCACCAACTCGCACCGCAAAAGCGCAACGTCTTGACCGATCCGACTGCGACGCCGGCCGCTTCGTCGCGCCGGCCGGCGCTCATTGCCACCGACGTCGACGGCACGTTGCTCAACGAGGCGGAGACGATCACCCCGCGCACCCGCGCTGCGGTGCGGGCCGCGGTCGCCGACGGCACCCAGTTCATCCTGGCCACCGGTCGCCCGCCGCGCTGGATTCGCCCTATCGTCGACGCCCTCGGGTTTGCACCGATGGCGGTGTGCGCCAACGGCGCCGTTATCTACGATCCCGCGCAGGACCGGGTCGTATCGGCACGCATGCTCACCCCGGAGACGCTGGCGGCGTTGGCGGAATTGACGGCCCGGGTGCTACCGGGTGCCGGGTTGGCGGTGGAGCGAATCGGCCAAAGCGCCCACGACGCCGCGACTCCCCAATTCGTCAGCTCACCGGGTTACGAGCACGCCTGGCTCAACCCGGACAACACCGAGGTGTCGATCGAGGACCTGTTGAGCGCGCCCGCGATCAAGTTGTTGATCCGCCAGTCCGGCGCTGTCAGTGGTGACATGGCAGCCGAACTGGCCAAGCACCTCAACGGCGAGGGCGACATCACCTACTCCACCAACAACGGTCTGGTGGAGATCGTGCCGCGCGGCATCAGCAAGGCCACCGGCGTGCGGGAACTGGCCGCGCCGCTCGGCATCACCGACGCCGGCGTGGTCGCCTTTGGCGACATGCCCAACGACGTGCCGATGCTGCTGCGCGCCGGCCTGGGGGTGGCGATGGGTAACGCGCACCCGGAGGCGTTGGCCGCTGCTGACGAGGTGACGGCCACCAATACCGAGGACGGCGTGGCACGCGTACTGGAACGCTGGTGGTCCTGACGTCTTTCGGTCACGATGTGGGAGACTGCCCGCGTGCCTGCGTTTCGGCCCGTGGATAGTCGCCGTCGTATCGATGGTGTCGCCGCGCGCGGCGACCTGACCGGACCGGAGGACAGGTAGTGGGGTCCGAGGAGAACCCGCCGTCGGATGACGCTGCGCAGTCGGGTGACGCGCCGCAGTCGCGGCCCGAGAGTGCGGCGTCGAAGCCGTCCGAGGAGGACAAGCCCTCGGAAGTCGCGGATTCCTCCGAAAGCCCCGAGACTTCCCGGGCAGAGGAAGTTGACCCCGCCAAGCCCGACAAACCCACGAAGCGCCGGATGGCCGGCAGCGTCAAGTATCAGGACGCCGAAACGACGCGACCCAAGCCGCCCACGCCGGCCGAATTGCGGGCGCGCCAGAAATACGAGGACAAGCAACGGGAGCTGGAGGAAGCCCGGCTCGCCGCCGAAGAGAAGCGGCGTCATCAGAAGCGGGTCCTGATGGGGGCCGCGGCCGCCGTCGGAGTGGTCGGCGTCGTGGCGGGCATGGGGTACTGGCTGCTGACACCACCGCACAACACCGTCGCCCAATGTGTGCGTGACGACCCGAACGGGCAGCCGGTCATCGTTCCGGATAGCTATTGCACGGGGCATACCCCGGGGCTCAACGGGTTCTTCTTCTTCGGCGGGCATCAATACCGCTACTACTACGGCAGTTCCGGCTCGATCGGTTCACGCCCGATCGGCGGGACCACCGTCGCTCCCAAGACCGGCAGCATCACCACGAAGTCGGGCAGCACGATCTCGCGCGGTGGCCTGGGCGGCAGCGGCGGCAAGAGTAGTGGCGGGAGCAGCGGGTCGTGAAGCGCGGCAGAACCGAGCCGCGACCGAATTGGCAATCCATTGTGGAATCGCAAGGACTTGTCTATGGCACACCCGCTCGGGACGCGCGCGGTGCCAATCGGCCGTATTGGGACGAGTCGGTCTATTACGAGTTCGAGATGGACGAGATCCTGGCGCTCGAAGCCGATGTCGAGCTGCTGCATTCGATGTGTTTGAACGCCGTCGAGCAAGTGGTGCTGATGGAGCGCTACGCGGATTTCGGTCTACCGGAATGGACTTGGCCGTACGTCGCCGAATCCTGGCGCCGTTCCGACCCACATGTGTACGGCCGCTTCGACTTACGCTACGACGGGCGACGGCCGGCGGTCCTGCTGGAATACAACGCCGACACTCCGACCACGTTGCTGGAGGCCGCAATCCTGCAGTGGTACTGGCTGAAAGACAAGTTCCCGAACGACGACCAGTGGAACTCGTTGCATGAACAGCTGGTGGACCGTTGGTCGAAGGTGCGAGACATGTTGCCCAGCAACGAACTTCACTTTACGTGGTCCGGCGTGGAAGCGACGGGCGAGGACCAGATAACGACGACCTATATGCAGGAGACCGCGGCGGAAGCCGGCTTCGAGACGGTCGGCCTGGTGATCGAGGACGTCGGGTGGGACTCGGCGCTGGAGCGGTTCGTCGACCTGGAAGAGTCGGAGATGCACGCCGTCTTCAAGCTGCACCCGTGGGAATGGGTGCTCGACGACCGCTTCGGCAAGCATGTGGTGTCCAGCT
This sequence comes from Mycobacterium sp. 1423905.2, assembly GCF_001673155.1. GTDB lineage: Bacteria > Actinomycetota > Actinomycetes > Mycobacteriales > Mycobacteriaceae > Mycobacterium. The sequence continues at coordinate 1,894 of NZ_LZLE01000347.1, read as the reverse complement.
TGCCGCAGACCACGTGGATCGAACCGCTGTGGAAGACACTGCTTTCCAACAAAACCATTCTGGCGGTGCTGTGGGAGATGTACCCGGGACATCCGAATCTGTTGCCGGCTTATATCGATGACCCGCACGAGCTGACCGAGTATGTGCGTAAGCCTAAGCTCGGCCGGGAAGGCGCGAACGTCACGGTCGTCGGCGCCGGGATGGAGACCGCTACCGGCGGTGTCTACGGCGAAGAGGGCTTCGTCTACCAGTTGCTCGATCCGTTGCCGGAATTCGATGACATGCGACCCGCCCTGGGTGCGTGGGTTGTCGGGGACTCGTCGGCCGGCTTGGGCATTCGCGAAACGGCGGGACTGATCACCGACGATGGTGCAGCCTTTGTTCCACACCGAATCCCTCTGAAGTGACGCGACAGAACGGAGTTCATCGATGACGACAACGATTGTGGCCCTGCATTCCGACTACTGGAGTTGGCTGGGCCGCGGTGTCGGCGCCGTCATTCTGTACGCCATCCTCGGGCTGATACTGATGATGATCGGGTTTTATGCCATCGACCTGACCACGCCTGGTCCGCTGCGCCGAATGGTCAACGCCGGAAAGCCGAACGCCATCATCGTCGCCGCTGCGGGCATGGTCAGCATGGCGCTCATCGTGGTACTGGCGATCTACTCGTCGTCGGGCAAGCTCGGGGAGGGTCTGCTGGCGTCGGCGGTCTTCGGGCTCGTGGGGATTGCCGCACAAGTGGTGATGATGCGAATTGCGGCGGTAGCCATCGGCATTGACATGGATGGGTTGTTCAATTCCGACGAGTACAGCTATGAATCGCTGATGGTGGCGTCGGCGCAGTTCGCGTTGGGGATCGTGGTGGCTGTCGCGATTCTGTAGCCGCCGTGATAGGCGGGTCGTGTCGGTGGTCGGCGTTATTATTCGAACATTCGAGTTCGCGGGAAGAGATCACGGAGGTCTTTGACGCGCTCGATGCCGGGGCGGATCGGCTATGTGAGTTGTCGTTTGAGGCGTTGACCACTCCGGAGCGGTTGCGGTTGTTGGAGCGGTTGGAGCGGGTGGCGCGCCGGTTGCCGGCGGCGCGGCATGGGTTGATCAATCAGTTGGCCGCCCAAGCCAGCGAGGAAGAACTAGGGGGGCGGTTGCCTGCGGCGTTGGCGTCGCGGTTGCGGATCACCCGCGCCGAGGCCAGCCGGCGGATCGGAGAGGCCGCCGAGTTGGGTGAGCGCCGCGCGCTGACCGGGCAGCCGTTGGCGCCGCGGTTGACCGCCACCGCCGCCGCACAGCGGGAGGGCCGCATCGGCGGTGAGCATGTGCGGGTGATTCGGGACTTCTTCCACCGGCTGCCCGCCCATGTCGATGTGGAGACCGAGGAGAAAGCCGAAGCCCACCTGGCCCGGTTGGCGACCCAGTATCGGCCCGATCAGCTGGCCAAGCTGGCTGAGCGGCTGATGGACTGCCTACACCCCGACGGGGACTACACCGACGACGACCGCGCCCGCCGCCGCGGCCTGGTGTTGGGCAAGCAAGACGTTGATGGGATGTCGCGGTTGAGCGGCTATCTGACCCCCGAAGCTCGCGCCACCCTGGAAGCGGTGCTGGCGAAGTTGGCCGCGCCGGGCATGTGCAACCCCGACGATGAAGCACCGTGCGTGCAAGGATCGCCGTCCGAAGAGGTGATCCGCCACGATCTGCGTTCGGCGGCCCAACGCAACCACGACGGGCTGCTGGCGGCGTGTCGGGCGCTGCTGTGCAGCGGCGATCTCGGCCAGCACAACGGGCTACCGGCCTCGATCATCGTCACCACCACCCTGCGCGAGCTCGAGGCGGCCGCGGGAAAGGGCTTGACCGGAGGCGGCACGCTGTTGCCCATGTCCGATGTGATCCG
>NZ_LZLE01000346.1 GCF_001673155.1 Mycobacterium sp. 1423905.2 | reverse complement strand
GCGGACCGGCGCCGCGTTCACTCAGATTGCGAACACCTACATCGCAGCCGATCGGGCCGCTGCTGGGGCTCTGGTCTTCATAAGGTGACTCACACGGTGAATCGTGGATGCTCCGGTGACACCAGAAGGCGGTAGAGGCGACGACCTCGGGGTGATGGCCGGTCGGTTGCTCATCGAGCCGCAAGGACCTGCGCACGTCCACGACGGGCGCATCACGGGACCACGACAGTGGTGTTGGAGGTCATCATGCGGCGAGCGTTGCGCTCCTAGCGGTAGCCTTCGCGGCCCAGCATTGTCGCGACATGGCGCAGCAAAGCCGTACGGAATCCATCGGCTGATGGAGCCGGGAAGTGCAAAGTCCGGGGAATCATGGCTCCGGCGAGCGATCGGAGGAGAATCTCGACAACCTCTTCCGGAGTTCCAATGGGTTGGAACGCCCCTGACTCCCGACCCTCGATGACGGTTCGCACAAACGGCGCCCGGTAACGGGCCCATCCTTCCTCGCTGTAGTCGCGCAACTCGGCATCCCGCATGCTGGAGCGCCACACCTCGATGAGCAACTGGTGATTGCGCAGAGGCGTGTTCAGGTTGCGGTCGATCATCGCCACCAGCCGGCGCCAGGGGTCGCTTTCGGCCTCCGCCACCGCTTCCAACGCAATCACCTCGAGCTCGGTGGCATGTCGAATCGCCTCGATCAACATGTCTTCGCGGGAGCCGAAGTAGTTCTGCAGCGTGCTTATCGCCGCACCACTAGCCGCCGCAACGTCGGCGAAGCGCGTATTCTCGTAGCCTCGTTCGGCCAACACCCCGGCGGCCGCTTCAGTCACCGCGGCCCGGCGCGCTCCGCCTGCCCGACGAGTCCTTCGCTGCACAACCATGACGGTATGGTACGGCTATACCGCCAAGAAGCAATACTTAGAGAATCACCCTGAGCAAGCCACGACACGATTGACTTGGCAACCATCTGGCATCTGGGCTCTACCGTCAGAGAGCGCCCAATGCCGGGGACGGAAGTTGGTCGCATGCATTCGAACGCCGCAGTTGCACGAACATCCGTCCGGGAAACGCGAATCCTGTTGGGCACCTGATACCAAGACCGGCACAGTGAGACGCCGCTCCCTCTCCACGCGTGACGTCGTTATGTCCAGCAGCGCCGACGTGCTTTCAGTGCGCAGGCAGGCCATGATCGATTCGATCAACGAGTCCGGCGTCCTGCTGCCACACCGCACTGGCATGCTCCCGCGGTTGTACCCCCGTAGAGATCAGTGGGCCGGCCCGTGAAGGACAACTTGGCTATGCCGCAGGGGTTTAGACAAAAGCACCTTTGGCGATGACTTCGAGCAGGTACGTTGCTCCTGACCGAGTCGATTGTTGGTCCGCTAGTTCGGCGCTTCTGTGCCCGGATGAGGCGGGATGTTGTGGTTGAGGCGAAACCTGTTGTGCGGGTCGCACTTAGCCTTCACGGTTCGTAATTTATCGTAGACATCCGGATCGTAGGCTTGCCGGGTACGCTCCTCGGTGGTGTCGTTCGGCCCCTGGAAGCTGGGGCTGGCCTTGTCATAAAGCCAGGGCCGTAACGCGGTCAGCAGTTCGCAGCCGGCTTGTTGATAGTCGGACACCTTCTGCCCGGGCGGCACGACGGTGAGACCGAACATCGCAAAGGCGGCGTCTCGGGCGCCCACTGCGTTGAAAAACGGCGCCGGCCGGCTGAAC
>NZ_LZLE01000345.1 GCF_001673155.1 Mycobacterium sp. 1423905.2 | reverse complement strand
GCGCCCGCCCCGGCAAGCTGACCGCCGAGGATTTCTCCGGCGTCACCATCTCGCTGACCAACCCCGGAACCACCGGCCCCCGACCCGCTGGCGCTGCCACCTGCCCCCGATCCGCTGGCGCTGCCACCGGGGCTCGGTCCGCTCGGACAGCCGCCGATGGACCCGCAGGCGGTGCCCGCGGCCGCCGGTCCGGCGCCCGCCGGCCAGGACTCGACGCCGTTCGTCGGGGATCCGCCGTTTCGGCCGCCGACGTTCAACCCGGTGAACGGCGCGATGGTCGGGGTGGCCAAGCCCATCATCATCAACTTCCAGGTGCCGATCGCCAACCAGGCGATGGCCGAACGAGCCGTTCACATCTCGTCGATTCCGCCGGTGCCGGGCAAGTTCTACTGGATGACGCCGAGCCAGTTGCGGTGGCGTCCGCTGAGCTTCTGGCCGGCCAACACCGCGGTGAACATCGACGCTGCCGGGACGAAGTCGAGTTTCCGTACCGGTGACGCGCTGGTCGCCACCGCCGACGACGCGACGCACCAGATGACGATCACCCGCAATGGGACTGTGGTGCAGACGTTCCCGATGTCGATGGGAATGTCCTCCGGCGGGCACCAGACCCCGAACGGCACCTATTACGTGCTGGAGAAGATGCCCACCGTGGTGATGGACTCGTCGACCTACGGGGTGCCGGTGAACTCGGCGCAAGGCTACAAAGTCACGGTGTCCGACGCGGTCCGGATCGACAACAGCGGCAACTTCGTTCACAGCGCGCCGTGGTCGGTGGCCGACCAGGGCAAGCGCGACGTCAGCCACGGCTGCATCAACCTCAGCCCGTCCAACGCCAAGTGGTTCTACGACAACTTCGGCAGCGGTGACCCCATCGTGGTGAAGAATTCCGTCGGTACCTACAACAAGCCCGACGGCGCCTCAGACTGGCAGCTGTAGCGGCTGTCCGCGCGACAGAGAGGGACGCATATGTCGGATCGGCGCAAAGCAAGCCTGCTCGGCGCGCTCAAGGCAAGCGGAATCGCCGCGGTGCTGGGACTGGCGTTGGTAGTGGCGGCCGGCCCAGCGCTGGCCGATCCGGATCCGGTGCCCGGTGACCCGGCGGCTCCGGGGGCTCCGGCGGTTCCGGCGGCTCCGGCGGTGGGCGATAACCCGCCGCCGTTCACCGGCAATGCGCCCTTCGGTCCGCCGCGGATCAACCCCGCCAACGGCGCCACCGTGGGTGTGGCTCAGCCGATCATCATCGACTTCCCGGCCCGCGTGGACGACGCCGGTGCCGCCGAAGGCGCCATCCACGTGTCGTCGACCCCGCCGGTCGAAGGCAAGTTCTACTGGCAGACGCCCACCCAGTTGCGTTGGCGTCCGTTGAACTTTTGGCCCGCCCACACCGACGTCACCGTCGATGCCGGCGGCACGGTGTCGAGCTTCCGCACCGGTGACACGCTGGTGGCGACCGCCGACGACGCCACGCACCAGTTGACGGTGACCCGCAACGGCGCCGTCGTACAGACGTTCCCCATGTCGATGGGGATGGCCAGCGGCGGCCATCAGACCGCGAACGGCACCTATTACGTCCAAGAAAAGATGGCGTCGGTGGTGATGGATTCCTCGACCTACGGGGTTCCGGTGAACTCGGCCAACGGTTACAAAATCACGGTGGCCGATGCCGTTCGCTTCGACAACAGCGGCAACTTCGTGCACAGCGCGCCGTGGTCGGTGGACGACCAGGGCCGGCGCGATGTGAGCCACGGCTGCATCAATCTGAGTCCCACGAACGCCAAGTGGTTCTTCACCAACTTCGGTCCCGGTGACCCGATCATCGTGAAGAACTCCGTCGGCAGCTACACCCGCAACGACGGCTCCAACGACTGGATGAGCTAGCTGATTGTGAGCTCGCGGTCGCGAGGGTGAGGTTGCGGCTTCGAGTGTGAGCGTGGGGCGTCGAGGGTGAGCGTGGGGCGTCGAGTGTGAGCGTGGGGCGTCGAGGGTGAGCCCACGGCCGCGAGTGTGAGCGTATGGCCTCGAGTGTTGCTCTGCGGCGGCGTATTAGGCGATTGGCCGCCGTGAGCGCCCACTCGACGCCACGAGTTCACGATCGACGGTAAAGGCCGCCGCAGGTTCACAGTCGACGGTAAGGACCGCCGCGGGTTCACAGTCGACGGTAAGGACCGCCGCGGGTTCACAGTCGACGGTGAGGGGGCCGCGGGTTCCGGCCGCCAAGGCTTCACCTTAGGGCTTCCGCCGCCCACCATTTTATGTATAGTATCATACATAAGCTGGTCAGCGACCTGAGGAGCGCGATGCGAAGCCCCCGCGAGCGGATGGTGATCTCCGCCGCCTTATTGATCCGCGAGCGCGGTGCACATGCCACCGCCATCTCCGACGTGCTGGCGCACAGCGGTGCCCCGCGCGGGTCGGCTTACCACTACTTCCCGGGCGGCCGCACCCAGCTGCTCTGCGAGGCGGTCGACTACGCCGGGGACTACATCGCCGCGATCATCAACGACGCCGAGGACGCAATCTCCTTGCTGGACACGCTGATCGAGCGGTACCGCGAGCAGTTGGTGACCACCGACTTCCGCGCCGGCTGCCCCATCGCGGCGGTCTCCGTCGAAGCGGGTGAGGCCGCCGACCGCGAGCGCATGGCCCCGGTGATCGAGCGCGCGGCGGCCGTCTTCGACCGCTGGACGGACCTGATCGCCCAGCGACTCATCGCCGACGGCATCACGGCACAACGTGCGCACGAACTGGCGGTGCTGACCACCTCGGCGCTGGAAGGCGCTCTGCTGCTGGCCCGGGTCCGCCGCGACCTAGGCCCCGTCGACGTGGTGCACCGGCAATTGCACGACCTGCTCGCCGCCGAACTCGCTAGAAAGGACTTCCCGCGATGACCACTGATTGGCAGCCCAGCGCGTGCATCCTGTGCGAGTGCAACTGCGGGATCGTCGTACAGGTCGAAGATCGCCGGCTGGCCCGCATCCGCGGTGACAAGGCGCATCCGGCCTCGCAGGGATACACCTGCAACAAGGCTTTGCGCCTGGACCACTACCAGAACAGCCGCGGCCGCCTGACCTCGCCGCTGCGCCGCCGCGCCGACGGCAGTTACGAGGAAATCGATTGGGACACCGCGATTGTCGAGATCGCTGAGCGGTTCCAGCACATCCGCGACGTGTACGGCGGGGAGAAGATCTTCTACTACGGCGGCGGCGGGCAGGGCAACCACCTCGGCGGCGCCTACAGTGGTGCGTTCCTCAAGGCGCTCGGCTCGCGGTATCGGTCAAATGCGCTGGCGCAGGAGAAGACCGGTGAAGCCTGGGTCGACGCGCAGCTGTACGGCGGACACACCCGCGGCGAATTCGAGCACGCCGAGGTGTCGGTGTTCGTCGGGAAGAACCCGTGGATGTCGCAAAGCTTCCCGCGGGCGCGGGTGGTGCTCAACGAAATCGCCAAGGACCCGGACCGGTCGATGATCGTCGTCGATCCCGTGGTCACCGACACCGCGAAGATGGCCGACTACCACCTGCGGGTACGGCCCGGCACCGACCCCTGGTGCCTGGCCGCGCTAGCCGCGGTGCTGGTGCAGGAAAACCTCTGCGACGAAACGTTTCTCGCCGAACACGTGCACGGCGCCGACACGGTGCGCGCGTTGCTGCGGGAGGTCGACGTCCCCGACTACGCGGGGCGCTGCGGCGTCGACGAGGAACTCTTGCGCGCCGCGGCCCGGCGCATCGGCACCGCCGCGAGCGTCTCGGTGTTCGAAGACCTCGGCGTCCAGCAGGCGCCCAACAGCACCGTGTGCTCCTACCTGAACAAACTGCTGTGGATCCTCACCGGCAACTTCGCGAAAAAGGGCAGCCAGCACCTGCATTCGTCGTTCGCGCCGCTGTTCAGCACGGTCTCGGGGCGCACCCCGGTGACCGGAGCACCTATCATCGCCGGGTTGGTGCCGGGCAACGTGGTGCCCGAAGAGATCCTCACTGACCATCCGGACCGATTCCGGGCGATGATCGTCGAGAGCGCCAATCCCGCGCATTCGCTGGCCAATTCAGCAGCGTGCCGGGAAGCGTTCGAGTCGCTGGAACTGCTGGTCGTCATCGACATCGCGATGACGGAGACCGCGCGGCTGGCGCACTACGTATTGCCGGCGGCATCGCAGTTCGAGAAGTGCGAAGCCACCTTCTTCAACCTCGAATTCCCGCACAACGCCATGCAATTGCGGCACCCGCTGATGGAGCCGCTACCCGGCACGCTGCCCGAACCCGAGATCTGGGCGCGGCTGGTGCGAGCGCTGGGAATGGTGCATGACGCGGATCTGCGGCCGCTGCGCGAGGCGGCCCAACGCGGGCGTCAGGCCTACACCGAAGCCTTCCTCACCGCGGTGGGCAGTAATCCGACGGTGGCCAAGCTGCTGCCGTATGTCCTCTATGAAACCCTCGGGCCGACCCTGCCCGACGGGCTGGCCGGGGCGGCCGCGCTGTGGGGACTGGCGCAGAAGACGGCGATGACCTATCCCGACGCCGTGCGGCGCGCCGGCCACGCCGACGGCAACGCGCTGTTCGACGCCATCATCAACAGCCCGTCCGGAGTCACCTTTACGGTGCACAACTACGCCGACGACTTCGGCCTGATCAGCCACGGTGACCACAAGATCGCGTTGGTCATTCCCGCAATGCTCGACGAGATAACGAAGTTGGCGCAGGCGCCGCAGCAACTGACCACACCCGAGTTACCGATGGTGCTCTCGGTCGGGGAACGGCGCGCCTACACCGCCAACGACATCTTCCGCGACCCGTCCTGGCGCAAGCGCGACGCCGACGGCGCTCTACGGGTCAGCGTCGAAGACGCCCAAGCCCTGGGGCTGCACGACGGGTGCCGGGCCCGCATCACCACCGCGGCGGGCAGCGCGGAGGCCACCGTCGAGGTCACCGAAACCATGCTGGCCGGACACGCTGCCCTGCCCAACGGTTTTGGGCTCGACTACACCGACGACGAGGGCCGCACCGTGATCCCGGGCGTGGCGCCCAACGCGCTCACCTCGACCAAGTGGCGCGACCCGTATGCCGGCACGCCGTGGCACAAGCACGTGCCGGCACGCATCGAACTAGCGCGGGTTTAATTCCAGATCCGGACCCGCTGCTGCTCGTCGAGGAACAGGGCATCGTTCTCGGAGACCTCGAACGCGTCGTAGAACGCGTCGAGGTTGCGCACCACGCCGTTGCACCGGAACTCCGGCGGCGAGTGTGGGTCCACCGCCAGGCGCCGAATTGTCTCGGCCGCACGGGATTTCGTCCGCCACACCTGTGCCCAGCCGAAGAACACCCGCTGCACTCCGGTGAGCCCGTCAATCACGGGTGCGGGCTGGCCGTTCAGCGACAGTTGGTAGGCCAACAGCGCGATGGACAGGCCACCCAGGTCGCCGATGTTCTCCCCGACGGTGAAGGCGCCGTTGACGTGGTGGCCGTTGTCCAGGCCGCGCGGCGTGTAACCCTCGTATTGCTCGATCAGCGCCTTGGTGCGGGCGCCGAATTCGACGCGGTCGTCGTCGGTCCACCAGTCGACCAGGTTGCCGTCACCGTCGTATTTGGCGCCCTGGTCGTCGAAGCCGTGCCCGATTTCGTGTCCGATCACCGCGCCGATCCCGCCGTAGTTGGCGGCGTCGTCGGCTTCGGCGTCGAAGAAGGGCGGCTGCAAAATGGCTGCCGGGAAGACGATTTCGTTCATACCCGGGTTGTAGTAGGCGTTGACGGTCTGCGGCGTCATGAACCATTCGTCCCGGTCGACGGGGCCACCGAGCTTGGCCAGTTCCCGGTCATGGTTCACCGCGTAGCCGCGCTGGAAGTTGCCGTAGAGGTCGTCGCGGTCGATCACCAGCTGCGAGTAGTCGCGCCAGCGGACCGGGTAGCCGACCTTGGCGGTGAACTTGGCCAGTTTGGTCAACGCCTTCTCCCGCGTCTGCGGCGTCATCCAGTCCAGGTCGCTGATGCTGATCCGGTAGGCCTCCTGCAGGTTGTGCACCAGGGCGTCGATGCGGGTCTTGGCGCCGGGCGGGAAATGTTGTTCCACATACAGCTTTCCGACCGCATCGCCCATCAGGCTCTCCACCAGCGACACCGCCCGCTTCCAGCGGTCGCGGATCTGCTCGGTGCCGGTCATCTTGCGGCCGTAGAACTCGAAGTCCTCGGCCACCAGGGCGTGGGTGAGCCAGGTCGCGCGGGCGCGGATCAACCGCCACCGGGCCCACCACTTCCACTCCTGCAGGTCCTCGCTTTCCCACAGCGCCGCAAACGCGCTGAGGTAATCGGGTTGGCGCACCACCACTTCCGCGGCGGCTTCGGGGCTGCTACCCAGCGCGGTGATCCAACCCGACCAGTCGAAGCCGGGCGCTTCGGTCTGCAACTCGGCGAAGGTGCGCAAGTTGTAGGTCAGGTCGGCGTCGCGTCGCTTGACCACGTCCCAGTGGGCCGCCGCCAGCTTGGATTCCAGCGCCACGATGCGCGCGGCGGTGTCCTCGTAGAAGTTCGCGTCGCCGCCGAACACCAGGGCGAACATGCGGGCGATGTGGCCCGGGTAGGCCGCGAGCAGGGCGGCGTGTTGCTCGTCGCGGAAGTAGGACTCGTCGGGCAACCCGATGCCCGACTGGCTGAAGTGCACCAGGTAACGAGTCGAGTCCTTGGAGTCGGTGTCGATGTACATGCCGACGCCGCCGCCCACGCCGGTGCGTTGCAGCGCCCCGACCACCGCGGCCAGGGCGGTCGCATCGGGCGCGACGTCGATCCACGCCAGTTCGTCCAGCAGGGGTTGCACGCCCCGGCGCTCGACGGCGTCCTCGTCGAGGAAACTGGCGTACAGGTCACCGACGCGTTGCTCGTCGGTGCCGGCGGGCGCTCCTTGCTGGCTCGCCTCGATGATCAGGTCGCGGACCTGCTCCTCGGCGCGGTCGTAGAGCTGGCGGAAGGCGCCGTCGGTGGCGCGGTCGGCGGGGATGTCGTAGTCGTTGAGCCAGCGCCCGTTGACGTAGCCGAACAGGTCGTCTTGGGGGCGGGCGGCGGCGTCGACGTAGCTCAGGTCGATGCCCGAACGGATGGCCTCTACAGTCACCCAACCATCCTTCCATCTTTGTGGAGTGCGACGATCGGGCCATGCCTGACCAGGACAAGACCGCCGAACTCGAGGACGACGACGTCGCTGAGGCCGACGCCGCCGACGATTCGGACGCCGGGCGCGCACGGGTCTTCACCCCGTACGGCGTCGCCTCGGCCGTCCTGGGACTGCTGTCGGTGGCGGCGGTGATACTCGGTTACTTCGTCTGGGCCGCGCATCGCAACGAAATGAACGAACGCCACTACCTGACCCGGGTGATGCAGACCGCGGCGGACTGGACGAACGTGCTGATCAACATGAACGCCGGCAACGTCGACGCCAGCCTGCAACGGTTGCACGACGGCACGGTCGGGCAACTCAACACCGACTTCGACGCCGCCGTGCAGCCCTACCGGCAGGTGGTGGAAAAGCTGCAGACGCACAGCAGCGGCCGCATCGACGCGGTCGCGGTCGAGACGGTCCACCACGACCTGGACACTCAGCCGGGCACGCAGCGCAACGTGGTGACCACCAAGCTGCCCGCGTTCGCCACGCGCAGCGAATCGGTGTTGCTGGTGGCGACGTCGGTGGCCGAGAACGCCGGCGCCAAGCCGACGACGGTGCACTGGAATCTGCGCCTGGACGTGGCCGACGTCGACGGCAAGCTGATGGTCTCTGGGCTGGGATCCATCCGATGAGGAATGCCTGGCGGGTCGCCGCGTTCGACGTGCTGGCACCGCTGGCCGCAATCGCGGCGCTGGTGGCGATGGGAATCGTGCTCGGCTGGCCGCTGTTCTGGGTGTCGGCGTGCTCAGTGCTGGTGCTGCTGATCGTCGAGGCCGTGGCGGTCAACTATTGGCTCTTCCGCCGCGACTCGGTCACCGTCGGCACTGACGACGACGCACCGACGCTGAGGATGGCCATCGCGCTGCTGTGCACCGTCGCGATCTGTGCGGCGGTGTTGACCGGCTACACGCACTGGACGACGCCGGACGAGCAGTTCCGGAAGGACAGCCAGCAGGTGGTGCAAGTGGCCACCGGCATGGCCGAGGCCACGGCGTCGTTCTCGCCCACCGCACCGGCGGCTTCCCTGGACCGGGCGGCGGCCATGATGGTGCCCGAGCAGGCCGAAGCCTTCAAGACGCAGTACCAGAAGTCGACGGCCGATCTGATCCAGCGCAAGGTCACCGCGCAGGCGGCCACGCTCTCGGCCGGGGTGGAGGCGCTCGGCCCCGCGGCGGCCAGCGTGGCGGTGATCCTGCGGGTCACCCAGAACGTTCCTGGCCAGCCACCCAGTCAGGCGGCGCCCGCGGTGCGGGTGAGCCTGACCAAACGGGGAAACGACTGGTTGGTCGCCGACGTGACGCCCATCAACTCCCGCTGACCGGGGGCTAGTTGCCGTTTGACGAGCGGGTGTTGCGGACCCGGACGAACCGGTCGGACAGCCGGCGCATCCGGATCATCAGCGAAGCCGACGGGCTGATGCTGCCGTCCAGGTAGGCGGCCAGGTCGTCGGAGGTCACGCCGATGCGGGAAGCGAACTCGTGCTCGTGCAACCCGGACCGGTCCACCAGCAGTTTGACGTGGCGGGCCACCTCGGCCCGCTCGTTGGCCTCCAGGTGGGTGCGAGCCCGCTCGAGCACCTCTCCCAACGCCTTGGAGACACCGAAGGGCCGGGCGACGTCGAGCACTTCCTCGACCTGGCGGGCGGTGCGCCCGTACGGGTCGCGTTTGAGCGCGGCGGCGATGCGCTTCCAGGTGCCGATGTCACCGCTTTCCAGCGCCGCTCGGATGGCGGCGGTCGACCAGAACTCCACCGGCTTGTCCGGGGGAGGGGGAGCGGACCGCTGCGGAGGCGGCGCGGGGCGTGGGTCAGCAGCCAACGTCACCTCGCCTCCTCCAGCATCGCCACGGCCACCGACAGGCAGCGCTGTCTAATCTCTTCCCAGCTTGCCCTGTCATCCGATTCTGGCCAGTCGTCGTCGAGGTCAGACGGTTGGGGATCCGACAGCCGACTAACCAATTGAGTCGCCATCACTTGCCGCCTCGAAACCGAACCGGCTGGTTGACAACAGTAATACCTGTCCATGCTGGACAGCACCACCGCGGCGGTCTCGGGCTCCATGGCGTCGACCATGTCAGCAAATTCGGCGTAGTCGCGGCTGCTGTTACGGCACATGATCAAGTAGCCCTTGAGCCGCAGCGTCTCGGCGCCGGTCGGGATCTGTAACCGGTCGCCGGTGGGCAGTTGGACGTTGGTGGTTTCTACCGGGCTGCGCCGTTGGTACTCCGGGCACACCGAGGCGCCGCGCCGCCCGCGCTGCGAGGCGTTGATCTCCAGCGCGTCGAGGGCCACCGAGAGCCGCCCGCGCCACACCGTCACCGGATGCACGGGCCGCTCGGCCCAGGCCATCGCCCGGGCCAGGCCGCTGCGATACGCCAACTCCACCACCCGGCGGGCCGTCGACTGACCGTTACCGGCCTTCTCCTCGGCAACCGAGTCGGCACCTGAGACGAGCCCTGAGTCGGCCCCAGAAGTGGCCCCTGAGCCGGGCCCTGAGACGGCGATCGGGACGGTCTGTCCGTTGGTCTCCTCCGGCGCGGCCTGGCCGGCCTGGTTGCCGTTGCGGTCACAACCGGTGAAGGCCAACGGGTCGGTCACCGTGATCGCGTCCGGCGCAAGGTGTTTGAGCTTGGCGGCGGACTTGATCACCATGCGCAAGTCGGCGCTGGGCGCGATGGAGGCGGTGATGTCCTCCGGGATGACCACCACGTCGCCGAGGTCGACTTCGGGCAGCGGCCGGTCGAAGTCGACCGAGGGCAACACTCGGGCCATCCACCACGGCAGCCACCAGTTCCACTTGGAGAACATCGCCATGAGTGCAGGCACCATGATCAGCCGCACGATGGTGGCGTCGACGGCGATCGCGACCGCGCAGGCCACCCCGATCTCGGCGACCAGTGGCATGCCGGCGAAAGCGAAGCCGCAGAACACCGCGATCATGATCAGCGCCGCACTGGTGATGGTCCGGGCGCTGGTGCTGACCCCGTAGGCGACCGCGTCGCGGGTGTGCCCGGTCTGTAGGAAGCGTTCCCGAATCCGGGTGAGCAGAAAGATCTCGTAGTCCATCGACAACCCGAACGTCATCGCCAGAACCAGCGGCGGCACCGTGCTGTCGATCGACGGTAGGTGCGGGAAGCCCAGTGCCTCGCCCCAGCCCCACTGGAAGATCATCACCAGGCTGCCGTAGGCGGCGGCCACCGACAGCAACGTCATCACGACGCCCTTGAGCGCCAGCAACACCGAGTGCACCGACACCAACAGCATGAGGAAGGCGATCGCCGCCACGAACAGCAGAACCAGCGGCTGGGTGGCCGCCACGCGACCGTCGAAGTCTTTGATCAGCGCGGTGGACCCGCCGACGTCGATGCGCGCCGAACCGATGTCGGCGACGGCGGGCAGTTGGGTGCGCATCCAGTCCACCGTCTGCCGGGCCCGCATGTCCTCGGGATCGACCGACAACACCGCGTTGAGTAGCGCGCTGCTGTTGTCGTCGGCGAACTTCGGCGGCGACACCGAGGCGACGTCGGGGCCCTGGCTCATCTGCTGGCGGATCCCGGCCAGCACCTGCCGGTGCTCCGGTGCCCTGGCGTTGCCGTCGGGGAAGGTAACCAACACCTGGATGGGGCCCAGCGCGCCTGGTCCCAGCGCCTGCGCGGCCGCCGACACACCGGCCCGAATTTCGTGGGCGGAGTCGAATTGCCGTAGCAGGCTGTTGCCCAGCACCATCGACGTCGCCGGGGCCGCCATCAACAGCAGCGCGGTCGAGGCGGCCAGCGCCGCGATCCAGGGGCGACGCATGATCCAGCCGACCCAACGCATCCAGAACCGGGACTGGGTGCTTTCCGGGCGGCGCGACCAATGCAGCCAGCGTGACCTCTTGGCGGCCGACCGGCCGAACGTCGCCAGTACTGCCGGGGTCAAGGTGGCCGACGTCAGCATGGCGACCGCGACCGCCAGGATGGCGCCGGTCGCCATCGACTTGAGCGCCGGGGTGTTGATCAGGTAGATGCCGGTCAGCGAGGCGATCACGGTCATGCCGGACAGCACCACCGCCAACCCGGAGGTGGCCATCGCGGCGTCGACGGCCTCCTTGTGCTGCCGGCCGGTGCGCAGCTCTTCGCGGAACCGCATCAGGATGAACAGCGAATAGTCGACGGCCAGGGCGATGCCGAACATGGACACCGTCGACGTCACGAACACCGACATGGTGGTGTGCATCGACAGCAGATACACCAGGCCCATGGTGACCACGACGGTGCACACGCCCAACGCCAGCGGAATGGCCGCGGCGGCCAGGGAGCCGAACACCGCCAGTAAGACGATCAGAATGATCGGAAGGTTCCACTTCTCGGCGGCGGCGATGTCGTGTTTGGTGTTGGCCGCCGCGGCGGCCGTCAGCGCGCCCTGACCGATGACGTAGAGCCGCACCCGGCCGTTGGCGGTCTGACCGGAG
>NZ_LZLE01000344.1 GCF_001673155.1 Mycobacterium sp. 1423905.2 | reverse complement strand
CACAAAATCCACATGATCCAACGCCACAAAATCGCCATACTGCTTATACGCATCACGCACCGTGATCGCATAGTCACTCGGGCTGGCAGTCATTCACTAGCCTCCTTGTCACGCGTGCTTGCTAGCTCGTGCCCGGCGAGCGTCGAGTACCACTTGAACGATCAAAACCACCACGGCGACCACCATCAGCAGGGTCGAGAGCGCGTACGCGCCGTACTCGGCCCCGCGGTTATAGCGGTCCGACACCAACAGGGTCAGCGTTTGCGACTCCCCTGGCAAGTTGGACGAGACGATGATGACCGCACCGTATTCGCCGAGGGTGCGCGCGACGGTCAGCACGATGCCGTAGGTCAACCCCCACCGGATGGACGGCAAAGTGATGCGCCAAAACGTCTGCCACCAGCCAGAACCCAGGGTGGCCGCCGCCTGTTCTTGATCGGTGCCGATTTCGTGCAGCACCGGTTCCACCTCGCGCACCACGAACGGCAGGGTGACGAAGATGCTGGCCAGCACGATGCCCGGCAAGCCGAAGATGATCTTGAATCCCAGGTCGCGCTCCACGAATCCCAGCGCGCCGGCCGCACCCCAGAGCACCACCAACGCGACGCCCACGATCACCGGCGACACCGCGAACGGCAGGTCGATGACCGCTTGGAGCACCCCCTTGCCGCGGAACCGGTTGCGGGCCAACACCATCGCGGTTGGGATACCGAAGATCACGTTGAGCGGCACCACGATGGCCACCACCAGAAGCGACAGATTCAGTGCCGATATCGCCGCCGGTGTGCTGATCCAGGAGTAGAACTGGCCGAACCCGGGGGCGAACGTGCGCCACAGGATGACCACCACCGGAATGACCAGCAGCACACCGATGTAGGCCAACGCGGTGAACCGCAGCAGGTAGCGCACCCGGGGCGACGAGGTCACCGTGCCATCTCCTCGCGCTTGGCCGCACGCGCCCCGATGAGACGCAGTATCAGCAGCAGTACAAATGAAATGGAGAGCAGCACAATCGATATCGCCGCCGCCCCAGTGCGGTCGTCGTTTTCGATGAGCGTGCGGATCCACTGGGAGGACACCTCGGTTTTGCCGGGCACCGCCCCGCCGATCAACACCACTGATCCGAACTCGCCGATTGCTCGCGAGAAAGCCAGGCCCGCACCCGATAACAACGCCGGGGTCAGCGACGGCAGCACCACCGAGGTGAAGATCTTGGGGCCGTTGGCGCCCAGCGACGCGGCCGCCTCCTCGGTCTCACGATCGATCTCCAACAGCACCGGTTGGACCGCGCGCACCACGAACGGCAGCGTGACGAACGCCAGCGCCACTCCTACGCCCCATTCGGTGTGTTGCAGATGTAGGCCGACCGGGCTGCTAGCCCCATACAGCGCCAGCATCACCAGGCTGGCCACGATGGTGGGCAGCGCGAACGGCAGGTCGATGATCGCGTCAACCAGTCTTTTGCCCAAGAAGTCGTCGCGCACCAGCACCCACGCGATCAACAACCCGAATATCGTGTTGATCACCGTGACACCGGCCGAGATGGTCAGTGTCACGCGCAACGACTCCAGCGCCGCGTGCGAGGTGACTGCCAATCGGAACGCATTCCATCCGCCCCCGATCGATTGCCAGGCGATGGCCGCCAGCGGCAACAGGACGATGACTGACAACCACACGATCGCCACCCCCACCCGAAGTGACGTGGTGTTCGTCCGGCCGGCAAATCGAATGCCCCGGCCCGTGTCCGGGGCGGGTTGTTCGCCCTTGGCCTTGACCGCTTCCGGGCCGACGCTGGTGCCCGACAGTGAGCCGGTCATCCGGTGGCCTGCGTGTAGATCTTGGTGATGCTGCCGGCGCTCTTGTCGAACAGTTGCGGGTCGACGGTGGCCCAGCCGCCGAGGTCGGCGATCGTCCACAGCTTCGACGGGACCGGGAACTGCTCGCGGAACTCACCGGCGACGGCGGGATCCACGGGCCGAAAACCCGCCTGGGCCCAAACCTTTTGCGCCGCGGCGGTGTACTGGAAGTTTCGGAAGCTGACCGCGGCGGCAAGGTGAGCACTGGTATTCACCACGGCCAGCGGATTCTCGATCTTGAAAGTCTGCGGTGGGGTGATGTGCTGCACCGGCTTGCCGGCCCGCTCGGCGGCGATCGCCTCGTTTTCGTAACTGATCAACACATCCCCACTGCCTTGGACGAAGACATCGGTAGCTTCCCGCCCCGATCCCGGGCGCAGCTTCACGTGTTCACGCACCAACCGGCTGACGAAGTCGATGCCTGCTTGACTGTTGTGGCCACCTTCGCTCTTGACCGCGTAGGGAGCCAGCAGGTTCCACTTGGCCGAACCCGAACTCAGCGGACTGGGCGTGACCACCTCGATGCCTGGGCGCAGCAGATCGTCCCAGTCCTTGATGTTCTTGGGGTTGCCCTTGCGCACCACCAGGGTCACCACCGAGCCGAACGGGATGCCTTTAGTGACGTTGGTGTCCCAGTCCTTGGCGATCTTGCCGGACTTGACCAGGCGGGTGATGTCCGGTTCGACCGAGAAATTGACCAGGTCGGCCGGCTTGCCTTCGGCCACACCTCGGGACTGGTCACCGGAGGCTCCGAAGGAGGTGATGACCTGCAACCCTTTGCCTTCCTCGGAGGCGTTGAACGCCGGAATCACCTTGCTCCAGCCAGGCTCGGCGACCGAATAGGCGACCAGCGTGATGGTGGTGTGCGCACCGGCCAGCCCGCCGCCACCCACGACATCACTAGGACCGCCGCGACATCCGGCGAGGACACCGACGATCAGCGCCAGCGCGACGGCGTAGCGCCACCGCAACGTGCGTCGGGTGTCGTTAACCATTCATGGCCTTTCAGTACGGGTGTCGGATGGTCCCGGTGCTGCGGAAAGGCGATGGATCGCAGAAATGCCGAAAGCCCACCAACTCCACACCAGACGGGGGATGGGTTCAGCGACAACAGTGCACGTCGAGCGCGGCGCAACACACCGCGAGCTGGATACCGAAGCCGAGCGCGACGGCATTGCGCTCGCTAGCAACGGTTCCTGCGTGCATGGCGCGAAGCCTAACAGAATCCGTCCGGCTGTCATCTCGAGCGCGCGACGCGCGCCTGAGGCGTCCGGTCAGCGCGCCAGCAACCACGCGGCGATGACCAGCGCGACCAGCGCAACCAGGATCAGCGTGACGTGCGAGCGGGGCATCGTCAGCCGGCTGTCTCGTCGGAGTGGCGGGCCCGGCGCATCAGCGCGATGCCCTTCCCGAGGAGCGCGTCGAGTCCTGTCGCAGCGGCGAAAGCCAGACCCAACACGACCGGCATCACCGCGAGTGCCTGCAGCACGAACGGGAGTCCGGACAGCCACAGCTCGACGCTGTCCCACCAATTCAAGAACCCGTTCACTGGGTTCACCCTATGCGCCATGGCAATCGAAACCAATCCGCCGCAACGGCACCGCCTCCACGCAGGTAACACCTCGGTAGCTGCGGTAGACGGCGAGCAGGTAAACAGATGATGATGTCGGGATGGTCCTGCACGCTCATCCGGCTGACCCACCGAGCGAGAATCTTGAGACAACAGAAGATCAGGTGTTGGAGGAGGCACCGCCGACTCACGTCGATCTGACCCACCCGGCGCCGATCCCGGCCCCGCAGTCGTCGCGCAATCCGTTCCCGCCGATCGCCGACTACGCGTTCCTCTCCGACTGGGAGACCACCTGCTTGATCTCGCCGGCCGGGTCGGTGGAGTGGATGTGTGTGCCCCGGCCCGACTCTCCGAGCGTGTTCGGCGCGATCCTGGACCGCAGCGCCGGGCATTTCCGGCTGGGCCCCTACGGCGTCTCGGTGCCGTCGGCCCGCCGCTATCTGCCCGGCAGCCTGATCATGGAAACCACTTGGCAAACCCACACCGGTTGGTTGATCGTGCGCGACGCGCTGGTGATGGGGCCGTGGCATGACATCGAACGCCGGTCCCGGACGCACCGGCGCACCCCGATGGACTGGGACGCCGAGCACATCCTGCTGCGCACGGTTCGGTGTGTCAGCGGCACCGTCGAGTTGATGATGACGTGCGAACCGGCGTTCGACTACCACCGCGTGGGCGCGACATGGGAGTACTCCGCGCACGCCTACGGCGAGGCGATCGCCCGCGCCAGCAGGGAACCGGACGCGCACCCGACGCTGCGGCTGACCACCAACCTGCGGATCGGCCTGGAGGGGCGGGAGGCGCGGGCGCGGACCCGGATGAAAGAGGGCGACGACGTGTTCGTCGCGTTGAGCTGGACCAAACACCCGGCGCCGCAGACCTACGAAGAGGCCGCCGACAAGATGTGGCAGACCACCGAGTGCTGGCGGCAGTGGATCAACATCGGCAACTTCCCCGACCACCCGTGGCGGGCCTATCTGCAACGCAGCGCGCTCACCCTCAAGGGACTGACTTACTCCCCGACCGGCGCCTTGCTGGCGGCCAGCACCACGTCGTTGCCGGAAACACCGCAGGGCGAACGTAACTGGGATTACCGCTACGCCTGGGTGCGCGACTCCACGTTCGCGTTGTGGGGCCTTTACACGTTGGGATTGAACCGCGAAGCCGACGACTTCTTCGCGTTCATCGCCGACGTGTCCGGCGCCAACAGCAATGAACGCCATCCGCTGCAGGTGATGTATGGGGTCGGTGGTGAGCGCAGCCTGATCGAGGAGGAGTTGCATCACCTGTCGGGTTACGACCACGCCCGGCCGGTGCGAATCGGCAACGGCGCCTACAACCAGATGCAACACGACATCTGGGGTTCGATCCTCGACTCCTTCTATCTGCACGCCAGGTCCCGCGAGCAGATCCCGGAGACGCTGTGGCCGGTGCTGAAGAAACAGGTGGAAGAGGCGATCAAGCATTGGCGTGAGCCCGACCGCGGCATCTGGGAGGTGCGCGGTGAACCGCAGCACTTCACGTCCTCAAAGGTGATGTGCTGGGTGGCGTTGGACCGCGGCTCGAAATTGGCTGAGCGACAAGGAGAAAAGAGCTACGCCCAGCAATGGCGGGAGATCGCCGAGGAGATCAAGGAAGACATCCTCAAGCACGGAGTGGACCGGCGCGGCGTGTTCACCCAGCGCTACGGCGATGACGCGTTGGACGCGTCATTGTTGTTGGTGGTGCTCACGCGGTTCCTACCGCCCGAGGACCCGCGGGTGCGCAACACGGTGCTGGCCATCGCCGACGAACTGACCGAGGACGGTTTGGTGCTGCGCTATCGGGTCGAGGAGACCGACGACGGCCTGTCCGGTGAAGAGGGCACCTTCACGATCTGTTCGTTCTGGTTGGTGTCGGCGCTGGTGGAGATCGGCGAGGTCGCGCGCGCCAAGCGGTTGTGCGAGCGGCTGTTGGGCTTCGCCAGCCCGTTGCACCTTTACGCCGAGGAGATCGAGCCCCGCACCGGGCGGCAACTGGGCAATTTCCCGCAAGCGTTCACCCACCTGGCGTTGATCAACGCGGTGGTGCATGTGATCCGGGCCGAGGAGGAAGCCGACGGTTCCGGGTCCTTCCAGCCCGCCAACGCGCCGGTGTAGCAGCCTCAGCTCAATGCGCTGATCTTGTCCATCATCACGTGTGCCAGCTCGACGGCGCTGGTGTGCGGGTCACCTGACCCTTGATCCGACGGATTCTGGGTGCTGAAAAACGAGATCTCGACTTCGACCAAGCAGTTGTTGCGCACCCCGATGGCGCGGGCTTCGGGTCTCTTGCCCGACGGGGACCCGGACAACTGCACGAAAATTGTTGCCGCCAGCACAGAGTTGTCGACGCGCACCTCGGTGACGTCGTCGGTGAAATTGAGCGTGCCGCCGTCGATGGTGACGGTGGTGCCGTTGCAGCCGTCCCACTGCTCGGTGAACTTCGCGAAGAGGCTGTCGGCGTCGGAGGCGGTGGGGAATGCGACGACGGCTTCGGCGACGCTGATCACCTTGGACGCGGTCTCGGTGTTCCACCAGGTTTCCCGCGCGACATTCTTGACGTCGCCCGACGAGTAGGCGCTTCTGACCGTCATCGTCGACACGCCGGCGCACTCCAGCGGCGAGGCCGCGCCCAATCCGTTCTGCAGCTTTTCCGGCCCGCCGAATCGCGGCGGCAATTTCGGATCACCCTTGAAGGGTTGGTTCAGCAGCTTGGCCAGCGCATCGGAATCCAGCAGCACCCGGTTGATCGTCTCCCCGAGCAGCGGATGCGCCTTGAGGCCCGGCGCCGGACGGGCCGTACCGCCGACGGCGAAGCTGCATCCGCAGACCGACACGAGCAGCAGGAGCACCAGCACGCCAAGCCGGCGAGTACGCGCCACATCCATTGCTACTTTTTGGCCTTGTCCCCCGCCGCATCGGTGGACAACGCCGCGACGAAGGCCTCCTGCGGCACGTCGACGCGACCGATGGTCTTCATCCGCTTCTTGCCTTCCTTCTGCTTTTCCAGAAGTTTGCGCTTGCGGGTGATGTCGCCGCCGTAGCACTTGGACAACACGTCCTTGCGGATCGCGCGGATGTTCTCGCGGGCAATGATTTTCGATCCGATGGCGGCCTGTACCGGAACTTCGAACTGCTGACGCGGAATGAGTTCCTTGAGCTTCGTGGTCATCTTGTTGCCGTAGGCGAACGCCGAATCCTTGTGCACGATGGCGCTGAACGCGTCGACCGCCTCGCCTTGCAACAAGATGTCGACTTTGACCAGTTGGGCTTCCTGCTCGCCGGCTTCCTCGTAGTCCAGGCTGGCGTAGCCGCGGGTGCGCGACTTCAACGAGTCGAAGAAGTCAAAGATGATCTCCCCCAACGGCATTGTGTAGCGCAGCTCCACCCGCTCGGGCGACAGGTAGTCCATGCCACCCAGGTCGCCGCGACGCGACTGGCACAGCTCCATGATGGTGCCGATGAATTCACTGGGCGCGATGATCGTGGTCTTCACCACCGGCTCGTACACCGTGCGGATCTTGCCTTCCGGCCAGTCCGACGGGTTGGTCACGACGATCTCGGTGTCGTCTTCTTTGATGACCCGGTAGACGACGTTGGGCGATGTCGAGATCAGGTCCAGGCCGAACTCACGTTCCAACCGCTCCCGGGTGATCTCCATGTGCAGCAGACCCAGAAAGCCGCACCGGAAGCCGAACCCCAGCGCCACCGACGTCTCCGGCTCGTAAGTCAGCGCGGCATCGTTGAGTTGCAGCTTGTCCAGCGCGTCACGCAGTACCGGGTAGTCCGAACCGTCGACCGGGTACAGCCCCGAATACACCATGGGCTTGGGCTCGCGGTAACCGGTGAGGGCGTCGGCGGCGCCGTTGCGGGCCGTCGTCACGGTGTCACCGACCTTGGATTGGCGCACGTCCTTGACGCCGGTGATCAGGTATCCGACCTCGCCCACGCCCAAGCCCTCGCTGGGTTTGGGTTCGGGCGAGACGATGCCGACCTCGAGCAGTTCGTGGGTGGCGCCGGTGGACATCATCGCGATCCGTTCGCGCGGGCGGATCTTGCCGTCGACCACGCGAATGTAGGTCACCACACCGCGGTAGATGTCGTAGACGGAGTCGAAGATCATGGCGCGCAGCGGCGCGTCGGCTCGGCCCTCCGGGGGCGGCACCTGCCGGACCACCTCGTCGAGCAGCGCCGCCACGCCCTCGCCGGTTTTGCCGGAGACCCGCAGCACGTCGTCGGGCTCGCAGCCGATGATGTGGGCGAGCTCACCGGCGTAGCGGTCCGGGTCGGCGGCGGGCAGGTCGATCTTGTTGAGCACCGGGATGATGTGCAGGTCGCGGTCCAGCGCCAGGTAGAGGTTGGCCAGCGTCTGGGCCTCGATGCCTTGAGCGGCGTCGACCAGCAGCACCGCACCTTCGCAGGCTTCCAGCGCGCGCGACACCTCATAGGTGAAGTCGACGTGGCCCGGGGTGTCGATGAGGTGCAGCACGTGGTCTTCGTTGTTGACCCGCCAGGGCAGGCGCACGTTTTGGGCCTTGATGGTGATGCCGCGTTCCCGCTCGATGTCCATCCGGTCCAGGTACTGAGCCCGCATCGAACGCTCGTCAACCACGCCGGTGAGCTGCAGCATCCGGTCGGCCAACGTCGACTTGCCGTGGTCGATGTGAGCGATGATGCAGAAATTCCTGATCTGCGCCGGCGGGGTGAAAGTTTTGTCGGCGAAACTGCTGATGGGAATCTCCTGGTTGACGGATATCGGCCTGAAGACCGGCGCTTCGTGCGTATGTCCAGCGTATCCATGCGGAGCTGCCGGGACACAATTGTGCGTTCGGGTGCGGCTTCTCGCGCGCGTCTATGCTGCGAACATGGCCCCGGACAGGAAGACGCCCGGCAAGTCGCAGTGGAAAAACGTGCAGCGATTCGCGGAGAACCTCGTGTTCAACGAGGCCCCCAAATTGGTGCGTCACGTGCAGAACACGCAGACCGTGCTGCGCGAGTTGCAGCACGCCGTCAGGGTCACCGTGAATGTTATGGCCATGGCCGTCCCGCCCCCGCCCGCCGAGATCACCGCGGGCCGTCCGGTGACCAAGACCAGCTTTCCGACGGCCCAGCGGGCGCGGAAGGTGGTGTATGCCCCCGATCTCGACGGCCGCGCCGACCCCGGGGAAATCGTGTGGACCTGGGTGGTCTACGAAGACGATCCGACGCGCGGCAAGGACCGCCCGGTGC
Organism: Mycobacterium sp. 1423905.2; assembly: GCF_001673155.1. Lineage (GTDB taxonomy): Bacteria > Actinomycetota > Actinomycetes > Mycobacteriales > Mycobacteriaceae > Mycobacterium. The sequence goes on along the minus strand of NZ_LZLE01000344.1, from coordinate 29,892 downwards.
TGGTGGTGGGGCGGGAACGCACTGTGCTGCTGGGCCTCATGCTCTCCAGCCAGGACGATCACGCCGCGGACCGCAACTGGGTCGGAATAGGTTCTGGCGATTGGGATTACGAGGGCAGGAAGAGTTGGGTCCGGCTGGACCGGGTGCTCGACGTGCCGGAAGAAAGCATCCGTCGCGAGGGCGCCATTCTGGCGCGGGAGACTTTCGACGTGGTGGCGGCGCGGCTGCGCGCCGAGTATTCCTGGCGCTAGTCCGCTGATCTGCTGCGAGTGCGCGGGGGCGGCGTTCGGCGTGCGCCCACGAAGCGGTATGGCCGCTTTGGCCGCCCCTCGTGCACGCTCGACGCCCGACGCGCACGGTCGAGGGCGTCCAGCGGTTGGTCAGCCTTGGGTGATGTAGGACTGCAGCTGCTGTTGTTCGGCTTCGAGTTCACCCATCCGGGTTTTCACGACATCCCCGATGCTGACGATGCCGATCAGCTTGTTCTCGTCGAGCACCGGCACGTGGCGCACCCGGTTCTGCGTCATCAACACGCTGATGGCGTCGAGCGTGTCGTTCTTGGTGCAGGTCGCGACGTCGCTGGTCATGATTTTGGAGACCGGACGGGACAGCACGCTGGCGCCGTGGGCGTGCAGTTGGCGGACCACGTCTCGTTCGGAGACGATGCCGACCACGCCTTCGGCGCCGACCACCACCATGGCGCCGATGTTCTGGTCGGCCAAGCCGGCAAGCAGTTCCCGGACCGTCGCGTCGGGGTTGATGGTCACCACCGCCGCACCCTTGTTCCGCAAGACGTCCGCGATCCGCATCAAGCCCTCCCGCCGGGTGGTGATCTGGTTCACACCAGGCTACGGCTATCTTCCGCGGCGGGGAAGCCATCAAAGACAAGGACGCCCACCGCTTGCGAGGATGTGCCCATGATCGAGGTCACATTGCTGGGAACAGGAAGCCCGATCCCCGACGCCAACCGGGCCGGACCGGCCACGCTGGTACGGGCCGGCGGCCAGCCGTTCCTGGTCGACTGCGGGCGCGGGGTGTTGCAGCGCGCCACCGCCGCCGGGGTGGGCGCCGCCGGCCTGTCGGCGCTGCTGCTCACCCACTTGCACAGCGATCACATCGCCGAGCTGGGCGACCTGCTGATCACCAGGTGGGTGACCGACTTCGCGCCGGACCCCGCGCCGTTCCCGGTCATCGGCCCGCCGGGCACCGCCGAGGTGGTGGACGCCACGCTCAAGGCGTTCGGCCACGACATCAGCTACCGCATCGCCCACCATGCGGACCTGACCGCGCCGCCGCCGGTCGACGTCCAGGAGTACACCGATGGGCAGGTCTGGGACCGCGATGGCGTGACGATCCGCGTGGCCCCGACCGACCACCGCCCCGTGGCGCCGACGATCGGGTTCCGCATCGAAGCCGCCGGCGCTGCGGTGGTGCTGGCCGGGGACACGGTGCCGTGCGCCAGCCTCGACCAGTTGACCGCCGGCGCGGACGCGTTGGTGCATACCGTGATTCGCAAAGAGATCCTGAGTCAGGTACCCCAACAGCGGATCAAGGACGTCTGCGACTACCACTCGTCGGTGCAGGAAGCCGCCGCTACCGCCGAGCGCGGCGGCGTCCGAACGTTGATCCTGACGCACTACGTGCCGCCGCTGCTGCCCGGGCAGGAAGAGCAGTGGCGCGCCCTGGCCGCAACCGAGTTCAGCGGCCAGATCGAGCTCGGCGACGACCTACACCGGGTCGAGGTCCATCCGCGGAAGTAACGCACCGGCCACCAGCAGCCACACCAATGCCGACACCCGCGCGACCGGCAACAGCGGCCCCACTGCCGGCCAGATCAGCACCAGGGTCGTCAACTCGGCTGTTCCGGCCACGAGGACGCCGAACCATGCGAGCGGCCCCGGCAGCAGCGAGCGTCTGCGGCCAGGCACCGCTATAGCAGCGACCAGCAGACCCAGCGCCACCACGTGACCCGGGCCGCCGATCAAAAACGCCAGGTAGTAGAGCGCCCGCACCAGAGCGGCATCAGCGCTGACGTCGGCGCGTGACAACGTCCACCCCAGCAACCCAGTCAAGGCCAAGGCGCCGGACGCCAGCGCGCCGCTGACCAGGGCCAGCGTCGTCGACGCGCCGGGCGCGCCCAGGGCGCGCAGGCGCGCAGCCACCCCTGCGGCGTAGACCGCCAAGGGCACGGACGAGGCGAACACCGCGGTCGCAACGATCTGCACCGCGACCGGTTCGGCGCGCACATACCCCACTACCGCCGCCGCCGGACCGTACGGCAGCGGCAACAGCCCGCCCATTGCCACGCCCACGGCAAGCCCGCCGAACAGCAGCCCAAGGGACGCCAGCAAGACTGGTGGCAGACGCGGCCCTAATCGGTCAGTAAAATGTCTGGTAAACCCAGGACGGGAAGCCCGCGTCGCCATACCATCTGATGATCGGGCATGGCCTGGTTTTCTTTATGAGAGGTGCCAGATGTCCTACGTAGTGTCGGGGCCGGAGGCAATGCTGGCGAAGGCTGCCGATCTGGCGGGCATCGGCTCGAACATTGCGGACGTCAATTCCAACATCGCCGCCGACACCACCGAGGTCCCGCCCGCTGCCGCCGATCAAGTATCGGCGCTGGTCGCGAACATGTTCCAAGCGCACGCGCAGGAGTATCAGAGCATCGGCGGCCAGATGTCGGCCGTGCACGACCAGATCGTGCAGACACTTATCAGTGGCGCCGGCGCCTACGCCACTGCCGAGGCCGTCAACGCCGCGCGGGTGGGCGCAGACGCCGTCAACGCACCGATCCAATCCTTGCTCGGCGGTCACTGATCGCCGCTGCCGGCAGCGCTATGCGAGCCGGGTGATCTCCACGTCCACGTCCAGGTCGGTCGCCCCTGCCCCCGAGTAGATGCCCTTGAGCGGGGACACGTCGGCGTAGTCGCGGCCGGCGCCCACGCTGACGTACTGCTCGGTGATGTCGGTGTCATTGGTGGGGTCGTAGTACCACCAGCCCCCGGTCCAGGCTTGGATCCACGCGTGGCTGCGCCCTTCCAGCGTCTTGCCGACCACCGCGTCGGCGACGGGGTGCAAGTACCCGGATACGTACCGAGCCGGAATGCCCATGCTGCGCAACGCCATCAGAGTCAAATGGGCGAAATCCTGGCATACGCCTTTGCCCTGCTCCAGCGCGTCGAGTCCCGACCAGGTCACCCCGGTGGTGCCGGGCAGGTACTCGAGTTCACTGCGCGCCCACCGCGCGGCGGCGAGGACGGCTTCGCCGGGATCGTGGGACTTCATGATTCGCTTGCCGACCGCCGCGACCCGTTTACTCAGCGGGGTGTAGGAGGTGGGGCGTAGCACCTCGTCGAACCGGTCGATGACGGCATCGGCTGCCAGCTCGGCCCAGCCCGCTTTGGCCGCCGGTGGTTCCGGGCGCTCGGTTTCCACCACCGACGACGAGGTGACCGTCAACTCCACATGCGGGGCGTGCAGATCAAACGCGGTCACGGCGGTACCCCAATAGTCGACGTAGCGATAAGAGCGCGTCGCCGGAATGGTTTCCACCCGGTTGAGGATGACGTTTTGCCGAGTGTTCGATCGCGGGGTCAGCCGCGCTTCGTTGTAGGAAGCGGTCACCGCGGACTTGTAGGCGTACCCCGTGGTGTGCACCACCCGCATCCGCCACATCAGGCTTCACCCGGCTTACGGACCGACACGCCGCGCTGACCGGCATCCGACCACGCCACCCACGGCGCGACGTGAAAGTACTGCAGCGTCAACGCATCTCCGACGTCGTAACAGGTTCGCTGCAAGTCCGCCAACCGCGTCTCCAGTGATTCCAGCAAGACACCGGGCTGCACGAACTCGAGCTGACTGCGGGCCTGCCCCAGCAATCGCTGGGCTTCGGTGGTGGCACCGATCCGGCTCTGCGGATTGTGCATCAACTCGTCGAGGTTGTGTTCGGCCAGTTTCAGCGAATAGTAGACCGACCGCGGGAACAGCCGGTCGAGCATCATGAACTCCACCACCCGGGCCGCGTCCAGCACACCGCGGTAGGTGCGCAGGTAGGTGTCGTGCGCGCCGGCCGAGCGCAGCAGCGTCACCCACGCCGGTGAGGACGCGCTGTCCCCCACCCGCGACAGCAGCAGCCGCACGGTCATGTCGACCCGCTCGATGGCGCGGCCCAGCACCATGAACCGGTATCCGTCGTCGCGGGACAACGTCGAGTCGGCGAGCCCGGCGAACATCGCCGCCCGACCTTCGATGAACGACAGGAACTCATGCGGGCCAAGGCGTTTGGCGGCCCGTTCCCGTTCGGGCAGCGCGTGGTAAGTGGTGTTGATGCACTCCCAGGTTTCGCTGGAGGTCACTTCGCGTGCCGATCGGGCATTTTCGCGCGCCGCGGAGATCGCATCGACGATGGAACAGCCGCCTTGGGTGTTGGGGCTGAACGCGACGAGGTCGGTCAACGACCAGACGTCCAACGGGTGCTCGGGTGGTTCGATGCCCAGCACCTGCAACAGCACCCGCGACGCGTGGTCGGGGTCAACGCTGGAATCCTCGAGCAGTTGGTGCACGGCGACGTCGAGGATGCGGGCGGTGTCGTCGGCGCGCTCGACGTAGCGGCCGATCCAAAACAGCGCTTCGGCGTTGCGGGCGAGCATCAGCGGTTCACCTGGTGCTGCCGCTGTTCGCCGTCCTGCGCGGCCACCTGTTCCGGCCCGGCACCGTCGGGCGCCGGTTCCGGCAGTGACCGCACCACCTCAGCGGCGCCCAACTCCCGGGCGCTCGTCGAGGTGCGGGGCGCCAACACCCAGGTGTCCTTGGAGCCGCCGCCCTGGCTGGAGTTCACCACCCGAGACTCGTCAACCAACGCCACCCGGGTCAGCCCGCCCGGCAGCACCCAGATGTCGTTGCCGTCGTTGACGGCGAACGGCCGCAGATCGACGTATCGCGGCGCCAGTTTGTCTTCGATGCGGGTGGGCACCGTGGACAGTTCCATCATCGGTTGGGCGATCCAGCTACGTGGGTCGTCCCGGATCTTCTTGCTCACGGTGGCCAGTTCCTTATCGGAGGCCTCCGGACCGAAGACGATGCCGTAGCCGCCGGAGCCCTCGACCGGCTTGAGAACCAGCTCCCGGATGCGGTCGAGGACCTCCTCGCGTTCGTCGTCGAGCCAGCAACGCAGCGTCTCCACGTTGCCCAGCAGCGGCTTTTCCCGCAGGTAGTACTCGATCATGGTCGGCACGTAGGTGTAGACGAGCTTGTCGTCGCCGACGCCGTTGCCGATCGCGCTGGAGATGACGACGTTGCCGGCGCGCGCGGCGTTGACCAGGCCGGCCACTCCGAGCACCGAGTCGGCGCGGAATTGCAGCGGGTCCAGGAAGGCGTCGTCGATGCGCCGGTAGATGACGTCGACCTGCCGCTCCCCCTCGGTGGTGCGCATGTAGACCTGGTTGTCGCGGCAGAATAGGTCGCGGCCCTCGACCAACTCGACGCCCATCTGCCGGGCCAGCAGCGAATGCTCGAAGTACGCCGAGTTATAGACGCCGGGGGTCAGCACCACCACCGTGGGGTCGGCCTCGTTGGTGGCCGCCGAGTTACGCAACGCCTGCAGGAGATGCGAGGAGTAGTCGTCCACCGGGCGCACGCGATGGGTCGCGAAGAGGTTGGGGAAGACGCGGGCCATGGTGCGCCGGTTTTCCATGACGTAGGACACACCCGACGGCGAGCGCAGGTTGTCCTCGAGTACCCGGAAGTCACCGCGGTCATCGCGGATCAAGTCGATGCCGGAGACGTGAATGCGCACCCCGTTGGGCGGGACGATGCCTACCGCTTGGCGGTGGAAGTGCTCGCAGGACGTCACCAGCCGACGAGGGATGACGCCGTCGCGCAGGATCTCCTGATCGCCGTAGATGTCGTCGAGGTACATCTCGAGCGCCTTGACGCGTTGGATGATGCCCCGCTCCAACCGGGTCCACTCCGCGGCCGAGATCACCCGCGGCACCAGGTCCAGCGGAAAGGGCCGCTCCTGGCCGGACAGGGAGAAGGTGATGCCCTGGTCGATGAACGCCCGGCCCAGCGCCTCGGCGCGAGCTTTGAGCTCGGAGACGTCGGACGGCGCCAGTTCGGCGTAGATGCCCTTGTAGGGGCCGCGAACGTTGCCGTGGGCGTCAAACATCTCGTCGAAAGCCTTGGCATACACCTCGGAGGTGTCGTAACCGTCGAAGATGCGCTCGAAGCGGGCCGGCGAGCGCCGCTTGGCCTCCACGAGCTGGTTTGCAGAACTCACCCGTGCCATGCTGCCTCAATCACTGATTCCACCTGGCCAGTGGTTCCTCTTTTGGGCGAAAACGTAACCGACTGATAACCTGGGCAGTCGCAAACATGGGCCGTCAGGTCGTAAGGGCGCCTGACCACATGCCGACTCCACATCGAACGACAAAGGGAACTCACGCGTGGCCAACATCAAGTCGCAGCAGAAGCGCAACCGCACGAACGAGCGCGCCCGACTGCGCAACAAGTCGGTGAAGTCCTCGCTGCGGACCGCCATCCGGTCGTTCCGTGAGGCCACCCACGCCGGCGACAAGGACAAGGCCACCGAACTGCTGGCCGCGACCAACCGCAAATTGGACAAGGCCGCCAGCAAGGGCGTGATCCACAAGAACCAGGCCGCCAACAAGAAGTCGGCGCTCGCGCGCTCCTTGAACAAGCTCGGCTGACTCGTCGGCGTCAGTCGGCCACGAGTTCGGCCACCTTCCTCACCGCGGATTCCAGCGCATAGTCCGCGTCCGCGGCTGCCCCTTTCACGTCGGCGTTGAGCGCCGCCACCAGCTTCATCGCGGTCGCCACCGAGTCGCGCGACCAGCGCCGCGCCTGTTTCTGCGCTTTTTGCACTCGCCATGGCGGCATGCCCAGCTGGGCGGCCAGCCGGTACGGGTCGCCGGACAGCGGACCCACCCGCCCGATGGTGTGTACGGCTTCGGCCAGCGCATCGGCCAGCACCACCAGCGGCTCTCCGCGCATCATCGCCCAGCGCAGCGCCTCGGCCGCGCCTTCGACGTCACCCGCGACGGCCTTGTCGGCGATGTCGAAGCCCTTCACCTCGGCTTTGCCGCTGTGATAGCGGCGTACGGCGGCGGCATCGACGGCGCCGCCGGTGTCGGCAACCAATTGCGAACAGGCCGAGGCTAATTCGCGGATATCCGACCCCACGGCGTCCAGCAAGGCAGTGACGGTCTGGTCGTCGACCTTGACCCGCAGCGTGCGGAATTCCCGGCGCACGAAGTCGGCGCGCTCGCTGGCCTTGGTAATCCGCGCGCACGGATGAACTTGGGCGCCCAGTGCTTTTAGTTCGCCGGCCAGCGATTTGGCCCGCCCGCCGCCGGAGTGCACGACGACCAGCACCGTGCCCGCCGGGATGTCGGCGGCCGTGGAGGCGATCATCGCGGCGGCTTCCTTGCCCGCCTCGCCCACCGCCTCGAGAACGACGATGCGCTCCTCGGCGAACAGCGACGGGCTCAGCAATTCGGCGAGCTCATAGGTGCTGACATCACCGGCGCGCATGCGGCTGACCGGGACGTCATCGATGACCGAGCCGGTCCTGGCCCGCTTACGGGCCGACCGCAGCACGTCCGCCACCGCCCGCTCGATCAGCAGCTCCTCATCCCCCAACACCAGGTGCAACGGCGAAACGTCGGTCACCCCACGATGGTGTCACGACGCACCGACGAGCCCGGACAGCGACCAGGCCAGCAAGCACAGCGCGGCCGCTGCGGTGACCGACCCCAGCACCGCGCGAAACCAGCGCCACCGCCCCATCGCGGCGACGAACACCGCGGCGCAACTGATTACGACGACGCCGGGCACACCAGCGGGGACCGGGACCGTTGCGGCCGGGACACCGGCGGCCCAGTGCGCGACGTGCAGCACCCACCAGACTTCCGGGCCGGTGAACCGGATCAGCAGCTGCGCCGCAGCCGGCCAACAGATCGCCAGCACGGCTGCAACGGTGCCCAGCACGGTGATCGGCGCAATCACCACCGCCACCACCAGGTTGGCGACCACGGCGATCAGGCTGAATCGGCCCGAAATGGCGGCCACCAGCGGCGCGGTCACCAGCTGAGCGGCCGCCGCGACGGCGAGCGCATCCGCCAGCGGCTTCGGGCAGCCCCGCTGGGTGAGGCGGCGTGACCATAGCGGCGCGATGACGATCAAGCCGGCGGTCGCGACAACCGACAACGCGAAGCCCATGTCGACGGCCAGCTGCGGAGCCAGGACAAGCAGGATCAGTACCGATGCCGACAGCGCCGGAATCGCTTGGCGGCGACGGGAAGTCAGCATGGCGGCCAAACCGATCCCAGCCATGACCGCGGCCCGCAAGACGCTGGCGGTGGGCTGCACCACGATGACGAACGCGACCAGAACGACGGCGGCCAACGCCACGGCGACCCGCGGCCCGACCAGACGCGCCGAAAACAACACCGCCGCGCACACGATCGTCACGTTCGCGCCGGATACCGCGGTTAGGTGCGTCATACCGGCGGTGCGGAACTCCTGGCTGGTCGCGGTAGCAACTTGCGAGGTATCACCGAGCACCAGGGCGGGCAGCATCGCGGCCTGATCCGGTGGCAACACGGCGCGCACCGCCGCGGCGAATCGGCGGCGCACCGTGTGAGCCACCCGCTGGACGGGTGCCGCGGCGCCGCTGACCGGCCGGCCCGTGACAGTGAGCACGGCGACGGTCAGGTCGTGCCGGTTGGGTCGCTTGATCTGGGCGCTGAACCGCAGCGGTTGACCCACCATCAGCTCGCCGAGGTCCGAGGCGCGGCCGAACACGACGACCCTGCCCGACATCGGCTGGTCACACAGGCGCGCCATGGTGGCTCGGAACAGCAACCGGTCCCGGGTCAACGGTAAGGGGCTTTCGCTCGGGATGACCGTTACCGGGGCGACGGTGCCGTACGCGGCGGTGATGGGGTGGTGATCGACAGCGTCGGTACGCAGTGCGATCGCCACGCCGTACCCCGCGCCCACCACACCGACGGCCGCCAGGCCCAAGCTGAACGTAGCCAGTCGTCGCGCTTTACCCCGACGACGCGTCGAACTCCACCACAGCAGCCCTGCGCCGGCGGCCAGCACCACGCAGCAGACGGCGAGCACCCGGCCCAGCGGCCACACGATCCCGGCCGCGGTGACCGTCCAGCTGGTCAAGGCCGCCGGCACTAGGCGGACGTCGAGCCGGGACTGGTCGTCGCGTTGGTGCACGTGGGTCAGACACGCACCAGGGCACGCAACTTGTCCAACCGAGCCGCGCCGATGCCGTCGACGTCGGCGAGCTGGTCGACGCTGCTGAATCTGCCATGGGCTTGCCGCCACGCCACGATGGCCGCGGCGGTGACCGGACCGATACCGGGCAAGGCGTCCAGCTGTTCGACTGTGGCGGTGTTGAGGTCCACGGACTGCCCAGGTTTCGGCTTGCTCGAGGTGCCCGACGTCGCCGGTGCCGGACCCGCGGCACCGGTGCTCACCGAGCTGCCCAATGTCGGCGGCTGGCCCGACACCGGCGCGAGTCCGACCACGATCTGCTCCCCGTCGCCGAGCTGGCGAGCCATGTTCAATCCGACGGTGTCGGCTCCGTCGGTGGCGCCGCCGGCCGCCTGGAGCGCATCAGCGATCCGGGCGCCGGGCGCTAACGTCACCAAACCGGGCTTGTGCACCAACCCGACGACGCTGACCACAACTGGACGGTCTGGGTTCGCACTGGCCGAAGGTTTGCCACTCGCAGACGAAACCGGTTCCACCGCAGGTAGTTTCGCTGACACGACGGGCGCCGGATGACTGCGCATCAGGGTGAAGACGGTGATGAGTACCGCCAGCGCGGCAATACCCGCCAACGCGATGGCGCCGGCCCGGCCCGGGTCGGCGCGCAGCCGCGCTGCCCAGCCCGGACCGTTGTCCGGATCGGGAAGCCACCGGGGCAGCAGAGAATTCGGGTCACCCTCGTCGTCATCGTCTGCGTCATCGTCGGCCACCGTGGACTGCGCGGAGGTGTCGCTTGCCGGTTCGGCGCTGAGCCGACGATGCAGTCGCTCGCCGGGCAGTTCTGTTCGCATGTGCCGACCGTAGGTTCGGCGACCGTCAGAACCGGCCACCTTGCCCGCCTCTCACGTTCGGCTGTGGAGCAATCCAGAGGTGTGGATAGCCTCGCTGCTCAGATAGGTTTGGCGACCACCGGCGCGGGTAGCCACGTCGCCATGAGTCTGGCTTTGATCACTGGCGCCTCTAGCGGAATCGGCTTCGAGCTTGCCAAGCAGTTCGCCCGACACGGTTACGACCTGGTGATCGCCGCCGAAGACGAAGGCATCGAGAAGGCGGCCAACGCCCTGAGCAAAACGGGGGTCACCGTCCGGACCGTTCAGGCCGACCTGCGCACCGCCAAAGGTGTGGAAAAGCTCTACCGGCAAGCTACTGAAGGCGGACAGCAACTCGACGCCGTGGCGCTCAACGCCGGTGTGGGCACCGGGGGCAGTTTCGTGGACAGCGATCTCGATGCCGACTTGTCGATCGTCGACCTGAACGTCCGTTCCACCGTGCACCTGGCCAAGCTGGTGCTGCCCGACATGGTGCGACGCAACAGCGGCAAGGTGCTCTTTACGTCGTCGATCGCGTCGCAGATGCCGGGATCGCATCAATCGGTGTATGCCGCTTCCAAGTCGTTCGTCCAGTCGCTGGCCCAAGCGTTGCACGACGAAATGCGCCACACCGGCGTCACCGTCACCGCGCTCATGCCTGGACCGACCGAGACCAACTTCTTCCGCCGCGCCGGCATGGCGAACTCCCGGATGGGACGCATGAAGCACAAGGACGATGCCGCAGAGGTTGCCAAGCAAGGCTTTGAGGCGCTGATGAACGGCGACCGCAAGGTGGTCGCCGAATCGGTGATGACGAAGGTCATGGGAATCAGCAACCGGTTCCTGCCGGACTCGGTGAAAGCTGCGGCCAACCGGGTGATTTCGGTGCCGGCCGGCAATTAGAACAGAAGGGTGTCAACGATGAGCCTGGAAGCAAACCGAACGTCGGACGCCTCGGTCGGCGAGTTGATGGCGCAACTTTCCTCGCAGACGTCGCGGCTCATCCGTGACGAGATGCGGTTGGCGCAGAAGGAACTTCAGCAGTCTGCCAAGCACGCGGGGGCCGGCGCCGGGCTATTCGGTGCCGCGGGTCTGCTGGCGTTCTTCGGGCTGGCCAGTGTGATCGCCGCCGCCATTGCGGCGCTTGCGCTGGTGTTGCCGGTGTGGGCGGCAGCGCTCATCGTCGGTGCGGTGCTGTTCGCCGTGGCGGGCGCAGCGGCGCTGATCAGCCGTCGACAGGCCAAGGAAGTCACCCCCGCCGCACCGCAGACCGTTGCCAACGTCAAACAAGACATCCGAGAAGTGAAGGACGCCCGTCATGACCGGAGCTGAACGTACTCCTCCGGGCGCCGGGGAGCAGCGACCAGAGGTCGGCTCCGACGCCAGCATCGATGACATCCAGGCGGACATCGAGCGCACTCGGGACCAGCTGGGTGAAACCGTTCAGGCCCTGTCGGACAAGGTCAATGTCGTTGACCGAGCCCGCGACACCGCTCGCGAGAAGGCGGAGGCCGCCAAACCGCTCCTGGCGATAGCAGCTGGCGGGCTGGTGATCGTGGCCGTCGTCTGGTGGCGACGACGTCGACGCTGAACCGCAGCCAGCGGCGAGCCGGACACCCGGTTGACACGTGACGCCGATGGACGCCTAACGTGCAAGGCAGGACTGCCGGCCCCGCCGCGGTGAGGCGCTCACCGGCAGTCACCCCGACAAAGGAGGCTGCCGATGAAGCTGGCGCTGACACCTGAAGAATCCGCGTTCCGCGACGAGCTGCGCACGTTCTACACCACCAAGATCCCGGACGACATCCGGGAACGGGTGCGTGAGGGCGGCTCGCTCACCAAGGATCAAATCGTCAATAACCACAGGATCCTCAACGAGCATGGGCTGGCGGTGCCCAACTGGCCCGTCGAGTGGGGCGGTAAGGATTGGACGCTCGTTCAGCACCAGCTGTGGGCCGACGAGATGCAATTGGCATGTGTGCCTGAGCCGTTGAACTTCAACACCAAAATGGTGGGCCCGGTGATCGCCGAGTTCGGCTCGCAAGAAATCAAAGAGCGCTTCTTGCCGCCGACGGCCAACATCGACATCTGGTGGTGTCAGGGGTTCTCCGAACCCGAAGCCGGCTCGGACCTGGCCTCGCTGCGCACTACGGCCGTGCGCGACGGGGAAACCTACGTCGTCAACGGGCAGAAGACCTGGACGACGCTGGGTCAGTACGCCGACTGGATCTTCTGCCTGGTGCGCACCGACCCACAGGCGCCCAAGCGCCAGGCCGGCATCTCTTTCCTGCTGATCGACCTGGATACCCCCGGCATCACGATGCGGCCGATCAAGCTGATCGACGGCGGCGTCGAGGTCAACGAGGTGTTCTTCGAAGACGTGCGGGTTCCGGCCGATCAACTTGTCGGACAGGAGAACCAAGGCTGGACCTACGCCAAGTTCCTGCTGGGCAATGAGCGCACTGGCATCGCCGGAGTGGGCCGCACCAAGGTGCGCCTGGCCGAGGTCAAGCGGCACGCCGCCGAGACCGGCCTGCTCAACGACCCGCTGTTTGCCGCGCGCTTGACCGAGGCCGAAAACGAGGTCCTGGCACTGGAACTCACGCAGTCAAGGGTGGCCACCAGCTCCACGGGCGGAAAGCCGAACCCCGCCTCCTCCGTGCTCAAACTGCGCGGCAGCCAGCTGCAGCAGCTCGCCACCGAGCTGCTGGTCGAAGTCGCCGGGCCCGAGGCATTGCCGGTGGGTAGTGACGACATCGCGACACCGGAGTGGGCGCAAACCAGCGCCCCGCACTATCTCAACTACCGCAAGACATCGATCTACGGCGGCAGCAACGAAGTGCAGCGCAACATCATCGCGTCGACCATTCTGGGATTGTGAGGCAGTCATGGACTTTCAGCTGAGCGAAGAGCAGGCGCTGCTCCGCGACACCACCCGCGACCTGCTCTCCCGCAGCTATGACGCGGAGAGCCGCAACAAGATCATCGACACCGAACTCGGTTGGAACCGCGACGTGTGGAGCCAGCTGGCCGACATCGGCATCCTCGGGCTGGGCTTCGAGCCCGAGGAGGCCGGCCAACTCGAGATCATGGTGGTGCTGCATGAGGTCGGTCGGCGGTTGGCACCCGAGCCGATCCTGCACGGCGCGTTGGCGCCCGGCGCGCTCATCGCCGAGCAAGGCACCGAGGCGCAGGTGCAGCTGCTGGACGAGGTGGCCGCTGGCCAACGGTTGCTCGCGTTCGCCCACCTGGAGCCCGGCAACCGCACGCTGGGCACCGATGTCACGACAAGCGCTGTACCGCAGGGGGATTCGTGGGCGTTGAGCGGTCGCAAGAACCCGGTCCTCGCCGGGGACAGTGCCCAGACACTGGTAGTCAGCGCGGCATTGCCCGACGGCGGCACCGGTCTGTTTCTGGTGAATGCTTCAGACGGCGCGCTCTCCCGCCATCCCTATCGAACCTTCGACGGCCAGCGCGGCGCCCAGATCGATTTCGACCAGACGCCGGCCGAACCGCTCGGTGATGCGGTCGACGCCTCCACGGCAATCCGCAACGCCATCATCAAGATTCAGTCCGCATTGTGCTCCGAGGCGGTCGGTGCAATGGAAGAAGCGCTGCGGCTCACCACCGACTACCTCAAGACCCGCAAACAATTCGGCGTCACGCTCAACAAGTTCCAGACGCTGACCCAACGTGCCGCAGACATGTACGTCTCGCTGGAATTGGCGCGCAGCATGAACTTCTACGCCGCGATGTCGATCGCCGACGGCAACCTCGATCCGGCGATCGCGTCGCGCGCCAAGCTGCAGATTGGGCGTTCCGGCCGGCACATCGGGCAAGAGGCGATCCAGCTGCACGGCGGCATCGGCATGACCGCGGAGTATCCGGTCGGCCACTACACCGCCCGGCTGACCGCGATCGAGCACACGCTCGGTTCGACCGAAGACCACCTGCGCTTCCTCAGCGAGCACATCGGCGACCACGACCTGGCCCGCCTCTAACCATGGCCGAGCTGTCGGATCGAGTTGTCGCTTTCCTCTCCGAGGGCACGCGCACCGGCATGCTTGGCTTCGTCGCTTCCGACGGTCGCCCACTGGTCACCCCGGTGTGGTTCGTCGTCGACAACGGCGAGCTGGTGTTCACCACCGGGCGCGACACCCCGAAAGGCCGTGCTCTGCAACGCGACCCGCGCCTCGTCATGTGCGTCGACGACCCCCACCCGCCGTACTCGTTCGTACAGGTGCAGGGCGTGGCGCAGGTGATCGATGATCAGCGAGACGTGCTGGACATCGCCACCCGAACCGGGGGACGGTACATGGGCGCCGACCGCGCCGAAGAGTTCGGCCGCCGCAACGCCGTGCCCGAAGAGATCGTGGTTCGGCTCCGACCCACCAAGGTCATCGCCGCCTTCGACATCAGCGACTGAGTCCCCGCTCGTCAGCCGCCCTCGGCGGCACCGACGGGCTCAGCCTCGTCGATGGTGTCCGCCTCGTCGGGCTGTGCCTCCGACTCCGCGCTCGGCGCCGGTTCCGGCTCGGGGTCCGACTCCGGCAACTGCTCGGCAAGGTATTCAGCCAGCCCACCGATCGTCGGGTAGTCGAACACCGCGGTGGCGTTGATCGTGAAGGCACCACCGAACTGGCTGTGCAACCGGTTGCGCAGCTCGACCGCCATCAGTGAGTCGGTGCCCAAGTCCAGGAACCGGCTGGTCGCCGCGGGCGGTTGCGCCAGCCGCAGGAACCCTTGCACTTCGCGCTGCAGGAATTCGGTGATGAAACTGGCACGCTGCGCCACCGGTATTTCCTGCAGTTGCCGGAGCAACTCACTGTCACCAGTGACCTGACTGGCATCGCTCGGCAGCACCAGGTCGAGAATCGGTGGACGAGAACTGCCCAGCACCTTCGCGGCACGCTGCCAGTTCGCCTTGATCACCGTGGCCTGGGCCGTGCCGTTGGCGACGACCTCAGCCAGTGCGCTCAGGGCAGCCGAGGGCTCCAGCGGAACCAGGCCTTGGGCACCGATATTGGCCCGAGCGGCCTCCGAGGAGGCCATGCCGCCCTTGGCCCAGGGACCGAAGTTGACGCCGGTCGCCGGCAAGCCTTGCGCCTGTCGTTGTGCGACCAGCCCGTCGAGCAGGGCATTGGCCGTCGAGTAGTTGGCCTGACCGGGCGACCCGAGCAAGCTCGACACCGACGAGGACACGATGAAGAAGTCCAGCTGATCCTTCTTCGTCAACCGGTCCAAGTAGCAGGCGCCAAAAGCTTTGGGCGCCAGTGTGGTCCGGAACCTGTCCCAGGTCTGTTGCGACAGCAGCGCGTCGTCGAGCACACCCGCCAGATGCACCACGCCCGCCAGCGGCGGCAATTCCGCGCGGATCCGCTCCAGCAGCGTCTCGACCTCCGATTCGTCACCGACGTCCGCCGAGAAGGTGTGGATGCGGCACCGATAGCGCTCGGTGATGTCTTCGATGGCCCGCTGCGCGTCGGCATCCGGAGCGCGCCGGCTGGTCAACACGATGTCACCGGCGCCCAGTTGCGCCAGATAAGCCGCCGTGTGCAGACCGATCGCACCGAGTCCGCCGGTGACCAGATAACTGCGGTCACCGCGTGGCTGTAGCGGATTCGGCATCTGCAGCACGATCTTGCCGATGTGCCGGGCCTGCTGCATCCGGCGGAACGCCGTCCTCGCCTCAGTCAGCGGATAGATCTCGGCCGGCAACGGCTGCCACTCGCCGCTGGCCAGACCGTCCGACACCTCACCGAGCAGGCGACGGATGCGTTCGGGTTCTTGGAAGGTCACCGTATCCAGCGCGACGATCTCGTAGGAGATGTCGGGGCGGGCCGCCGCCATCTGCTCCGGGGTCCAGATGTCACGCTTGGCGATTTCAGCGAAGCGTCCGTTCTGGGCGGTCGCCCGCACCGTTGCCTCGACGAACCCCTCGTTGGTCAGGCTGTTGAGCACCACGTCGACGCCGGCACCATCGGTGTCTGCCAGGATTTGGTCGGCGAAATCCGTACTGCGCGAGTCGTATACGTACGACACACCCAGTTTGCGCAAGGTGGCGCGTTTGTACGTGCTGGCCGTCGCGAAGACGGTCGCTCCGTGCTGCTGCGCCATCTGGATGGCGGCCAATCCGACGCCACCGCTGGCGGCGTGGATGAGCACCCGGTCACCGGGCTTGAGTTGCGCCCAGTCGAACGCCAACCGGGCGGTGAGCGCCGCGGCCGGAATGGTCGCCGCCGCTACCGCACTGACGCCGGCGGGAATAGGCGCCAGCAACTGGGCCGGCACATTGAACCGGCTGGAGAACGCGCCCTGCATGAAGCCGTAGACACGTTGGCCGACCTCGAGGCCGGTGACGCCGCCGCCCACCTGCGTGACGACGCCGGCGAAGTCGCCGCCGATCGGCCCCGGATCGCCCGGGTACAGGCCCAGCACATTGAGCACATCGCGGAAGTTGAGACCGGCGGCCTCGACTCGGACCTGGACATACCCGTCGGCAGGCGGCGGCACGTCCGCCTCGGTCAGACGCAGGTTGTCGATCGCGCCCCGCTCGGTGGGCGCCAGGACGTAATCGTCGGCGCGCGGCACTGCCAGATGACCGCTGCGCGACCATTGCAGCAACCGCGACGCCAAGAACTTGCCTTGGCGCAGTGCGAGTTCGGGTTCGTCGAGCGGTGCGCCGAGCAGACCGGCCAGCGCCTGCACGGCCTGCTCGGAGCCGTCATAATCAACCAGCTTGCAGCGCAGTGCCGGTTCCTCGTTGACGATGGTGCGCCCGAGCCCCCACAGCGCCGCCTGCACCGGGTCCACCGGCTCACCGGACTCGGTGGCCACCGCTCGTTCGGTGACGATCCACAGTCCGCCAGGCAGTTTCACCCCGTCGTTGGTCTGCACAGCGTGCACCGCACTGAGCAGCTGGACGATCTCGGCTTCCAGCCGCGCGATGGATTCGGCGCTGGACTCTGCCGCGTCTGGTCCCGTGCTGCGCCAGACGATGCCGGCGAACGGCATGCCGCGTTCGTGCGCCTGTGCCACTAGCTGGCCCAAGGGCTCGGGATTGCTAGCCCGGTCAAACGAGATGCAGCCCGGCAGCGTGGCCGCCAGCTCTTCGAACCCGGCGACCAGCCAGGTGCCGCTGACGTTTCCGTCACTGGACGGCGGAGGTGGCACCTCGTGCCAGCCGACCGTGTACAGCAGGCGCGTCGCATCGCCGCCGAGCCCGCGTAACAACGCCTCTCGGGGCGCCCGTTTCACCGTGAACTCGTGAATTCCGCCGAGGCGACGGCCCTCCCGGTCGACGAAATCGAGATCGAACACTTGGGTTTCGCTGTCGAGACCGCTGGTGTGCCACGTCGCTCGGCAGTAGAACCGCCGAGGCATCTTGGCCTGCAGGTCCACTCGCCCGTACCGCAACGGCAAGAACAGGTCGTTGACGCCCTGTTCGGCCGCGAGGAGCGCGGGGAACGCCGGGAAGGCGACGCCGGTGCACAGATCCAGCAGCACCGGGTGCATCGGCTCGGTGCCGAGGTGTTCGGCTAGTTCCTCGCCGACAGTGATATCGCCGATGGCCTCACCCTCGCCGAGCCACAACGACTTCAGCGATCCGGACCAATTCGGTCCCCAGGCCAGCTCCATGTCCGCGAAGGTTTCGAACAGCTCCTGCGGACGCATGCGGGTCATCCGCTCGAGCGCCGCGTCGAGGGAGTCAGCCGGATCCGGCGCCGGTACGTCCTCGACGCCGGCGATGACCGTGCCGTCGGCATTCAACGACCAGTCCGCGTCACGGACGCCATATGGGCGGCTGTGCACTCGGAAGCTCCACCCGTTCGGCACGTCCCCGAGGGGATGCAGAGTCAGCTGTACCTCGCGAGAAGCCTTCTCGGGCAGAATGATCGGTTCGTAGAAGAAGACGTCCTGCACCCGTCCCGGCGGACCGACGGCAGCCAGCGCCATCGCCGCGTAGGTTGCTCCGGGAACGACGACGGTGCCATAGATGACGTGATCGGCGAGCCACGGCTGCGACTTGACCGAGAGCCGACTGGTGTACACCGAGTCGCCGGAAGCCAGATCCTTTGCGCTTCCGAGGATCCCGGATACGGCGGTGCCCTGGCCGTCGATGCCGGCGACGCCAGATGTGCGGGGCCAGAACCGACGTCGTTGGAACGGATAGGTGGGCAGTTCGAGTCTGCGGCGAGATTGGCGATGCAGCGCCGCGAATTTCGGTCGCTGGCCGCTGACGTAGGCCCCGGCCAACGCTTCGGCGATCTGGCGCCGGTCGCCGACGCCCTTGCGCAGCGAAACGATGGCACGCGGAGAGGCCAGGTGTTCCGGCCAGACCTGGACTGCGGCGCCGGTGAGAACCGGCTGCGGACCGATCTCCATCAGCACCGAGCAACCCAGCGCCGCCACGGTGCGCACGCTTTCGGCGAACTGCACCGGCTGACGGGAATGCCGCCGCCAATACTGAGCGTCCAGCGAAGTTTCCGCGGTCAGCACGGCGCCGGTGCGGTTGCACACCAGCGGCAAGGTCGGCACCGCGTACTGCATTCGCGCCGCGTACGACTCGAATTCGCCGAGCACCGGCTCGAGCAACTCCGAATGGAAGGCGTGGCTGGTATCCAGCCAGCTGCAACGGATCCCGTCGTTGCCGCACCCGGCCACGATCTGCTCCAGGTCCGCGCCGGGACCCGACAAGACGGTGTTGGGTCCGTTGTAGGCCGCGACCGACACCCGGGGGAAGTCGTTCGCGAGCTCCTCGACGTAACTGGCGTCGGCGAACACCGCCACCATGCGCCCGCCGGCGGGCAGACTGCCGAACAACCGGCCGCGCTCGGCCATCAGCCGGGCTCCGTCCTCCAGGCTGAACACCCCGGCCACACATGCCGCCGCGTATTGGCCCACGCTGTGCCCCAGCACCACGTCGGGCTCGATACCCCACGACTGCCACAGTCGGGCCAGCCCCATCTCGACAGCGAACAGCGCGGGCTGGGCGAATGACGTGTGCCGCAGGGCTTCTCCGGTCTCGCGGTCTTTCGCGAACAGCACGTCCAGCAAGGGCAGCGACAGGATTTCGTTGGCCGCATCCGCGCACCGCGTCACCGTGTCCGCGAAAACCGGCTCAGCTTCGAACAAGTCACGCGCCATCCCCGGGTACTGGCTGCCTTGCCCGGTGAACAGCCACGCCGTCGTCGGCGGGTCGGTGCACTCACCGCGCAACAGGCCCGGCCTTACCCGGTTCTCGGCCAATTCGGCCAGCGCCTCGCGGGCCGTCTGTACCGATTCCACGACCAAGGCGGCCCGGTGTTCGAAATGCGAACGCCCCACCCCGGCGGTGAAACACACATCGGCGATGTCGACTTTCGGGTGGGTGTTCAGCCATTCCCCGTAGCGCTCCGCCAACGCCACCAGCGCCTGCGGCGACCGCGCCGACAACGGCAGCACGTTCACCGGTTCCTGGTCCGATTCGGGCGCCGGCGCCACCGCGCTGTCGCCGGTCGAGTATTCGTCGGGGGTCGCGGGCTGGACTGGCGCCTCCTCGATCAGGACGTGCGCGTTCGTGCCGGTGAAGCCGAACGAACTGATGCCGGCCCGTCGCGGTTTCCCATTGGTCTGCCAAGGGGTCGGCTGGTCGACGACCCGCACCGGCAACGCATCCCACGGGATATGCGGCGATGGCTTGTCGAAGTGCAGGCTCGGCGGCAGCGTCTCGTGCTGCAGGGCCAGTACGACCTTGATCAGGCCGGCGACGCCGGATGCCGACTCCAGGTGGCCGATGTTGGTCTTCACCGATCCGATCTGCAACGGCCGGGCCGAGTCGCGGCCGGCACCATAGACGGCACCCGCCGCCTGCACCTCGATCGGGTCACCCAGCGGGGTACCCGTACCGTGCGCCTCGAGGTAGTCGACGTCGGCGCCGACGAGCCCGGCGCGCGCCAGCGCGGCACTGATAAGCCGTTGCTGCGCACCGCCATTGGGCACCGTCAAGCCACTGGAAGCACCGTCCTGGTTGACCGCGCTACTGGGGATGACCGCGCACACCCGATCTCCGTCGCGCATCGCGTCGCTGAGCCTCTTGAGCACCAGAATCCCGCAGCCTTCGCTACGCACATAGCCGTCGGCCGAGGCGTCGAAGGTCTTGCAGCGGCCCACGGGGGACAGCATCCGGGCGCGCGAGGCGGCGATGATGGACACCGGACTGAGCAGGACGTTGACGCCACCGGCCAGCGCCAAATCGCAGTCACCGGAGTGCAGTGCCTGGCAGGCCTGATGGACGGCCACCAGCGACGAGCTGCACGCGGTGTCGACCGCGACCGCCGGTCCTTCCAGCCCGAGGGCGAAGGCAACGCGACCAGAGATGGCATTGAGCGCATTGCCGGTGATGAAGTGAGGCTCGATCTTCTCGACCGAGTCGGCGGACAGCAGGTGCGAGTACTCGTTGACCGCCACGCCGACGAAAACGCCGCTGCGGCTACCCCGCAAAGCGGACGGTGCGTATCCGGCCCTTTCCAGGCCCTCCCAGACGATTTCGAGCATCAAGCGCTGTTGTGG
The DNA here is from genome assembly GCF_001673155.1 of Mycobacterium sp. 1423905.2. GTDB lineage: Bacteria > Actinomycetota > Actinomycetes > Mycobacteriales > Mycobacteriaceae > Mycobacterium. Next base: position 9,217 of record NZ_LZLE01000344.1, on the reverse strand, counting down.
GTCGATCCAGATGGCCTCGCGCGGGGAGATTCCGAAGAACTCCGGATCGAATTCGTCGATCTCGTTGAGGAACCCACCGAAGCGGCTGTAGATCTTGCCCGGGGCTTCCGGGTCTGGGTCGTAGAACTCGTCGATGTCGAAGCGGTCCTCCGGGACTTCCCGGATGGCGTCGACCCCACCGGCCAACACGTCCCAGAACGCTTCGGGATTGGGCGCTCCGGGGAAACGGCAAGCCACCGCGACGATCGCGATCGGCTCGTCGGTCCGGGTCACCACCGCCGAGGCCTGCTTGGCAGCCGACGCTGCGGGCGCCTGCTCGCTGAGCCCGAGGACGTCGCCGAGCAGGTAGTCCGCCACGTCGGAAAGCCGTGGGTAGTCCATCGCCAGGGTGGCCGGCACCTCTTTGCCCACGGCTTGCTCGATGCGGCGGCGCAATTCAACGGCCATCAACGAATCCATGCCCAGATCAAAGAATCCGGCGTCGGCACGGATCTCCGCGGGGTCGACTCGCGTCACCTCCGCGACCGCCTCGCGCAGGTGATCGACGACAAGCTTCTTGCGCTGTTGCACCGGCGCATTGGTGAGCTGTTCGACTAGCCGAGTCGTGCCGGACGGGGTCGGCGCCGGCGCCGAGTCAGGCACTTCGCGTTCCAGCTCGGACAGCAGCGATCGACGTCCGGCTTGCTGGTAGAGCGGCAAGAAGCGGGACCAGTCGATGCGGGCCACCACGCCTTGAGCGGGGCCAGACCCCTGGCCGGACGATGCCGCCATCAGATCGGCCATGCCGGCCAGTGCATCGGCGGGTGACAAGGTCAGGACTCCGCGCTGGCTGAGACGGGCGCGGGCCTCCGCGTCGGCCATGCCCGCCGACCAGGGCCCGAAGTTCACGCTGATCGCGGCAACGCCTTGCTCACGCAGCCGCCAGGCCAGTCCGTCCAGGAAGGCGTTGGCAGCACCATAGGCGGTCTGACCGAATCCGCCCCACACCGAAGCGATCGACGATGTGCTGACGAAGAAGTCGAGCTGCATATCCGCGACCGCTTCGCTCAAATGCCAAGCGCCCCAGACCTTTCCGGCAAACACCCGGTCCACCTCGGCGTCGTCCAGGCTGCGCAGCGGGGTGGTGCCGACCTCCCCTGCGGCGTGGACAATGCCGGCCACCGGCGGCATTTCGGCGCGCAGGTTGGACAACAGCCGCGCGACGTCATGCGCATCGGCGACGTCGGCGGCGACGAATCGCACGTCGCAACCATGCTGGTCAGCGATCCCGTCGATGCGCTGCTGCGCGGCATCGCTGGGCGCGCGTCGGCCGGTCAACACCAGATGCCGCGCGCCGTGCGCAGCCAGGAACCCAGCGAATTCGAGTCCGATCGCACCCAGACCGCCGGTCACCAAGTACGTTGCATCGTCACGCAGCGCCAGCGGTGTCGCGACCGGCTGTCCGGTTCGTCGCACCAACCGGGGCACATAGACCGCGTCTTCCCGCAGCGCGAACTGGTCTTCCCGCACAGCGGAGTCGGACGGTGCGGCCGAGAGCCGGTCGATGAGTCGCGCCCACTCCTGCTCAGTGCCGTCCGCCAGGTCCACCAAGCCGCCCCAGACTTGGGGATGCTCCAACGAGGCGGCCCGACCAAAGCCCCACAGGCAACTCTGGTCCGGTGACACGGTGTCGGTCGCGGTAACTCGTTGTGCGCCGCGGGTGACGACCCAGATCGGTCGCCGCAACTCAGCGGCGGCGGCGGCGCGGAACAGTCGACGGGTACCGCCCAAGACGCGGTGTTGCATCCGCAACAGCGACCGCATCGACGGCGCGGTGTCGGAGTCGGCCGCGGCGACATGCAAGATCCGCAGCGTCGGGTCGTCGGCCGCCGCGGCGCGCAGAGCAACTTCGAGTTGTTCCTCGTCGGCGTCGGAGTCCGGCAGTTGCAGAAGCTGATGCTGGTGTCCTTGCGCGGTCAAGGCATCCACCAATGGCCGCACCGCGTCGGCATTGTCGCTGACGACGAGCCAACCGGACCCCTCGCCGGTGCCGGCCTGGGTTGTGGTGGCCTTCTCCCAACGGATCTCGTAACGCGCGTCCGCGATGGACTGGGTGTGGCGTTGCCGATTGTGTTGCGCGGCAAGCTTTTGCAGCACTGCCAGGGTCTGGGCGTCAGCACTGCTCCCGTCGAGCAGGGCAGCGAGTTCCTCGATCCGCCCGTCTTCGAGGAGACGGACGGCTTCGGTGCTCACGGCGGTGTGCTGTTGTTGGTTCGGGCGGACCCGGTTGTCGCGGTACCAGTACTGGCGGTGCTGGAACGGATAGGTGGGCAGGTCGAGCTTTTGCGCCGGGCCGCGCTGGACGCCGGCGAAGTCCGGCAGGTGGCCCAGGACGTACGCGTCGGCGAGGGCCTCGGTGATCTGGCGGTGGTCGGCGGTGTTTCGGCGCAGCGATGCAATGGCCTTCGGAGTGCTCGCCGGATCGGGCCAAGCCCGCAGAGCCGCGGCGGTGAGCACCGGTTGCGGGCCGACTTCCAGCAACACTTTGCATCCCAGATCGGACAGGGTGCGCACGCTCTTGGCGAATTCCACCGGTTGCCGCGCGTGGCGGCGCCAATAGGCGCCGTCGATTTTCACGCTCCGGCCGAGCGCGGCGCCGGTGCGGTTGCAGATGAGAAGTCGTTGCGGCGAGCCGTATTTGAACCGGTTCGCGTAAGCCTCGAACTCGTCGAGGATAGGATCCAGCAGCGCCGAGTGGAACGCGTGACTGGTGTCGAGCCAGTCACACCGCACGCCGTCGGCGGCCAGCCGAGCCACCGCCTGCTCGAGATCCTGCGCGGGTCCCGACAAGACGGTGTTGGCACCGTTGTAGGCCGCAACGGATAGAGCGGGGAATTCGTCGGTGAGGCTCTCGACGCGTTCGGCCGCGGTGAAGACCGCGACCATCCGGCCGCCCGCGGGCAGACTGCCGAAGAGGCGGCCGCGCTCGGCCATCAGCAGCGCGCCGTCCTCCAGGCTGAAAACTCCCGCCACGCAGGCCGCCGAATACTGTCCGACGCTGTGACCCAGCACTACGTCGGGCTCGAAGCCCCATGACTGCCAGAGTCGGGCCAAGCCCATCTCGACGGCGAACAGGGCCGGCTGTGCGTAGGACGTCTGCCGCAGCGTCTCCTCGCCCGCCGGGCTGTCCACGTCGAAAATGACGTCCAGCAACGGCTTTTCCAGGACATCGGCGACGACGGCCGCGCAGCGGTTCAGCGTATCTGCGAAAACCGGTTCGGTGTCGAACAATTCGCGCGCCATGCCCACGTATTGGCTGCCTTGACCGGTGAACAGCCACGCCGTCTTGGGCTTGTCGTCGGACACCCCGCGGACCAGACCGGGCGCCGGGCGGTCGTCGGCGAGCGCACCGAGCAGATCGGCGGCGGATTCGCGGGAGTTGACCACCAGTGCGGCTCGGTGCTCGAAGTGTGCCCGTCCGACCCCGGCGGTGAAGCAGACATCGGCCAGGGTGGCCTCGGGGTGTGCCCGCAGCCAGCTTCGGTACTGACCGGCGAGTTCGACCAAGGCCGCCGGTGTGCGCGCCGACAGCGGGAGCACGCCGAATCGTCGGTCCCCTGGCGTCGCCACCGGAGCGGGCGCCGGCGCGGCCGACGCGCGATCCGGAGCTTCTTCGATGATGACGTGCGCGTTCGTGCCGGCGAACCCGAAGGAGCTGACCCCGGCGATACGGGCCCGTCCGTTGCGTTCCCAGCTGGTGGGCTCCTGCACAACCTCCACCGCGAGCCGGTCCCACGGGATGTGCGGCGAGGGGTTACGGAAGTGCAGGTGCTGCGGCAGCACCTCGTTCTCGAGCGACATGATGACCTTGATCACGCCGGCGATGCCTGCGGCGGCTTCCAAGTGCCCGATATTCGTCTTGACCGAACCGATCAGCAACGGCTGGCCGCTCTCCCGGCCGGCGCCGTATACCGCGCCCGCGGCCTGGACCTCGATCGGATCGCCCAGCGATGTCCCGGTCCCGTGGGCCTCGAGGTATGCGACGTCGCTGGGCGCGACACCGGCGCGCTTGAGCGCCTCACCGATAACCCGTTGCTGGGCAACACCGTTGGGCACCGTCAAACCGCCAGAGGCGCCGTCCTGGTTGATCGCACTGCCCCGGATCACGGCCCGGATCCGGTCACCGTCGCGAATCGCATCCTCGAGCCGCTTGACGACGATGACACCGCATCCCTCGCCGCGCACGTAGCCGTCGGCGGCCGCGTCGAAGGTCTTGCACCGGCCGTCAGGGGCGAGCATGTGCGCGTGGGAGAAGGTGATCATGGTCGCCGGGGTCAGCATCACGTTCGCGCCGCCGGCCAGCGCCAGGTCGCACTCGCCCAACTGCAGCGCCTGGCAGGCCTGGTGGATCGCCACCAACGAGGAACTGCACGCGGTGTCCACGGCGACCGCCGGTCCCTGCAGGCCCAACCGGTAGCTGATCCGGCCCGCCGCCGCGGCATTCGACGTCCCGATCGCCATGTAGGCCTCGATCTCGGGGTACGTCAGGTCGTCCGATGCCATTCCCAGGTAGTCATGGGTGGCAAGGCCGACGAACACACCGGTGTTGGTGTTCGCCAAAGCCGTTGGTGCGGTGCCCGAATGCTCGACCGCCCGCCATGCCGTCTCCAGCAGCAGCCGGTGCTGCGGGTCCATCAGCCTGACCTCGCGCGCCGACATACCGAAGAACGGCGCGTCGAACCCCGTGACATCGTCGACGAAACCGGCCCGACGGGTCACGACCTTCCCGGGCGCATCGGGATCCGGGTCGAAGAATTCGTCGACATCCCAGCGGTCCGCAGGCACCTCCGAGATCGCCTCCCGGCCCTCCCGCAGCACCTGCCAGTATTCGTCCGCATCCGCGGCACCGGGAAACCGCGCCGCGTAACCGACGACGGCAAATCCCGAGGTCCGCCCCGATGGGTTTTCGGCGGATGTCATGCGGTTGTCCTCCCCTGTTTCGCTCGGAAGCTTGATGCCCGCCAGCCTCTTCACGAAGCCGGGGCCGTGGTCGCTCCGAACCACATCCTGAGCCGCGCATCACTGCACACCCAGAACCAGATCTGACGGAACTGCGCCGGGCACGAAGCCTCCGGCAGCCGTCCTGGCGAATTTACACATCCTAGGCCGTTTGTCGCAGCCGAATCACCGCCGACGACCCCGATGAATTCATTGCTGGGGGCGCGCGCAAGTACGGTGGGCGGAGGCCGAACCCGATCGTCGGATACCGGCGAGCGGTGCTCGCGGCGAAGGTTATCGTGATCTGGCTACCCGCGCGGCCGACCCTGCCGCCGAGAGAACGCCATGGACACCGGGGAGAAACATATTGCGAATCGGGCAGATTACGATCGGCTCACTCGGTGACTGGACGCCGATCCCAGGGTCGGTGATCTCCTGGCACCCGACAGCCGAGGCCCACGAAAAAGCCCGCCAAGCGCCGGTCAGCACCGTGCCGGTCAGCTACATGCAGGCCCAACACCTGCGTAACTACCAGGAACGCACCGCCGCCGGGCTGGGCTTCTCCCGGCAGATCATCGCTACCTGCGAGGTCCCCGGCCGGTGCGACGTTGCCGCGATGGACCACGCGGTCAACGCCTACCTGCGTCGGCATGACACGTTCCGCAGCTGGTTCGACCACACCGGCGACGGAGCCTTTGTGCGGCACACCATCGACGATCCCGCCGACATCGAATTCATTCCGGTCGACCACGGCGAGATGACGGTGGACGAGATACGGGCCCACGTGGTGGCCATCCCGAATCCGCTGGAGTGGGGCTGCTTCACCTTCGGGATCATCCAAAGCGAGGACTACTTCACCTTCTTCGCCGCCATGGATCACGTGCACGGGGACGCGACGCTGATCGGCACCACGATGCTCGAGGCCAACGGGATGTACGCGGCGCTGAGCGACGGCGGTGAAGCCCTGACGCTTCCCGATGCCGGTAGCTATGACGATTTCTGCGCCCGGGAACGCCAGTACACCTCCACGTTGACCGTAGATTCCCCGCACGTACGCGCGTGGATCGACTTTGCTGAGAACAACAACGGCGGCTTCCCTGAATTTCCGTTGCCGCTGGGCAATTCGTCGGAGCCGACGGGCAGTGACATGGTTTCCGAACTGCTGATGGACGCAGCACAAACGGAGCGGTTCGAGGCGGCGTGCACGGCGGTCGGCGCGCGCTTCATCGGCGGATTGTTCGCTTGCTTCGCCCTGGTAGAGCACGAGTTCACCGGTGCGCTCACCTATTACGGGCTGACTCCCAGAGATGCGCGCCGGACCACGGACAACTTCATGACTCAGGGCTGGTTCACCGGCCTGATCCCGATCACCGTGCCGATCGCTGCGGCGTCGTTCGGCGATGCCGCCTGGGCGGCGCAGACGTGCTTCGACTCGGGACTGCACTTGGCGAAGGTGCCCTACTACCGGGTCCTGGAACTGGCGCCCTGGTTGAGTTGGCCCCAGCCGAACTTTCCGGTGTCGAACTTTCTGCATGGCGGGGCGGCTCCGCTGAACGCGGTGCTGGCCGCGGCCGACCTGGGCTATGCGAAGAACATAGGTATCTACTCCGACGGTCGGTACTCGTACCAACTGACCGTTTACGTATTCCGGTACGCGGAGGGCACGGCGATGGCGATCATGTATCCGGACAATCCGGTCGCCCAGAAATCAGTTGTCCGCTATATGGAAGCGATGAAGTCCGTGTGCGTGCGGGTCGCCGCCAGCGGACATTGGGGACGCGTTGCGTAGCGCGCGGTAGTTCGATGGCTCGTGGTGTGACTATGCGCGGTTTGACAGGACGTCGGCGAGGGTCGCCGGCGGGCGCACACCATTGCGCTGACCGGGGGTGAGGGCAAGATGCGACGGCTGACCGACTTTGTGGTGCGGTGGCCCTGGGCAGTGATCGGGATCTGGGTTGCGTTGGCGGTCGCGCTACCGCTGACCTGTCCCTCGCTCAACGACATGGCTCAGAAGCATCCGCTGGCCATTCTGCCCAGCGACGCACCCTCCAGCGTCACCGCCAGGAAGATGACCGAGGCGTTTCACGAGTCGGGCACCGAAAACCTCCTGTTGGTCGTGCTGACCGACGACAAAGGGCTGAGCCCGGCCGACGAAGCCGCCTACCGCAAAGTGGTGGACGCGCTGCGCGCGGACACCCGAGACGTGGTGATGTTGCAGGACTTCATCAGCACGCCGCCCCTGCGTTCGGTCCTGACCAGCCAGGATCACAAAGCTTGGGTGCTGCCGGTTGGCGTCGCCGGTGAACTGGGAACGCCGCGGTCTTACGCCGCTTTCAACCGCATCGGCGACATCGTCAGTCATGCCGTTGCCGGCACACCATTGACCGCGAACCTCACCGGCCCCGCAGCAACCGTCGCCGACCTCACCGTCGCCGGCGACCATGATCGGCTTCCCATCGAGCTGGCGATCGCGGTTCTGGTGCTGATCGTCTTGTTGCTGGTCTACCGCAGCGCGGTCACCATGCTGCTGCCGTTGCTCACGATCGGCCTGTCCCTGGTCATCGCACAGGCCCTGGCGGCCACCTACTCCCACCTGACGGGCACGGGTGTGTCGAACCAGTCCATCGTGTTCTTGAGCGCGATCATGGCCGGCGCCGGAACCGACTACGCGGTCTTCCTCATCAGCCGCTATCACGATTATTTGAGGTCTGGACTCGATTTCGACGAGGCAGTCAGGCGGGCGATGACCTCGATCGGCAAGGTGATTGCCGCGTCTGCCACCACCGTGGGAATTACCTTCTTGCTGATCAGTTTCGCCCGGATGGGCGTGTTCAAGACGGTCGGAGCGTCCTCGGCGATCGGGATCGGCGTGGCGTTCCTCGCCGCGCTCACGTTGCTGCCGGCGGTTCTGATGCTCGCGGGACCACGCGGTTGGGTGAAGCCGCGACGGGAACTGACCGCCGGGTTCTGGCGGCGCTCGGGGATTCGGATCGTGCGCCGGCCGAAGGCCCATCTGGTTGCCAGCGTGCTCGTGTTGATCGCTCTGGCCAGTTGCGCCGCATTGGTGCGCTACAACTACGACGATCGCAAGGCGCTGAAACCGTCGGCGCCAAGCTCGATCGGCTACGCGGCGCTGGACCGGCACTTCCCGGTAAACCAGTCGATTCCGTCCTACATCCTCATTCAGTCACCGCATGACCTGCGCAACCCGCGGGCCCTCGCCGACCTGGAACAGATGGCGGACCGGGTGAGTCAACTGCCGAACATCGCCGCAGTCACCGGCATCACTCGGCCTACCGGAAATGTGCCGGAACAATTCCGAGCCACCTACCAGGCCGGCGCTATCGGCAGTCTGCTGGCCAGCGGGTCAGACCTGATCAACGACCACACCAACGACCTCAACCGGCTGGTCGACGGCACCGACACGCTGGCCGACAACCTCGGCGCCGTACGTGGCCAAGTCACCATGCTCGCCAGCAGCATCCAAGGCTTGATCGACGCCTTCACCTCGTTGAAGGCCGAGCACAGTGGCGACACCTTGGTCCGCGAGGTCGACACCGCGGCCAAACTCGTCGACCACGTGAACTCACTCGGCAACTCCATGGGCTGGAACTTCTCCACCGCCCGGGACATGTTCGGCTGGATAGGCCCGGTGCTGGCGGCATTGCAAGGCAATCCCATCTGCGATGCCGACGAGTCCTGCATCGCCACCCGCGGCCAGTTCCAGCGACTGATGGGTGCACGCGATCAAGAAGACCTCGACGCCATCAACGACCTGGTCCGGCAGATGCAGACCTTCTCGGACAAGCAAACTCTGAACGCATCGATCGACCGACTGCGCGGTGCTCTGACCAACGTCACCAAGGTCATGCACTCCATGGGCATGGACAAACCCGGTGGCCTGCAGGCGAACCTCAACAACCTGCAGCAGGGCGCGGACCGATTCGCCGGAGGCAGCCGGCAGATCGCCGACGCGGTGACGCAACTCGTCGACCAGGTCAAACAGTTGGGCGCCGGGCTCAGCGAGTCGGCGGCGTTCTTGTTGTCGCTGAAACGGGACGCGGCACAACCGGCGATGGCCGGGTTCAACATCCCGCCGCAACTGCTGAAGCTGCAGGAGTTCCAGAAGGCCGCCAAGGCGTTCATCTCTCCCGACGGCCACTCGGTGCGGTACTTGGTGCAAACCAAACTCAATCCGTTCGGCACCGAAGCGATGGATCAGGTCAACGCCATCAGCGCA
>NZ_LZLE01000343.1 GCF_001673155.1 Mycobacterium sp. 1423905.2 | reverse complement strand
GTCCGGTTCTGGTGGCGGCCTGCGCGCTGGCCCTCATCGGTCTGATCGCGCTGCCGGGTTACAAGACGAGTTACGACACGCGTCCGTACATGCCCAACAGCGCAGCGGCCAACATCGGTTACGCGGCGGCCGAGCGGCACTTTTCCCGGGCCCGGCTGGAGCCCGAACTGCTCATGGTCGAAACCGACCACGACCTGCGCAACCCGGCCGACATGCTGATCCTGGATCGGGTGGCCAAGGCGGTGTTTCACATTCCGGGTATCGCGCAGGTGCAGTCGATCACCCGACCGTTGGGCACGCCGCTGGTGCACACCTCGCTGGCGTTTCAGATCAGCACCCAAAGCGCCACTCAACAGGAGAACCTGACCTACCAGCGGGATCGAGCGAACGACCTGCTTCGCCAGGCCGGCGAGTTGGCGAAGACGATCGACATCCTCAAGCAGCAGTACACCCTGCAGCAGGAACTGGCGGCGACCACGCACAGCGAGGCGGAGAACTTCCGCGACACCATCGCCACCATCAACGAACTGCGCGACAAGATCGCCAACTTCGACGACTTCTTCCGGCCGCTGCGCAGCTACTTCTATTGGGAGAAGCACTGTTACGACATCCCGGCCTGCTACGCGCTGCGATCGATCTTCGACGCGCTCGACGGGATCGATCAGCTCAGCGCCAAATTCGAAGACCTGACGGCAACGTTGGACCGCCTCGACGCGCTGCAGCCGAAACTGGTGGCGTTGATCCCGCCGCAGATCGCCAGCCAGGAGACCAACCACGACCTGACGATGGCCAATTACGCCACCATGTCCGGCATCTACGCCCAGACCGCCGCGGCGATCGAGAACGCCACCGCGCTCGGGCGGGCCTTCGATGTGTCCAAGAACGACGACACCTTCTACCTACCGCCCGAAGTGTTCGACAACCCCGACTTCAAACGCGGCCTCAAGTTGTTCCTGTCGCCCGACGGCAAGGCTGCCCGGATGATCATCACTCACGAGGGCGATCCCGCGACGCCGCAAGGGATTTCGCACATTGAGCCGATCGTCAAGGCCGCGCACGAAGCCGTCAAAGGCACCCCGATGTCCGATGCTGAGTTCTATCTCGGGGGCACCGCTGCCACGTACAAGGACATCCAAGACGGCGCCAAATACGACCTCATGATCGCCGGCATCGCCGCGCTCAGCTTGATCCTGCTGATCATGATGATCCTGACCCGCAGCCTGGTCGCCGCGCTCGTCATCGTCGGCACCGTCGCGTTGTCGTTGGGCGCTTCATTCGGGCTCTCGGTGCTGGTTTGGCAATACCTGTTGGGCATTCAGCTCTACTGGGTGGTGCTGGCGCTGGCCGTGATCCTGCTACTGGCGGTGGGATCCGACTACAACCTGTTGTTGATATCGCGGTTCCGAGAAGAAATAGGTGCCGGATTGAAGACGGGCATCATCCGCGCCATGGCCGGCTCGGGCTCGGTCGTCACCTCCGCCGGGGTGGTCTTCGCGGTCACCATGTGCGCATTCGTGTTCAGCGGGTTTCAGGTGCTCGGGCAGATCGGCACCACCATCGGGCTGGGGTTGTTGTTCGACACCTTGATCGTGCGGTCGTTCATGACGCCGTCCATCGCCACGTTGCTGGGGCGCTGGTTCTGGTGGCCGCAACGGGTGCGGCCGCGCCCGGCCAGCACCATGCTTCGCCCGTACGGGCCTCGGCCGGCGGTGCGCCAACTGTTGCTGTGGGAGGACGACGACGCGGTGGTGAGCCCGCGGTCGCGTTAGCGCAGCATGGTCGCCACAATGCCGGCCAGGTAGCCCAGCCGAGCGACCTCCGACGGGCGGAATTCCGGACCGGGCCGGCCCAGCACTACCGCGGTATGCGGGTCGCGCAGCGGCGCGGCCACCATGGTGGTGTCCATGTCGCGCCAGGCCTGCGGCACCCAGTCGGCGCCACCGTCCAAGGTGGCGGCACGCTCGATCGGCAACCACGGGGCCGACGCCGCCCGGGTCTCCGGCGCGCCGGCACTGGCCGCCAGACGCAACAGCCCACCGTTGTCGCTGCGCACGATCGTGCACCAGCTGACCCGCAGCACCTTGGGCGCCTCGTCGGCCAGCACCTGCAACTTGGCTTGTCCGTCCTTGGCGGCGGCGACATGGTCGAGCAGTTCGAGTTCGCGGTGCGCTTCCAACAGCCCGGTATGCGGACGCACACTGTCCACCCGCACGCCGATCAGTGACTCTGCGGCGGTGATCAGCGTGTCCGGCATGGCACCCGGCGGCAGCTCGATGACCAGGTCGTCGATGGCGTGCCCGGCGCTGCGCTCGACCACGTCCAGCGACAAGATGTCGGCACCAACCGAGCCCAGCGCGACCGCCAGTGACCCCAAACTGCCTGGTCGGTCGACCAGTTCGATGCGCAGCAGATACGAGGGCACGGCCAACACTGTTACACAGGGATGCATGCGGTGCACTTTCACCGGGTACGCCGTAGGCCGTAAACCGCGCAGCAGCAATTATTCGGGGGGCTCGCAATGACTGACTGGTCGACACTTCGGTACGCCGGAGAATGACTACAACTCGCATCCAGCCGAACCAGCAGCAGATGGAACACGCATACCGCGTGGTCAACGCCATCTCTGCGGCCTTCGCGCGCAAAGTCGTCGGGCAGGACTATCTGCGCGAGTCGCTGCTGCTGGCGATGCTCACCGGCGGGCACATCCTGCTCGAAGGGGTGCCCGGCCTGGCCAAGACGACGGCGGCCCGAGTGATCGCCGATGCCATCTCCGGAGCCTTCCAGCGCATCCAGTGCACCCCGGACCTCTTGCCCAGCGACATCATCGGCACCCAGATCTTCGACTCCTCTACCCACACCTTCACCACCCAGCTGGGCCCGGTGCACGCCAACATCGTGCTGCTCGACGAGATCAACCGCTCCAGCGCGAAGACGCAAAGCGCGATGCTCGAAGCAATGGAAGAGCGCCAGACCACCATCGCCGGGCAGGTGTATCGCATTCCCGAACCATTTCTGGTGATCGCGACGCAGAACCCGGTGGACCAGGAGGGCACTTATCCGCTGTCCGAGGCGCAAACGGACAGGTTCATGCTCAAGGAGGTGCTTCGCTACCCCCGCCCGGAGGACGAAGTCGAGGTGATTGCCCGCATCGACGCCGGCGTGTACGACCGTGACGCGCGGCCCAACCCGGTGGTGAGTTTGGACGACATCGTGCATTTGCAGAGCACCGTTCGCAACGTGCATCTGGACCCAACGCTCATCCGCTACGTCAGTGAGCTGGTGCACGTCACGCGCAATCCCGACGAGTTCTTGCCCGCCGAGCTGGCCCGGCTGGTGGAATACGGCGCGAGCCCACGAGCCACCATCGCCTTCTGCCAAGCGGCTCGGGCGTTGGCCGTGCTGACGGGGCGCAACCACGTCATCCCCGATGACGTCCGCAAGCTGGCGCACCGAGTCCTGCGGCACCGGCTGATCCTGGGCTTCGAGGCCGCCACCGTCAACGTCACCCCCGAAATGGTGATAGACGCTGTGCTGCAATCGGTTCGAGTACCCTGACTCATGGGCCGACACCTCAACCAGGCCAAAGCTCACTTCGGAACCGACACCCGGCGGCTGCTCGAAGGTGGCCGTTACGCCTTGGTGCACACCAGAAGCCTCGAGCTCAACGATCTGCGCCCTTATGTCCCGGGCGACGATGTACGCGACATCGACTGGAAGGCTTCGGCGCGATCCGGATCGGTGCTGATCAAACGCTTCGTCTCAGAGAAGCATCACAAGATTCTGCTGGTCGCCGACTCGGGCCGCAACATGTCGGCGTACGCCCCGAGCGGGGAAGTGAAGCGCGATGTGGCCGCCAACGTCATGGGTGCGATCGGGCTGATCGCCATCGGGCGAAGTGACGAAGTCGGCTTGGTCTGCGGTGATTCGCGTGGCTCGGTCACGATCCGCAGCCGGCGCGGTGAGACGCACATCGAGAGCCTGCTGGATCGCTTCTACCTCAACGCTTCTCGTGACGCGGCCACCAGCGACATCGTCGGTCAGCTGGACTTCGTCTCCCGGTCCCACCGCCACCGGTTGTTACTCATCGTGGTGTCCGACGAGCCCGACATCACCCCCGCGCTCGGTGACGTGCTCAAGCGGCTGAGCGGGCGGCACGAAGTGATCTGGCTGATGATCGTCGACATGCCGGCGATCGGCGTGGGAGAAGGGGGAGTGGGCGGGTTCGACGTGGCGACCGGACGTTTCGTCCTCGGCGAGGCGGCGCTGGGGCCGCGCGTGCTCGCCGCCTACCAGGCGGCCGAGGAACGTCGCTGCGAGCAGCTCGACGCGTTCCTCACCGAGCACCGGGTGCGCTTCGCCCGGATTGAGGGAAGCGACGAAATACGCCCCCGGATCGTCGAAGTGAGCGAAGCCTACCGCCATGCCGGCTGACGACCTGCTGCGCTTCATCGGTGCTCCGCTGCCCTTCTCGCCGTGGTGGCCCATCCTGGGCGCCCTGCTGTTGCTCATTGTGATTGCCTGGTACACCGCGGTTCTCCTCTGGACCATGCCGCCGTCGCGGCTGCGCCGGATGCCGGTGATCAACGGTGTCCACGCGCGGGTCAATCGATTCCGATTTACGCGTGCGATTCGCCGGATCGGTGTCCAGTACCGCGACGGTGACCTGACAGCGGCCCAGGCCGGCGCGCGGATCAGCCGGACGCTGCGCAGCTTCCTTTATGTGGCGACCGGCGTCAGGGCGCAATACCTGCACGTCTCACAGCTGGCCGCCGGTCCATTGGCCCCGGCCGCGCCGCTGATCGAAGGCCTCAACGACGCGCAATTCAACCCCGAGGCGCATGCGGACGTCGTCGCGTTGGCACGCTCCGCCGAGGAGCTGATCACCTCGTGGAACTGAAATGGTGGCCGGTGGTCTACCTCGGGCTGCTGTGTCTAGCGGTGACCGTCGCCGCCGCGGCGGTGGTGCCGATGGCGCGGCTGCGCCGGGTACTTCGGCCTCTGGCGCACGTGGACCGGCTCACCCGTCTGCCGGAGTATGCCCGCGTCTACCGGCTGTATCTGCTGTCGGTACTGGTGACCGGCGCACTGCTGTTGGCGACGTTTGCGGCCGCCGTGGTCGCCAGCGCACGACCAACCGGACTGGCGTCGTCCCGGCAGGCGTTCGACGCCGCCCATCCTCAGGACACCATGTTGTGTGTCGGCCAGCCCGTCAGCGAACCCTCCACGGCTGACTTCCTGCGTTATTACGCCACTTCGGCCCAGCGGATGGCGGCGCAGGACACCCGCCGGATCGGGCTCACCTCAACGACTTTGCGCGTCATCCCAGTGACCCGCGACCATCGCTACGTCGCCGACCGGTTGGGGTCGTTGTCGCGACTTGCCGGGATCAAGCAGAGCCTGGACGCCCGGAAACCGGTGTCGGACAACGACCGCGCCGAGCTGACCGCGGGGGCCGAACAATTCTCTCACCCGGTCAACTACGTGGACTACGCCCCGAGCGTCGAAGACGTGCTCGCCCTGTGTCTGACCGGCTTCCCGTCGTACGAAGCTCAAAGCGGGCACCGGCGACAGCTGATCTATCTAGGTCCCAGCGTCTTTCGCGATCCGTCGGATCGGCGGCCGTCGCTGTTCACCGGCGAGAGCCTCAAGCGACTGGCCGTGCAGCAGGGTGTGCAGGTCAACGTCATCGCCCGAACAGACATCGCCGCCTCGTCGACCGAGGACACCGACGTGCTGCGCGACACGGCGGATGCTTGCGACGGTCGGTTCTTCTTGTACCACGCGGCGGGTACCACCACGGGTCCGGCGCTGAGCCACTACCTCGACCAGATCGAGGCCAACGCCCCCAACGCGCAACTGCCCGGCGGCAAGGTCATCACCAGCCTGTCCGCGGATTCCCCCGAGATTTTGCTGATCGCAGGCGTTGTAGCGGCTGCGCTGCTGTCGATTTCGCTGGCGGTGTTGCGCCGATGACGGCTTACCCGGTTTTGCCTGCGCTGTGGATCGTGATCCTCAGTGCGGTGCTGGTGCTGATCCGCATCGTGGCGTTGTACCGACTCTTGCTGCGCACCGGCGCCGGCCGTATCGGACCGGTGCTGATGCGGTGGAGCGGGATGACCCTGGCGGTCATCCTGCTCGTGCTGGCCGCCTGCCGCCCCGGGTTCGACAACGATCCTGGCGGCGGGTCACCTGAGGCGACGGACCAGGGCGCCGCCAACCTGAACGTCTTCTTCGTCGTCGACCGCTCGGTCAATTCGCGCGTCGAAGACTTCGGCGACGGCAAGTCCCGAATGTCGGGTATCCGAGCGGATCTCGCGGGACTGATCGAGCAGTATCCCCGCGCCCGGTTCGCGCTGATCTCGTTCGCGAGCAACGCCACGCTGGACTGGCCGCTGTCCGACGACGCCGCCAGCCTGCAATCCGTCGTCAAGGGGCTATCGCCCTATACCGCCGCCGGGGCCGACGCGGTCTACCGCGCCGACGCGGTCGCCGCCCGGGATGTGTTGCGCGCCAAGATCGATCAGGCCGGCAAGACCTTTCCCGGCTCGCAGAGCTTCGTCTTCTATTTCGGTGCGGGCGATGCGGACTCGCGAATGCCCGCGACGTCGATCGAGTTGGGCCGGGCCAAGGTCGCCGGCGGCGCGGTGCTCGGCTACGGAACCAAGGCCGGTGGGCCCATCCCGAAGGGCTGGGTCAACGGCCGCAAGGTCTATCAATCCGATCCCGACGGCGGCGGCTCGGTGAAGTCGGCGATCGACGAGAGCCGGCTCCAAGACATCGCCGGCCAACTCGACGTTCCCTATATCCACCGGGACAGCGGCCAGCCGCTGACCGGTGTCGCGCCCGCGCCCAAACCCGGCGCCGATGCAGATAGCGACCGCAATCGGCAGCTGACCCAATTGCTCGGCCGACTCGAGCTCTACTGGATTCTCACCATGATCGCCGCGGCGTTGCTGCTGGGTGAGATGGCATTGACAATCCGGGACTACCGCAGGAACCGCATGTCGACCCGGGATGTGGGTCGATGATGCTGCGAAAGGCGCCGTCGGCGCGCATCCGGCTGCGCAGACGGCTGTGCGTGTTCTCCGCCCCGGTGGCCGTCATGCTGCTGTTGGCCGCGGCGAAGCTCATCACCACCGGCCTCTTCGGGCATTGGGCCGAAGAGGATTTCGGCAACCGCGACGTCGAGGCGCTGCGCCACGATGTCGCATGGCTTGGTGTATTCGACGTCATCGAACCGGCCAAGACCGCGTTTGCCGCCGGGGACATGAACGTGTTGGCGGGGCGCCTGCGCGACGCCGAGGATCGCTTCGCCGATTCGCTGTCCCGCACGCCGCCGACCCAGTCTTGCCCCGCCCGGGTCAACCTGCTACTCGTCCGGGAAACCCTGGGCGATCTGGCTTTCCGGGACGGCAACATCGAGCAGGCGCAGCGCCTCTATACCGCGGCCATCGAGCTGGCCACCGCGGCGCCCGCGGCATGCTTCGCCGGCAACAGCGACCCCGATGCGGACCGCCGCGCCGTCCGGGCCGACGCGATACCGCGGCTGCAACACAAACTCGACCTGCTGCACCGGCCCGCGTTGCCGCCGTCGGCCGGGCCGCCGCAGCCGCCGCCGGGCCCGCCTCCCGCGGCACTCACCCCGCCCGGGCTGCCCGAGGGCGGCGACGAGCAGAACCCGAACGGCCCGGGTTCGCTGATTCCCATCTCGCCCGACCGCCTGCCCGTCGTCGACGGCGGACTCCCACCGGGACACCGGTTGGGCACCGGTGATCCGTTGGACCTGCTGCGAAAGCTGCTCGACAACGCCAACGCGTACGGCGACAACCAGGAATGAACCACAGAACCCGCTCCACTAGGCTGGGCGCTCGTGTCCCAGATCTCCCGCGACGAGGTGGCCCACCTGGCCCGGTTGGCACGGCTGGCGCTGACCGACACCGAGCTGGACAGCTTCGCCGGTCAACTCGACGCCATCCTGACGCATGTCAGCCAAATCCAGGCCGTCGACGTCACCGGGGTCGAAGCCACCGACAATCCCCTCAAGGACGTCAACGTCACCCGGCCTGACGAAACCACTCCGTGCCTGACCCAGCAGCAGGCGCTGGACCAGGCGCCCGAGGCCGTCGACGGCCGGTTCGCCGTGCCCCAGATTCTGGGGGAGAGCCAGTGAGCGACGTCATCCGGCTCGACGCCGCGACGCTGGCGGCCAAGATCGCCGCCAAGGAACTGTCGTCGGTAGAGCTCACGCAGGCCTGCTTGGACCAGATTGAGGCGACCGACGACCGTTATCACGCGTTCTTGCATGTCGCGGCCGACGAGGCGCTCGCGGCGGCGACCGCCGTGGACAGCGCGGTAGCCGCCGGAGAACGGCTGCCCTCGGCGCTGGCTGGTGTCCCGCTGGCGCTCAAAGACGTGTTCACCACCATCGATATGCCGACCACCTGCGGCTCCAAGATCCTCGAAGGCTGGCGCCCGCCCTACGACGCCACGCTGACCACGCAGCTGCGGGCCGCCGGAATCCCGATCCTGGGCAAGACCAACATGGACGAGTTCGCGATGGGCTCGTCGACCGAAAACTCCGCCTACGGCCCGACCCGCAACCCGTGGAACGTCGAGCGAGTGCCCGGCGGTTCCGGCGGTGGCAGCGCCGCGGCGTTGGCGGCGTTCCAAGCGCCGTTGGCCATCGGGTCCGACACCGGCGGCTCGATTCGCCAGCCGGCCGCGCTGACCGCGACAGTCGGCGTCAAACCGACCTACGGCACGGTGTCGCGCTACGGGCTGGTGGCGTGTGCGTCGTCGCTGGACCAGGGCGGGCCGTGCGCACGCACGGTGCTCGACACCGCGCTGCTGCACGAGGTGATCGCCGGTCACGACCCGCGCGACTCCACCTCGGTGGCGGCCGCCGTGCCCGACGTCGTGGCTGCGGCACGCGCCGGCGCCGCCGGTGACCTGCGCGGTGTGCGAGTCGGTGTGGTGAAGCAACTGCGCGGTGACGGCTATCAGGCCGGAGTGCTGTCGTCGTTCCAGGCCGCGGTCGAGCAGCTGACCGCCTTGGGTGCCGAGGTCATTGAAGTCGACTGCCCGCACTTCGAATACGCGCTGCCCGCCTACTACCTGATCCTGCCCTCGGAGGTGTCGAGCAACCTGGCTCGCTTCGACGCCATGCGCTACGGGCTGCGTGTCGGTGACGACGGCAGCCACAGCGCCGAGGAAGTGATGGCGATGACGCGCGCCGCCGGGTTCGGACCAGAAGTCAAGCGGCGCATCATGATTGGGACCTACGCGTTGTCGGCCGGATACTACGACGCCTATTACAACCAGGCGCAGAAGGTGCGCACGCTGATCGCGCGGGATTTGGACGAGGCCTACCAATCCGTCGACGTCCTGATCTCGCCGACGACACCGACGACCGCGTTCGGACTGGGCGAGAAGGTGGACGACCCGTTGGCGATGTACCTGTTCGACCTGTGCACGCTGCCGCTGAACCTGGCCGGTCACTGCGGCATGTCGGTGCCGTCGGGGCTGTCCGACGACGACGGCTTGCCGGTGGGACTGCAGATCTTGGCGCCGGCGTTGGCCGATGACCGGCTCTACCGAGTGGGCGCAGCCTACGAGGCCGCCCGCGGCCCGCTCCCGTCGGCAATCTAGAAGTTCTTCCCGCGAGAACTTCTTCCCGCGAGCAGACGCAAACTCGCACTCGACCGAGCTGATTGGGGCGATTTTGCGTCTGCTCGCGCCACTGGCCGGTGCCGCGGGGCAAGATGAAAGATATGCGGATCGGAATACTCACCGGCGGCGGCGACTGCCCCGGCCTCAACGCCGTCATCCGGGCGGTGGTGCGTACCTGTGACTCCCGATACGGCTCGTCGGTGGTCGGCTTCCAGGACGGCTGGCGCGGGCTGCTGGAGAACCGGCGCATGCAGCTCCGCAACGACGACCGCAACGACCGCCTGCTGGCCAAGGGCGGAACGATGCTGGGGACCGCCCGGGTGCACCCCGACAAGCTGCGTGCCGGACTCGAGCAGATCAAGCAGACCCTCGACGACAACGGCATCGACGTGCTCATCCCGATCGGCGGCGAGGGAACCCTGACCGCCGCGCACTGGCTGTCCGAGGAGAATGTTCCGGTGGTCGGGGTACCGAAGACCATCGACAACGACATCGATTGCACCGACGTCACTTTCGGCCACGACACCGCGCTGACGGTGGCCACCGACGCTATCGACCGGTTACACAGCACCGCCGAATCCCATCAGCGCGTGATGCTGGTGGAGGTGATGGGCAGGCACGCCGGCTGGATCGCGCTGAACGCCGGGCTGGCCTCCGGTGCGCACATGACATTGATTCCTGAGCAGCCCTTCGACGTCGAAGAGGTATGCCGGCTGGTCAAACGGCGCTTCCAGCGGGGTGATTCACACTTCATCTGCGTGGTGGCCGAGGGCGCCAAACCCATCCCGGGTTCAATCTCGTTGCTGGAGGGTGGAATTGACGAGTTCGGTCACGAGCGCTTCACCGGGGTCGCGGCTCAGCTCGGTGTGGAAGTAGAAAAGCGCATCAACAAAGATGTTCGGGTGACCGTGCTGGGGCATGTCCAGCGGGGCGGCACTCCGACCGCATACGACCGGGTGCTGGCCACCCGCTTCGGCGTCAACGCCGCCGACGCCGCGCATGCGGGGGAGTACGGGCAGATGGTGTCGTTGCGAGGGCAAGACATCGGCCGGGTACCGCTGGCCGACGCGGTGCGCCAGCTCAAGCTGGTGCCCCAAACCCGCTACGACGACGCGGCGGCGTTCTTCGGCTAGCGGGCGTTGCGCAGATTGATATGCCGAACAACCGGTAGCACGCAATTGACGAACCGCTGAATTCCTAGTTCATCCCGGATCCGGATGCTGCGAATTTGCCCGATTGTGGACCACGGCGTGTTTTCCGCCGACGCGGAATGGCAATTTCTTCGGTTATGAATGACCGCGGTCGCAGTCGCGGAGGGGTCCTACCGAATGCCACCCCAAGGGCGGCGCCACGTTGGCGTGGTCGCGGGGACTGGGCGGCCAGGACGGTGCCAGAGCGGTATCAGGCACCGGTCGGTCACCGCGATGAGTCGCCGACGCCGACAGCGATCCCGGCCCCGGCTCCGGCGCCGCGGGAACGAGTGCCCGGGGGTACCGCGTTGGATGCGCTCGACCAGCAAGAGGTCGAGATCTCGTCGGGCCTGCGCTGGCATGACCTGATGTGGCGGATCAAGCGGATGGATTTCGGTCCCGGCAAGGGTGCCGGCTATGAAGGGCAGCTACGCGATCACATTCGCACGCCCGTGGGGACCGCGTTCCCGATCGCCGTCCTGAACCTCAAGGGTGGGGTGGGTAAGACTTCGGTGGTGGAAGCGCTCGGCTCCACCCTCGCCGGGGTGCGTAAGGACCCGGTGATCGGGATCGATCTCGACGGTGGCGATCTGTCCGATCGGCATGGTCGGCGCAGTCACCTCAACATGCTGGATTTGATCAACGACATCACGGTCACGCGGTATTCGGACGTGCGGGCGCATACGTATATGAACAGTTCCGGATTCGAGGTTCTCGGCTTGCCGGATTACGCCGACACCAATTGGCGCGTCGAGCGTCAGGATTTCATCAAAGTCTTTTCGATACTGCGCAAGCATTACTCGGTGGTGCTCATCGACTGCGTCAAGGCGCTGAATTCGGGTGTGATGGAAGCGGTATTGCCCGAGTCGCGAGCTCTCGTGGTGGTCAGTAGTGCCTCGATCGATTCGATCAGGAAGACTAGGACGACGCTGGAGTGGTTGCGGCGCAACGGCTATCCCAAACTGATCGCGTCGACCGTGCTGGCGATCAACCACACCGAGCCGCGGGCGCTCGAGACCCTGGCGTGCAAGGAACTCGAGCAGCTGTCCGCTCAGGTGGCGGGCACGGTGGTGCTGCCGTTCGATCGGCATATCCATGAGGGCAAAGAGATCGGCGTCGACCGGTTGAGTAAGGAAAGTCGGCGTTGCTACCTGGAGTTGGCGGCCGCGGTCGCCGACCTCTTCCCGGGTAGAGGCGTGCCGCGCAACCGTCAGTGGTCTTAAGGGGTGGTGGTCTGCTTCGGCCGGCTCCGCCGACCTCGCAACCACCACTAGCCCCATGGTGGTGGTCTGCTTCGGCCGG
>NZ_LZLE01000342.1 GCF_001673155.1 Mycobacterium sp. 1423905.2 | reverse complement strand
CGCCACCGACACTCCGTTCACCGCGCAGATCACCCGCGGCGACGCCGAAGCCCTGGCCCTGCGCGACGGCGACACCGTCTACGTCCGCGCCACCCGAGTGCCGGCGCTGCCCAAGGAAACCAAGAACGCCGGCGGTGACGGTGTCGACGACAAGGACGAGAGCACGCTCACGTCCGCCTGATCAGGGGATGTGAGCCAGAAGCCCGACCGCGACGGCGACGAACAAAGCCACGAACAGGGCGAGGCCGACCAGACTGACGATCATCAGCGGACTGACCCGCCGCCGCGCGGGTGGGTGCGCGTTCGCGACGCCCGACATCTGATCGGAATCAGGCGGAGTGTCGCCGGGCTGGACCCCTCCGCCAGCGTCCAAGCCGGGTGTTCGCGACGGGTCAGGATCCGGCGGCTGGGCGGTCGGCGGTTGTGCGGTCATGGGCGTATGGGTACCCGGTCGCCCGCCCGTCACACGGCTTGGTCGGGTCAGGCCGCCATGGGCGCGGCGCTTACCCGGTGGAACCGGTCCAGCACCGTCTCAGCTACCAACGGGTGGGCGCCCAAGGGCGCGGCCATCGCGATTCCCGCGTCATCGGCCATCTGCTGTACCCGATCGGGTAGCTGCCCCGGTGCCAGGAACCACGGCGCCACCACCACGCGACGGGCACCGCGGCGCTGCAGGCGCGCGATGCTTTCGGTGAACGACGGATCCGGGCGGGTGGCGAACGCGGTCGTCGCGGCCGCCCAGCGGGTTCCCGCCAACAACTTCGGTGCGACCGCGGCCGTGCGGGTGTTGGCCGCCTCGTTCGACGAGCCGATTGCCATTACCAGCACACCCAACGAGTCGTCGTGCCGCGATATCCCCAGCTCGGTCACCCGCTGCCGCAGCACCGACACCAGCCGGTCATCTTCCCCCAGCACCTCCGCCTGGCGGACCAGCAGTCCGCGCTCCCGGACACCGCAGTCGGCGACCTGTCGCGGAATGTCGACCCGAGCGTGATACGCGTTGGCCAACAGCAGCGGCGCGATAACCACTTCCCGTCCAGCCGGCAACGAGCACAGCACGTCGACCAGACTCGGCGCGTTCAGCTCACAGAACGCCAGCCGGACGTCGAGGTCTGGTCGCATACGGGTCACCCGCCAGGCGACGGCGCGTGCATTCACCGCCGACCGGGGATCGGCACTTCCGTGCGCGGTCAGCACGAGGGTCGTCTTAATGGCGCTGCTCCTCGTCATCGCTTCGCTCTGGCGCCAGTGCGTCACGACGCGTGCAGCCCACATTCGGTCTTGGCCAACCCCTGCCACCGGCCACTGCGTGGGTCGGCACCCTCGACGGGTTTGGCGGTGCACGGGGCGCAACCGATCGACGGATAGCCTTCGTGCACAAGGGGATTGACCAACACGTCGTGCTCGTCGATGTAGTCTTGCATGTCCTGGTCTGTCCAAGCGGCCAGCGGATTGATCTTCACCAGTTTGAACGCCTCGTCAAAGCTGACCAGCGGCGCGTTGGCTCGCGTCGGCGCTTCGACCCGGCGCAGCCCGGTCACCCAGGCGGAGTAGCCGCTCAAGGATTTGCCCAGCGGGACCACCTTGCGCAGGCGGCAGCATTCACCGGGATCCCGGGCGAACAGGTCCTTGCCAAGCAACGCGTCCTGCTCGGCCACCGATTGTTCCGGGCTCACGTTGAGCACCCGGATGTCGTAGACGGATTCGACCGCATCACGGGTGCCGATCGTTTCCACGAAGTGATAACCGGTGTCCAAGAACAGCACCGGTACGCCGGGGCGCACCTTCGCGGCCATATCCACCAGCACCGCATCTTGCATGTTGGACGCCACGACGTAGTTGCAGGTAGCCCAGCCGCGCGGACCATTGACCCCACCGAACGTCTCTTCGGTCCACTGCAGCAGTTCGGCGGCGTTGGCGCCATGCAATTCGGCGGCGCCTCGCCGCGCCAATTCACGTAATTCGGCTTCGGCCATCCTCATCGCAAATCGTCCTCTTCGGCTCGCATGGCCCATTGGGCGAATCGTTCACCGTCGTTGCGGTGCTTGACGAAGTTGCGCACCACCCGTTCGATGTAGTCGCCGAGCTCGTCGCTGGTGACCTTGTGCTGGCGCAACTTTCGGCCGAAACCGCTGTCCAGTCCAAGGCTGCCGCCCAAGTGCACCTGGAACCCCTCGACCGAACCGCCGTCACCGTCGTCGACCATCTGGCCCTTGAATCCGATGTCGGCGATCTGAATTCGTGCACACGAGTTCGGACACCCGTTGATGTTCACTGTGATCGGCACGTCGAGCCGGGAGTTGATGTCTTCCAGGCGCCGTTCCAGCTCGGGCGCCAACGACTGTGCGCGGACCCGAGTTTCGGCGAACGATAACTTGCAGTACTCGATCCCGGTGCACGCCATCAGGTTTCGGCGCCATTGCGACGGTCGCGACTGCAGCCCCAATTCGTCGAGACCGGCCACCACCTCGTCGAGCTTGTCGTCGGGGACGTCGAGGATGACCAGCTTCTGGTAGGGCGTGAACCGGATCCGGTCCGAGCCGGCACGCTCGGCCAGGTCGGCCACTGCCGTCAGAATGGTGCCAGAGACTCGACCGGCGATCGGGGAGGCACCGACGGCGTTGCGGCCGTTCTTGAGTCGCTGCACGCCGACGTGGTCGATCGGGTGCGCGAGCGGCTCGGGGGCGGGGCCGTCGATGAGCGGACGCTTGAGGTACTCCTGTTCGAGGACTTCCCGGAATTTCTCAATGCCCCAGTCCTTGACCAGGAACTTCAGCCGCGCCTTGGCCCGGAGCCGCCGGTATCCGTAGTCGCGGAAGATTGAGGTCACCGCGGCCCACACCTCGGGCACCTCGGCGAGCGGCACCCAGGCGCCGACCCGCTGGCCCAGCATCGGGTTGGTCGACAAGCCGCCGCCGACCCACAGGTCCAGGCCCGGACCGTGTTCGGGGTGGTTGACACCGATGAACGCGATGTCGTTGACCTCGTGCACGACGTCCTGCAAGCCCGATATCGCGGTCTTGTACTTGCGCGGCAGGTCAGCGAAGTCCGGCTTGCCGATGTAGCGGCGCACGATCTCGTCGATGGCCCAGGTGGGGTCCAGCACCTCGTCGAGGGATTCACCGGCCAGCGGTGAGCCCAAGATCACACGCGGGCAGTCGCCGCAGGCCTCGGCGGTTTGCAGGCCGACCTCGTCGAGCCGCCGCCAGATCTCCGGGACGTTCTCGACCTCGATCCAGTGATATTGCAGGTTTTCCCGATCGGAGATGTCGGCGGTGTCACGGGCGAATTCGGTGGAAATCTGGCCCAGCGTGCGCAGTGCCGCCGTGGACAGGGCACCGCCGTCGCAGCGCACCCGCATCATGAAGTACCGGGCCTCGAGCATGTCCATGTTCTCGTCGCCGGTGAATGAGCCGTCGTAGCCCTGCTCGCGCTGCGTGTACAAGCCCCACCAGCGGAAGCGGCCGCGCAAGTCGCTTTTCTCGATGCTGTCGAATCCGCCCTTGGCGTAGACGTTCTCGATGCGTTCCCGCACGTCCAGTGGGGCGCCGGCCTGCTTCATCTCCTCGTTGGGGTTGAGCGGTTCGCGATTACCCAGCGCCCACTGGCCCTCGTTGCGGGGCGCCTTGGCGGGACGTGCTGTGGTCATGCGGGTGATCTCCTTCGCGAACCTTGCCAGCCTGTGGAACGCGCGCAACACCGGTTCTCTTCCGGCGGCGCAGATCCGGCAGCCGGAAGTACAAGTGGGCTGGGTCTACGACATCAAGGCAGACAGCAACAGCTGCAAACGCGCTTGAGGTCGATATGCCGCCGTGCCACGAGCGCGGTGCGCAGGTTCGGGCTAACAGCGGTCACGCCGCCATTCTGCCATGAATGGCGGCCCACCACGCGACCAGGTCTGATTTGATCTCATGCTGAGCAAAAATAGGCGGTAATCCTGGCTGCGCAGGTGAACAATGCCGGGAATCGGCTGAGAACGGCGGCGCCGTGGGAAAATCTGGCATGACTGTTCGTGAGGCACCGGTAGAGCTACCGGCCATGCTGCCGACTCCCGGGGCGCCGTTGGGCCTGTATGTCCATGTTCCGTTTTGTGTCACCCGCTGCGGCTACTGCGACTTCAACACCTACACCCCGGCCGAACTGGGCGGCGTCAATCCCGACGCATGGCTGTCCGCGCTGCGCACCGAACTGCAATTGGCCGCCTCGCGGCTGAACGGACCCGTCCTGAACACGGTTTTCGTCGGTGGCGGGACACCGTCGCTGCTGGGCGGTGCGCGGCTGGCCGCGCTGCTCGACATGGTGCGAGACCTTTTCCCGCTCGCGCCGGACGCCGAGGTCACCACCGAGGCCAATCCCGAATCGACGTGGCCTGAGTTCTTCGCGGCGATCCGAGCGGCCGGATACACCCGGGTGTCGCTCGGTATGCAGTCCTCGGCGCCGCGGGTGTTGGCCACCCTGGATCGAGTGCATTCGCCGGGTCGGGCGGTGACCGCGGCGGGCGAGGCCTTGGCCGAAGGCTTCGAACACGTCAGCCTCGACCTGATCTACGGAACTCCGGGCGAATCCGACGACGACCTGCTGCGCTCGGTCGACGCTGCCGTCCAATCCGGCGTCGACCACGTGTCCGCCTATGCCCTCGTGGTCGAGGAGGGCACCGCGATGGCGCGGCGGGTGAGGCGGGGCGAGTTGGCCGCACCCGACGACGACGTGCTGGCGCGCCGCTACGAGTTGGCCGACGCGCGACTGTCACAAGCCGGGTTCGACTGGTACGAGGTGTCGAACTGGTGCCGACCGGGTGGGGAGTGCCGGCACAACCTCGGCTACTGGAACAATGGTCAGTGGTGGGGTGCCGGGCCGGGTGCGCACGGCCACATTGGCACCACCCGATGGTGGAATGTCAAGCATCCCAACGCTTATGCCGAGAAGTTGGCCGACGCGACGCTGCCGGTGGGTGGCTTCGAGCAGCTGGATGCCGACGCGGCGCACACCGAGGAGGTCATGCTGGGAATCCGCATGCGCCAAGGGTTGCCGCTGCACCGGCTGGACGGCGCCGAACGCGGGCGCGCCGAGCAGGCGGTCGAGGACGGACTGCTGAGGTCCGAGAACGACCGCTTGGTTCTCACCGACCGCGGCCGGCTGTTGGCCGATGCCGTCGTGCGCACGTTGCTCGGCTAGTCCAGACCACTTAGGTGGTGTGGAACCACTGATCCATCATGCGGGCCAACTCAATGTACAGCGGGATGCCGATCGTGACGTTGTAGGAGAACGTCAAGCCCAGCGATGCCGCCAACGGCAAGGTCGGGCTGGCTTCCGGAATGGCCAGTCGCTGCACGGCGGGCACGGCGATGTAGGACGCCGCGCCGCACAGAACCGCGAACAGCACGTAGGTGCCGGGCTTGAAGGTGCTGTCGGTGAGGTAGGCGTAGCCGTGCGCCACGAAGATCCCGAGTAGGGCGAACAGGTTGGGCGCCAACAAGCCGAAGAAGATGAAACCCCGGCCGGCCGTCCGGAGGTCTTTCAACTTGCGCGCGGCGGTCATGCCCATCTCGAGCAGGAACAGCGCGAGCACGCCCTGGAAGGCGGTGACGAAGAAAGTGTCGTCGTCATGGACCACCTTCTCGCCCTGCAACCCGCTGATCAAGCCGATGATGATGCCGCCGATGAGCAGGCACAGGCCGGGGTTGAGGAAGACTTCTTGGAACAACTCTCGCGAGAACAGCGACGGTTTCTTGCCGGGCTTGGGAAGATCCTCGGCGTCCGGATGCTCACTGCGCTCGAGCGACAGTTCCAGTTCCTGTTCGATGGCGCGCTCGTTTTCCGACTCGAGGCTGCGGCCGTTGGCGGGGCGAGCGGCCGTTCCAGGGCCGATGCTGACCTTGGACGGTGCGGTATACCCGGGCTCGTCGGGCATGTATCCGTGTTCGTCCATGCCTCGGTGGCGCAGGCGCGCGACAAGATACAAGGCCACCAGGCAGCCCGGAATCTCCATGACGGCCAACATGACCGGCATGTACGCGTCGAAGGCGATGCCGATGCTGGTCAGGACGGCCACACAGGTGGCGAACGTGCCCGCGGAGTCTGATCCGTAGTAGCCGGCGACCGTGGCCCGGTCGACTCTGCGCATGGCGCTCAGATAGCGCAGCAGGAAGTAGGCGAGCGCGCCGATGAGGAAATTGAGCAGGAAGCCGACGACCATGAAGCCGACGATGGTGCCGATGCTCGACGGCTTGATCCGCGACAGCTCTTCCCCGCCATGCCAGCCGATGGCGAGCAACAGGTACATGGTCAGTCCCTGGTAGAGCACGTACGGGAACTCGAACCGCACCTTGAGGACGGGGATGAGGAAGCCGAAGTAAAAGAACAGAAGCAGGGGCTTGAACAAGTTATGGGTGAAGTTCTCCCAGAACTCATGCAGCATTGGCACCTCCCGACCGTCCTGCGAGATATCGCTGCGAACTTAGCTGGGCCCCACCTGGGCCGCTACTCAGCATGGTCGGCGGACCGCCGGGTTTTGCCGAGTTTTCACGCCGTTCCGATGGTCGAAACGTGCACGTAACGAGGGGATTTTGCAACTCCGCTGGCCACCGGCCCGAGCCGGCCTTCGATGTGCGTTGGGTACGGATTTCCTGCCAGTTTGCTGACAGAAGCCGTGTCGGGCCGGCGTCAAGTGAAACGGACGCCACACACCAAGCCGGTCGCGCTCCGTAAGTAGGTTAGGCTACATTTACTTACTGTGATGGAGGCCAGCGTCGAGGCGAGTTCGGTAAGCACGGCGTCACTGACCATTCCCATGCCCGCCGGGTTGGAGCCGGCCGACCTGGCGGCGGAGCTGACCGCGGTGCTGTTCGAGCGGACTGGTGAGGAATATCTGCTCTACGAGTTCGACGGCCAGTGGGTGTTGGCCGCGGACGTGCTGGCCATGGTGGAACTGGACAGCGACGAACTGCGGGTCATTCGCGATGGGGTCACTCAGCGCCAGCAGTGGGAGGGACGGCCGGGTCAAGCGCTCGGCGAGGCGATCGACCGATTGTTGCTGGAAACCGATCGGCTGTTCGGCTGGGTGGCGTTCGAATTCGGCGTCTACCGCTATGGGTTGCAGCAGCGCCTGGCGCCGCGGACGCCGTTGGCGCGGGTGTTCTGGCCGAAAACCCGCATCGAGGTGAGCCGTGACGAGATTCGCCTGTGCGGGGGCGGGCCCCAAGAGCGTGAAGCGGTGGAGCGATTACTCGTCCAGGGGGTTCCCGACCTTGCGCGGCCGAGCACGGTCGATTTGACCGCAGACTCGTCAGACTACCGGGGTCGGGTGGCGATGGCCGTCGATGAGATCGTCGCGGGCGGTTATCACAAGGTGATCCTTTCGCGTTCTGTCACAGTGCCTTTCGAGCTCGACTTCCCGTCGACCTATCGTCTGGGTCGTCGGCACAACACCCCGGTCCGGTCTTTCCTGTTGCAACTCGGCGGCTTCCGGGCGTTGGGCTACAGCCCGGAACTGGTTGCCGCGGTGCGACCCGATGGTGAGGTGGTCACGGAGCCGCTGGCCGGCACCCGTGCCCTCGGGCGTGGTGCCGCGCACGACCAGCAGGCTCGCGACGACCTGGAGTCGAATTCCAAAGAGATTGTCGAACATGCTATTTCGGTGCGCACGTCGCTGCAGGAGATGGTCGAGATCGCTGAACCTGGGACCGCGGCGGTCACCGATTTCATGGCGGTCCGTGAACGGGGGAGTGTGCAGCATCTGGGCTCGACCATCAGTGCTCGCCTGGACCCGTCTAGTGACCGGATGGACGCATTGGAGGCGTTGTTCCCTGCCGTCACGGCGTCCGGCATTCCCAAAGCGGGCGGTGTTGACGCCATCCTGCGCCTCGACGAAGGTCCGCGCGGGTTGTATTCCGGTGCGGTAGTGATGTTTTCGGCCGACGGTGGGTTGGATGCGGCGCTGACCTTGCGGGCGGCTTACGCGCGCGACGGTCGGACCTGGCTGCGCGCCGGTGCCGGCATCATCGAGGCGTCCGACCCCGAGCGTGAATTCGAGGAAACCTGCGAAAAGCTCGCTACTCTGGCTCCGTATCTGGTTGAGCGGCAATAGCATCCGCGC
This sequence comes from Mycobacterium sp. 1423905.2, assembly GCF_001673155.1. Classification (GTDB taxonomy): domain Bacteria; phylum Actinomycetota; class Actinomycetes; order Mycobacteriales; family Mycobacteriaceae; genus Mycobacterium. The sequence goes on along the minus strand of NZ_LZLE01000342.1, from coordinate 19,650 downwards.
TCTGCGCAGGGCTGCCGCCTTCCGATGACCGCTCCAGGTAGTCCTCGAGGACGCGGCTGACCAACGACTCAATGGTCGATTCGATCGATGATGCGAGAGTGGCGGTGACGGTAGCAACGGCCTGGGTGCGGAAGCGGACCAGCATGGTGATCAGTTCGGCAACCTCGGCGTCGGCGGGCAGCGCCTCGCCGGGCTTGATGCGGTTCCCGACGTGCTCGAATCCGGCTTGCACCAGCAAGGTGCTGATCTCGTCGATCTTGGGCAGGATTTGCTCGTGCAGGTCGATCAGCTTGTCGGCGCTCACCCCGTAGCCGCGTACTTCGTTGAAAGCCTCGATGAGCTTGGGTCGGGTGATAATGGCCTCGTCGCCGTCGATCCGAATCACCTGCAGTCCGACCAGGCGGTCGAACGCGTGTGGGTCGTCGACGAGTCGGCGGGCTTCGTGCAACGGCATGGTTTGGGACTTCTCGGTGGTCCAGGTCCCGACGATGGCCGATTCCAGCCCGAGCACGTCACCAAGATTCTTGCCTTCCTCCCAGGCGCTGACCATTTCCCGGACATGGGCGATGGTGTAGCCGCGGTCGAGCATCGAGGTGATCAGCCGCAGGCGGGTCAGGTGGGTGTCGTTGAACAAGGCGATGCGCCCGACCCGCAGCGGTGGCGGCAGCAGTCCCCGGTCGCGGTAAACCCGGATATTGCGAGTGGTGGTGCCGGCCAGCCGGGCAAGGTCGTCGATGCGGTATTCGCCGGACGCCGCGACGTCGTGGGGGTGGCGAACGGCCGCGTCGAACAGTTGTGTCACCGCGGTCTCGATGAAGTCGCGCGATTGGCGCCGGACGCGCTTGGGCGCGCGCCTGATGTTGAGCAGGACGCCGGCGATCGTGCCCGGTTCGGGCCGACCAGGTCGCTCGGGTGTCATGCCATATGTCGTATCAGGCCGGAGCGGCCGCCCGCGCGTCGGTGTGGTGTGTGACCGCGTCGTAGTGGTCGTAGCGGAAATTCTGCATCTGGCGGAGGTACTGCGTGGCGAAGCCGGGATACATGGACCCGTTGAATCCGTCCTTGGTCAGATACCAACTGCGACAACCCGACATCCACGTCGTCTTGGTCAGTCGGCGCTGCAATTGCTCGTTGTGCCGGCGTTGCACCGACGCGCGCACATCGAGATAGCGCAGGTCGTCGGTCAAGATGGTGGTGATCGCGCGCACCGCGTAGTCCAACTGGCCTTCGATGTAGACCAGCAGCGAGTTGTGGCCCGGTCCGGAGTTCGGCCCGGTCATGAAGAACAAGTTGGGATAGCCGTGGGCGCTGATGCTTTTGTACGCCTGGGCACCGCCGGCCCATTCGGTCTCCAGCGAGCGGCCGCCGAGCCCAGTGACAGCGAACGGCGGCCCGGTGAGGTGAACGTCGTAACCGGTGGCGAACACGATGCAGTCGAGGTGGTGTTCGATGCCGTCGCTGGTACGGATGCCGGCGGGGCTCAGCGCGGCAATCGGCCAGTCGATCAGTTTGCAGTTGTCGCGTTGCAATGCGGGGTAGTAGTCGCTGGAGACGAGCATCCGTTTGCATCCCGGTCGGAAGTCCGGTGTCAGTTGGCGACGCAGCCACGGGTCTTTGACCTGAGCCCGCAGATGAGCTCGACCCAGCCGGGCCACCACCGAGGTCAGCGGGGTGTTCCACACCAACGCGGTCGCGCTCGCCTCATGACCCCAAAACAGGGCTTGGCGGGCAACGGCTTGAGTGGCAGGCGCTTTGGCGAACAATGCTTGCACCGCCGGTGGCGTGGCGACATCGACGCGGGGCAGTACCCAGCACGGTGTGCGCTGGAATACCCTGACAAAACCGGCCTGCTTGACCAGTTCCGGGATGATCTGCACGGCGCTGGCGCCGGTGCCGATGACCGCGACCCGCTTGTCGGTGAAGTCGTAGTCGTGATCCCACCGGGCGCTGTGGATCTTGTGGCCCTGGAAATCGGTCAGGCCGCGGATATCCGGGAAACTGACGTCGGACAACGGGCCGGACGCCAAGATGACGGTCCGCACGGCGAATCGCTTGCGGTTCTTCGTCGTTGCCGTCCAGATGCCGGCGTCTTCGTCGAACGTCAGTCCGTTCACCTCGTGCCGGAACCTGATATGGCGGCGGACGTCGAACCTGGTTGCCATCTCCTCAAGGTGTTGGTAGATCTCCGGTGCCGGGGAGTAGGTCCGCGACCACTTCGGATTCTTCACGAACGAGAAGGAATACAGCAGCGAGGGGACGTCACAGCTGGCACCGGGATAGGTTGTGTCGCGCCACGTTCCACCGACCCGGTCGCTGCGCTCCAGGATCACGATATCGGTGACGCCGGCTTCGACGAGCCGGATGGCCGCACCCAGGCCGGTGAAGCCCGCGCCGACGATGAGCGTCTGGTACGTATGCTCGGTTGCCATGGTCACGCCGCCGGCCGGTAGGTGAGTTCCTTGAACCAGCTGGGCACCGGTTTGAGCAGCGGACGGGGATAGCGCTCCGACAGCCACACCATCGAATTGGCCAGCAGGTGATAGGGGTGTTGGGGATTGACGACCATTGCGGCGTGGCGCTTGAGGACTTGATAGGCGGGCACTCGCGGGGTGCGCTCGCCGCGCTCGCCCAGTTGTTTGAAGCGCTTGACGGCGTTGTAGAGCCGCTCGGCCTCCATGCCCATGCCGGCCATCTCATTGCGAATCCGGTTGAGCAGCGGAATGTACATCAGCGCACCGATGATCAAGCCAGGAGTTGCCACCGTGCCGATGAACTCGATGGCCAGCCGGCGTGCGGTCGCGTGGCCGATCATGTCGAGTACGGCGAAATCCACTGCGATGTGCCGAGATTCGTCGTTGTTGATTTTCTCGAACACCTGATGGCACACCGGATCTTCCACGGTGTCCAGCAGAAACTTCAGCAGCGCACCGTCGAGGGCCACCTCCAGCATCGGAATAACGGTGCCCAGCACCGAGAGCGGCATGCTGTCGGAATAGGTATCCAGCCACTGGATCGCCAACCGGATGTTGACGTTGGGCTCGGGAAGCTCACCGTCGTCGAGCATGCCCCAGCGCTTCATCAACGCCAATTCCGCGTTGGCATGCCGTTGCTCCTCGGCGTGGAAGTACCGATAGATCTCTGCGAGCGTCGCATTGGGCGCCTTCTTGGCCAGTGCGGCGAAGCCGCGGGCACCGATGTTCTCGATCCAGCACAGGTCTGCCATGAAAGCCTTCAGCTTGGACCGAAATTCGGGCCGAATGGTTTCGGCGCCCGGTGCGTCCCAGTCGATATCGGCGAGCGCCCACTGGCGATCTTTGATCTTGGCGAGCATGGCTTCCATTTCGATGGCCATTGGGTGTCCTTTCCCGTCGTGAGGGGTCAGTGCAGATTCGATCGCGCGACGAAGCCAACGGCGCGCGTATATACCGTCGGCGCAAGGCGTTTGACGTTCCAGCCGAACTTGGCGTCGAGTTGCGGCATGCAGTACAGCTCGCCGCGGTCGTGGGTGTCCAGACAATTGCGGGCGACTTTGGCCGCGGTAAAACCGGTCCAGCGCATCAGCCTGGCGGCCCGTGCGGTGGCGGCCTCGGTGATCCGGCCGGTCTGGACGATGTTGGTCTTGACGAACGTCGGGCATAACACGGTGACATTCACTGCGGTGCCCACCAGTTCGGCCGACAGCGTCTCGGACAGCGACAGCACACCGGCCTTGCTGACGTTGTAGGCCGCCATGCCTGGAGCCGAACCGAACGCCGCCGCGGAGGCGACGTTGATGATGCCCCGCGGTGCATTGACGGGTTGGGCTGAGCGCAGGATCGGGGTGAAGACGTGACATCCGTGGATGGGCCCCCACAGATTGATTCCGAGGGTCCAGGTCCAATCGTCAAGGGACGTCTCACCGATGGCCGCCCCGCCGGCGCCCACACCCGCGTTGTTGATCACCAGGGTCGGGGGTGCGCCGAACCAGGACTGCGCTTGCTCGGCCAGCGCGCGCACGTCCTCGATCTGTGAGACGTCGCAGTGCACCGCAACGGCTTTGCCGCCTTGGTCGGTGATGGCGTCGACCGTGCGTTGGGCGCCGAGGTCGTCGATGTCGCTACAAACCACCGCACCTCCGCGCCGGGCCAGCTCGATTCCGAAGGCAGCGCCGATTCCGCTCCCGGCGCCGGTGACCACCGCCGATGCGCCGTGGCTGGTCTTGGCTTTGTTGAGCAACCGGTCCAGAGGTGCGCGCACGGTCAGCCGGCCAGTTCCGTCGCGGCCTTGTCCGCCAACGCCTTCGCGATGAACCGTGCGACGTGGCCCATCGCTTTGGGCGCTTCGGGTGACAGTCGCGGCAGCGCCTGGAATACGTGCACCTGGTCGGGCCAGACCTGCAACTCACAGTCCCCACCGGCGGCGTGGATGTCGGCGGCGAGTTCGCGTGCATCGTCTTCGAGCATCTCGGCACCGCCGGCTTGGACGAGCGTGGGCGGAAGTGGTGGTCCCCCGGCGACGTCGAGCTGAAGTCGACGGTGCGCCGGGTCGACTCCCACGGAATACAGCGCGACGAGTTTGGCCGCCGCCGCGGCGCGGATGGTGGGATCAGGGCGGCGCACCTCGCGGGCGGCGCACAACGCGAACGTCAGGTCGATCAACGGCGAGAACAACACCAGGGCGGCCGGCGGGTGTGCGGCAACCTCATCCTGTAACAGCAGGTCGACCGATAGATGACCACCGGCCGAGTCACCCGCCACCACAACGTCTTCGGGCCCCAGTCCGCATGCTTGCGGCAGCCAGTCCCAGCCCGCGCGCACATCGTCGGCGGCGGCGGGGAAGCGGTGTCGCGGGGCCAGTCGGTAGTCGACGCAGAACACCGGCAGGCCGGTCAGCGAGGACAGCCAGGAAGTGAGTCGGCGATGAGTTTTCGGCGAACACAGGGCGTAGCCACTGCCGTGGACGTAATAGATCACGCCGCCCGCGGAGTGGGGCGCTCGCGGGGTGCCCTGCCCGTACACCCATTCACCGACGACACGGCGTCCGTCGGGCAACACCGAGTCGACGTGTTCGACGTGCGTTCCCGCCAAAGAAGGCCCGAATGCGCGCATGACGCCGGCGAGAAGTTGACGCGACGCCCAGATGCCCCACGCCCGTTCGACCGGGATCATTCCGGTGACGGGCCGCAACAGCAGTGAGCTCACCGCGACCGCGCCGCGTGATCGCAGGGACCCGCGCACCGGAACGCCGTCGTTCATGCAACGCAGTCAATACCAAATGGTGACATTCGTCAATGGCAGCGTTCGATCGGCGCGTCACCGGTAATCAGAACTGCAGCTTGCAGGTTTGGCGTCTTGTGCTCAGGTACGGTGTCAGAGTTTGTCCATGAGAAGACTGTGGACACTCGCATTCAGCTGACCGCTGGCTAGGGCTCGATGAGTATTCCCTCCATCGCCATACGAACAAACAGTCTGGCAGAGAGCACTTTCCGCCCTCCAATTATCTGGTGCTGCCCGCCGCACGCGGCTGATGCCGACCTCTCGCACACGGCATGGGTGCTTCCGTCACCCGACCATCACCATTGATCGCCGGCACCTCGTGGCCAGGGAGGCGGTTCTGTTCGGTCGCGCGGCTAACACCCGCTACGACTAGTCGCACCCGGGGGGCACGGGCACCCCGTCGCGGTGCTTGGCCCATCTGGTCGGCGAACCGGCTTAGTGGTGGCGATCGACATCGACGCTGACCTTGTTTTGGGAACGCCGCGAGTGCCTGGTCGCGTGCCGGGCTTCTGAAATACCGTTGCCGCGCGATGGCAGGGACGATCGGCCCAAGCATGCCGTCTACGACCACATAACATTTGCCGTCAGGACGTGGGGTATTGCACTAGCGTGGGATGATCCAACCGGCCCCGTATGGTCGGTTGGTGGTTCCGCTGGACCTAAGGGAAAGGTGGTTCGGCCTCGCCGCCTTATTCCCCTCAAGGTAGGAGCTGCGAGCGGCTGCCCTGCAAATTACCGAGTTGCGAACTGACACGCTAAGAAAGGCCGGATTCAACAGTGTTCTCGAACAGGCTGCTGCGAACTGTTGCTATGGGCGTCACTGCAGGAGTGACCCTGACATGCGGAGCCACGGCTTGCACCGCAGCAGAGCGCACGACGCCCGCCTCCTCCGCGACATCCGCTTCTACAGGCGGTCATGCTCCGACTTCGGTACCTCCGACAACGACTGCCATGCCGAAAACGCTCCGCGTTCCGAAGGGCGCCAAACTTGGACCCGGGACGATTTACACCGGTTGCGAGAATAGGTACACGACGGGCGACGATTTGAAATTCAACAAAACCGGCGAGATCCTCAATGCCAACACTGGGCAATTTGTCGCTATACCTTCGCCGTCTGTACCCGCTGGGCAGAAGTTGGTCGGATATGGGTGTACGGTCGGCGGCGACGAAACTCATATTCGTGTGTTCTATGTAATGACGTTGTCGGTACCTTCGGAGGGCTTGACCCCAGAACGGCGATCCACTTCGATCGCTGCATTTGACCCCTTTGCGTCGGCGCCACCGCAACTAGCGCCATGGCCGGAGGGAGTGACGGTCCAAGAGGTTTCTCCGTCAAACTACGGATTCTTCGCAAGAACATCCGCTGGCTTACTTGGCTTTAACGGAACAACGCTACAGTCGACATCTACCTGCACCGACAACAACCGTGCTGGCAACTGCTGGCACAATTTCGCAGGATTTGGCAGATTCCGAGAAGACGGCCAAGCTGGCGAAGAATTTTACAGTGCCGCCGACGGTGGCAAAGTCGGAGAAAATGTCGGCTCAACGATGAGCGGCGGTGTCCCAATGTCTCCTGACGGAATGGTAGTCGTTGTGGGAACGGGTTATCCCTACAGGTATGGCTATTTTGACTTCCACGACAACAAGATGAAAGAGGTTGCTAGCGAGTTCAACATGGTTTTGTGGGATGATCTGCTTATGCAGTGGGGAACCGATTACATCAAAATTTTAAACTTGACCACTAATAGCGTCGTGTTTCACCGCGATGGCGACGACGTCAAAAATCTGCATCTGAAGAATGTGCACTTTGCCGGGACGTATCTATATATCGACAACGACTCGGATAAACCGGTCATTGATATCACCAACTCACAAAAAGTTTCATCAGGTTGGAAGCTGATGCCAATCCAGAGAGTGGCCCGCGACTGGATTCTCGTAGACAGTCACAATCCTAATCGGAATCAATCGTGCTTCAGTAAGAACACAATTAATTGCCCCGCTGGCGACAACTCTGAGTTAGTTTACGCCCCTAATGGTAAATACGCCGGACCCTGGTTTTGAGAGAGATGCCGTATAGGTTGATGGTTTGATTGTTCGTGGAATCGGCGAGCCCTGTTCATGTAAATATGTGATCGGCCTTGTTCGACAGCGAGACCGGTCAATCGCCTCCAGGTTGCCCTGCGTTGGGTGGTGATCGCCCTGAGTCCTGCCAGCCCATCAGCCCTCAGCGCATTAGCTGTCGAGCGAGCCACTCGTTCCTAGTCGAGAAGTGGCAGACCGCCGCAGCTCACAGCCTGAGAAACAGCACAGGAATGGAGAACCTTTAGGACTCCGGATACTCCGGTACCCAACGCACGTCCCTAATACGTTGCGCCAGTTCATCGCTACTGCGCTGCGGCGCAACGCCCTCGGCGACGGCTTGCAGCGCCACCGCGTGGGCGATTCGCACAGCGACGTCGGGAACCTCCGACCAGTCCGGCAGCAGCGACTTCTCAGGGTCGTCGAGCGCCGGCGACGCATCGCCCAAGGTGGCGGCGGCGACCCGCATCATCTCGCCGGTGACTCGGGTTGCCTCGGCGGCGGTGACGGCAAGTCCCATCGCGGGGAAGATGTAGACGTTGTTGCATTGGGCGATGGGTCGTTCCACCCCATTGCGCCGCACCGGAGCAAACGGTGAGCCCGTGGCGATCAACGCCCGCCCATCGGTCCAGGCGTCGAGTTCGGCCGGGTGCGCCTCGGCGCGACTGGTCGGATTGGACAGCGGAAAGATGATCGGCCGCTCGGTCTTGCCGGCCATCTCCCGCACGATGTCCTCGGTGAACGCCCCCGACGCGGTGGACAGGCCGAGCAGCACGCCCGCGTCCACGTGATGCACCACATCGGCCAACTGGGCCGGCGCCGACAGTCCCCAGTCGGCGACCCGGGCAGCGGGCTGAGCGAATTCGCGTTGCGCCGGTGACAGGTCCGTGCGGTCGTCGGTCAGCAGCCCAACCACGTCGACCACCCAGATGCGTTCCCGCGCAGCATCATCAGACAAGCCTTCGGTCACCATCTCGCGGCGGATCATGTCCAGCACGCCGATGCCGGCCGATCCGGCGCCCAGCATCACCACCTGCTGTTGCGACAACGGTCGGCCGGCCACCTTCGCCGCTCCGTGCAGCGCACCAACGGTGACCGCGGCGGTGCCTTGGATGTCGTCGTTGAAGGTCAGCAGCTTGTCGCGATAACGAGCGAGGATGGGCAATGCATGCGTGGTGGCGAAGTCCTCCCACTGCAGCAACACGCCGGGAAGTTGCTCGTGCACCGCGGCGACGAAATCATCGATGAAAGCGCGGTATTCGTCGTCGTCGATGCGCCGGTGGCGCCAGCCCAGATACAACGGGTCGTCGAGCAGTTCGACGTTGTCGGTCCCCACATCGAGCACGATCGGAAGGGTGCGCGCTGGATGGATGCCGCCGATGAGGGTGTACAGCGAAAGCTTGCCGATCGGAATGCCCATGCCGCCGATGCCCTGATCACCCAGGCCGAGAATGCGCTGCCCGTCGGTCACCACGATCACGTCGACCTCATGCTGGGGCCGGTTGGACAGCACCTCGCTGAGGCGATCGCGGTCGGGATAGGACACGAACAGCCCCCGGGGCCGCCGATAGATCTCGCTGAAACGCTGGCACGCCTCGCCGACGGTCGGGGTGTAGACGATCGGCAGCGTCTCGGTGATGTGGTCGCGCAGCACCCGGTAGAACAGCGTCTCGTTGCGGTCCTGTAGCGCGCGCAGATAGATGTGGCGGTCCAAATCGTCGCGGCGGGTGGAGAACTCGTGCCAGCAGTGGTCGACCTGCTCGGCGAGTGTCTTCACCCGGGTCGGCAGCAGGCCGAGCAGGCCGAACTCGCGGCGCTCGGCCTCGGTGAAGGCGGTGCCTTTGGTCGTCAACGCGTCGTAAAGCTTGGCCGTTCCTCGTTCTTCAACAGACATCGTCGACATCTCCTTCGTTGGCTGACGCCTTGACGTGGTCGACCGTCACCGGCGGCGACGAGCTTATCCGCCGGACACCGTTATCGCTGGGGGAGCGGACGGGAGCGTACCAAGGTCGGCCACCAGAACCAGGGCCCCAGCAGGCTGAGTATGGACGGCACCACGAACGACCGCACGATCAGCGTGTCGAGGAGCAGCCCGATGCACACCGTGGAGCCCACCTGACCGATGGTGCGCAGATCGCTGGTCAGCATCGCGAGCATGGTGAAGGCGAACACCAAACCGGCGGACGTCACTACGCCACCCGTGCTGCCCAGCGCGCGGATCAGACCGGTGTGCAGTCCGGCGTGGATCTCGTCTTTCACTCGGGCGATCAGCAGCAGGTTGTAGTCCGACCCCACCGCCACCAGGATGATGAAGGTCAGAGGCAAAACCAGCCAGTGCAAGTGCAGGCCCAACAAGTGCTGCCAGATCAGTATGGATAGCCCGAATGCCCCGGCGTAGGAGAAGGCCACCGTGCCAGGAATGACCAAGGCCGCGACGAGACTTCGCGTGATGAACATCATGATCAGGAAGATCAACACAAAGGCGGCGATTGCTGCGATGAGCAGATCTGACGCAGCGTATTGCTTGATGTCCTTGTTGTTCGAGCCGGAGCCGCCGATATAGACTCGCGCGCCGGCCAGCGACGTCTCCTTCAGCGCGGTGGTGATTGCGGCGGGGAACTTCTCAACATGTTCTACCCCCTCGGGACCCATGGCATCGCCCTCGTGGGTGACAATGAATCTGGCCGCCTTGCCGTCCGGCGACATCATCAGCGTCATACCGGTTTTCACGTCTTCGTTGTCGAAACCCTCTCTGGGGATGTAGAAAAAGTCATCGCTGCGGGATCGGTCGAAGTCAAGCCCCACATTGATCTGGTCGTCGAACGTCTGCTGGGTCTGGGTCGATTGCAGATCTGCCGAACCATACGTATTGATCAGCATCGCCCTCAAGGCTTCGGTGTCGTCGGCCGTGGCTTTCAGTTGCGTGATGATTTGCGGCACGATCCTGTCCATGGCCTCGAGCGACGCTTTGGCGTCGTTGATATCAGCGGCCAACTTGTCGACGTTGTCGAGTGCGTCGAATACGGATCTGAACGTCCAGCAGATGGGGATGTCGAAACAGTGCTTCTCCCAGTAGAAGTAGCTCTTGATCGGCCGGAAGAAATCATCCACGTTGGAGATCTCGGAGTTCATCTCGTCGGTGACCTGTTGCAGATCCTCAACAGTGAGGACAGTTCTGTGCAGCTCGTCCGACAAGTTCTGGAAGAAGCCGATCTCCTTACGAAGCACCGCGACGGAGTGCGCTTGGATCTCTGCCTGCTGATCGGTGTTGAAGTTCTGCTCCCTGTTGAACGGAAGCTGTTGTCCGTTTCCACTGCCCTGCGTGGTGAACAGGTAGGGAAGGGTGGCGTGTTCTAACGGCCGGCCCAGGGGTCTGGTCATGTTCTGTACCATCGCCACGCCTTGCAGCCGAATAAGCGCCTTGGCCACTCGATCCAGCGAGATGAAATCCGCGGAATTACGCATGTCGTGGTCGGTTTCGACCATCAGCATCTCGGAGAACAATTTGCTTTTCGGGAAGTGCCGGTCTGCGGCGGCGAAGCCCTGATTGGCGGGGGCATTGGCCGGCTGGTACTGACGATCGTCATAGTTCTGCTGATAGGTCGGAACGAATATCGCCCCGATCATGACGACCGCCGCACTGGCCGCCAGTATCGGTACCGGCCAGCGGGCCACGCTTGCTCCGATTCGCCGATACAGCTGCGCCTTCGCCTTCTGCCTGGGGTCGAACATCCCGAAGAGGCTGCCCACCGTCAAAAGGGCGGGCCCCAGGGTCATCGCTGCCGCAATGGTGAACAGCATCGTGATCGCCACGGCCGGTCCCATGGTGTGGAAGTAGTTGAGGCGGGCGAACGTCAAGCAGTAACACGCGCCCGCGATCGTCAGGCCCGAACCGATGATGATGGGCGAAACGCTTCGGTATGCGATGTAGAACGAATCTTCGCGCGTTTCACCGGCCTGCCGCGCCTCGTGATAGCGACCCATCAAGAAAATGCCGTAGTCCGTCCCGGCTCCGAGGGTCAGGGCGATGACGATGTTCACCGCGAACGATGACAGCTCGATATACCCGAGATGCCCGAGGGTCGACACCACTCCCTTGGCGACCAACATCTCGATGAGCACTCCGGCCAACGGCACCAGCAGGGTACTGATAGAGCGATACACCAGCAGCAGCATCGCGATGATCAAGAAAATCGTCACGATCGTGACGTTGTTCAAACTCGCATTGGCGATGCTCAGTGTGTCTGACGCGAGCGGAGCGGCGCCGCTCACGTAGACCTTCAGGCCGGGGGGTGGGGTGTCCTTCGCGACGATTTCCCGGACGGCGTCAACAGACTGGTTGGCTTGTATCTGACCGATGTCGCCGGCGAGACGCAACAGCACATACGTCGCCTTACCGTCGACGCTCTGGGCCCCCGCCGCGGTGAACGGCTTTCCCCATAGGTCCATGACGTACTGCACGTGCTTGGTGTCGCGCTTCAGTCGGCGCATCAATTCGTCGTAATACTGGTGGTCCGCCTCGCCCAACGGTCGATTGGCTTCGAACACCACCATGGTCAAGCTGGTCGAGGTCGACTCGTGGAACTTCTCACCGATAGCCAGCATCGAGCGCTGGGAGGGGGCGTAGTGCGGGACCATCGGTCCGGCGAGTTCTTCTGCGACGTCCTCCACCTTCGGCTCGAAGGTGTTCGTCGTTACGGCGAGCAGGGCCCAGAAGACGATGATCGGTATCGCCAGGACTCGTACCGCATGGGCGAGGAAGGGCCGACCGGCCCGATGCGCGCTCATGCGGATTTCACTCGGCAGGTGACGTCCGCATCCTGGTGGCTCGCGGACTGTTCATCGCGGACTACGCCGTTCACCAGCATTCGACAGCCGATCTGGCTGCCGCGCACATGCACCGAGATGCTGCCCGAAACAACGGTGAGCGTAGTGGTTTCGGTGTGGGACCAGGGCAGGGCTGTGATATCAACCCGGTGCGGGTGCCCTTCGACGTCGACATAGTCGAGCATCCCGCCTTCGCCGGCGGAGCCGAACACCTCGTAGGTCATCTGCTTGGGATTGAACTGCTCGGGTGCCTGCGGGCCGTTGACGGTGATGACCGGCTCCGGCTCGGACAGCTGGTGCACTTTCCACATGCACACCAGACCCGCGCCTACTGCGACGACGGCTACCAGTGGCATCCAGGCTCGCTCCAAGACCGTCCTACCGGCTCGACGAGGGCTCACGTCGTCACCTCTGCTTTACCCGACGTTTGTAGACGTCTCTTCAACTTCGCGCTGCTGAGCAGCCGCAGGGCGAGATTGGTGGAGGTGAACATGGGGATGACGCCAAGGAATGTCCGCTCCGACGGCGTTGCCCCGTGCAAGTGTTCCAGGCTGCCGAACACGAAGAAGCACCCCAGCATGAACAGAGCACCGGGAATGCAGTAGGCCAGCGGTGAGCCTCGGTCGTCAATAATCTGCTTGGCCAGCGCGAATTCGTCCTGCGACAACGGTTGCCGTTTGCGCACTTTGGCGATGACCGACTTGGCACTGGCCAGCTCCTCACTGAGCGCAAGGGGCTCTCGCCTGCGCATCCGATTGACGAATACCGACGCGCACGCCGCGAACACCAGTGCCAGCGCCAGGGACACCACCGTCAGCAGACCGAAGAGACCTAGCTCCATCAGGTGACTCCTCCGATCCGACTTAGGGAACACTACCGTCTGCTATTTGTTTCCTGTAGAAGCTACAGCAATCGACGCGCCGCCACCAACGGGGAGCGGCGTTGGATTGTTCAGGGTGCGGGGGGAGGTCGTCGCGGGCAGGCGCGTAACTTGCGCGATTCGGGCGATTGGCCGCCCGTTGGCGTTACGGCTGCGATTCGGCCGCGGGTGGCGCGATCTGCCGGGCAATCGCCTTCTTGTCGATCTTGCCTACCGGCGTCGTGGGCAGCGACGGCATCGCGACCAGCACGTCGACGCGTGCGTGGGTCGCGACCCCGCGCTGATCGAGGTAGCCGTTCAGTTCCGCGAGCGACACCGGGGGGCCACCGAATACCACCGCGGCACAGACCTTTTCACCGAGCTCCGGGTCTGGCAAGGGCACCGCCGCCGCCGACCAGATGGCCGGGTGGCTGGCCAGCTGTTCTTCGAGGTCTTGGGCGGAGATCGTTTCACCGCAGCGGTTGATCACGTCTTTGACCCGGCCGGTCACCACCAGATTCCCGTCCGGCCGCCGCCGGACCAGATCACCACTGCGGTAGCGGCCGTCTGGGTCGAAGCAGCGTTCGTTGTCCCGCTCGGCGCGGAAGTAGCCGTTGAAGGTGTACGGCCCACGAGTCAGCAGTTCGCCTTCGTCTCCCGGTGCCACCGGTGCGCCGGCACTGTCGACGATGCGCAGTTCGTCAGCATCCGACAGGGGCCGCCCCTGAGTATTCTCCAGCACCTCGGGTGGGTCGTCGAGGCGGGTGAAGTTGAGCAGGCCCTCGGCCATGCCGAAGACCTGCTGCAACCCGGGCGTCAGCTCAGCTCGAACCAGCCGTGCATCCTCGGGCTCGAGCTTGGCGCCGCCAACTTGCAGCAGCCGCAATGTCTTTGGTGTCACCGGTTCCCAATCGCAGGCTTGGGCCCAAAGTTTGGCCAGCGCGGGCACCAGCGCGGCGACGGTGACCCGGTGCCGCTCGATCACGGCGAATGCGGCCTCAGGGCTGGGGTCGGTGCTGAAAACCGTTGTGGCACCGACGCTCATCGCGCCGAGGATGCCGGGACAGGCCAGCGGAAAATTGTGCGCCGCGGGAAGTACTACCAGGTACACGTCGTCACTGGACATCGCGCACAGCCGGGCGCTGGCGGTGGCGTTGTAGACGTAGTCATCGTGGGTGCGGGGGATGAGTTTGGGTGTCCCTGTGGTGCCGCCGGACACCAGCAACAACGCCGGGGCGGTGGTGTCGACGGGGACCTGCGGGACGTCGCCGTCGGGCAACTCCGCCCACGAACGGAAGGGCCCCGGATCGCCGTCGACGATGACGTGGCGCAGCCGCGGGTGGGCCGCGGTCAGCCGCTCGGCCAGCGGGCGGTAGTCGAACCCGCCCGCGCTCTGGGGCACCACCAGGGCCACTGCGTCGCTGACCTCCGCGAAGTGGCTGAGTTCGGCGAACCGATGCCCGGCCAGGCACATCACCGGTATGGCGCCGGCACGCAGCAAACCGAACAGGGCGACGGCGAACCGGCAGGAGTTCGGTAATTGCAGCAACACCCGGTCGCCGGAGGTGATCCCCAGCGCGGCGAAACTCCCGGCGGCGCGATCGGCCAGGTTATCCAGTTCAGCGAAGGTGTGGCTGCCGTGTGCGTCGATAACGGCGACCCGCTCCGGCCAGCCGACCGCGGCGTCGCGCAAAACAGAATCGACCGTCCGCCCCGTCCAGTACCCGGCTCGGACGTAGGCAGCGGCACGGTCCGGCGGAAACGGAACGAACCCCGACAGCGATGACGGCTGCGGTTGCTGAGGAGAAGTTACCGGCACTTGGTGGCTCCCTGGGGGCGAGCATGTCCTGGCCCGCCGACATAGGGTAGCGTACACGAAAGTTAGGACAGCCTGAGCTAAGACGGAGGTGGGGTTGTGGGCCGCGCAGCATTCGCCGGAACGTCGGCGAACTGGGAATGCCACCCCGTCTACCTCACCTGTGGCCGTCCGCCTGCCCCGCGGCTGGGGGCCTGATGAGCGGGACAGTAGCGATCGTCGGTGCCGGCGCCAAGGCGGTGGCCGTGGCGGCCAAGGCCGCCGTGCTGCGTGAGATGGGCGTCGAGGTGCCCGACATCATTGCCGTCGAGCGCTCGGGCGTCGCGGCGAACTGGCGTGCCGGGGGCGGCTGGACCGATGGTCGGCAACGGTTGGGGACCAGTCCGGAGAAAGACGTCGGTTTCCCTTACCGCTCGTCGTTGCTGCCGGGCCGCGACAGCGAAATCGACGAGCGGATGATGCGGTTCAGTTGGCAGTCGTATCTGGTTGCCACCGACCAATTCGTCGGCTGGGTGGATCGTGGCAGACCATCGCCCACGCACGACACCTGGGCTCGCTATCTGCGCTGGGTCGCTGATGTGGTGGAACTGAAAGTCGTTCGCGGCCAGGTTGTTCAAATATCGGTCGACGGGTCACGGTGGGTGCTGCGGACTCCCGAGTCCAGCCTGACCGCCGAGACGGTGATCGTCACCGGCCCCGGTCAGCCAGAGCGATCGATGCTCTCCGGTGATCCTCGAGTGTTGTCCATCGCCCAGTTCTGGCAGCGCGCCGGGCGTCATGACCGAATCGTTGCGGACAACGTCGCGGTGATCGGCGGTGGCGAGACGTCCGCGTCGATGCTCAACGAGCTGTTCCACCATCGGGTTTCGGCGATCACGGCCATCTCCCCGCAGGCAACGTTGTTTACCCGCGGCGAAGGTTTCTTTGAGAACTCGCTGTTCTCCGACCCTGCGGGATGGCGCAGCCTCACCCTCGCCGAACGGCGCAACTGCATCGCCCGCACCGACCGCGGCGTCTTCTCCGCGCGCGTTCAGGAATCGTTGCTCGCCGATGAACGAATCAGGCATCTGCGGGGACGGGTGGCGCGCGCAGTGGTTCGCGATGACCGGATTTGGATCACCGTGTCCACGGATCGGTTTGGCGAACCGGTCGAGACGCTGCACGCTTTCGACCTCGTCATCGACGGTTCTGGGGCGGACCCGCTGTGGTTTGTGCCGTTGTTGTCGGCAGAAGCGCTGGATCGGCTGGAGCTGGGCCTAGGCGGCCCGCTGACCGGTGAGCGGTTGGAGGAATCCATCGGTCCTGGTCTGGCGGTCGGTGGCGTGCAGCCCACGATGGTGTTGCCCAACTTGTCCGGTCTCAACGAGGGCCCGGGTTTCCCGAATCTGAGCTGCCTGGGCTTGCTGTCGGATCGCATCCTCGGCGCCGAATTGGGCCTCACGACTGCCGAAGCGAACCCGCCGACAGGGAGAAGCGGTGAATACCAATCCGTTTGACGATGAGACGGGGAGGTTCTTCGTCTTGATCAACGACGAGGAACAACACAGCTTATGGCCGGAGTTCGCCGCAGTGCCCGTCGGCTGGCGGGTGGTGTTCGGCCCGGACACCCGCGCCGATTGCCTTGCCTACATCGAACGTAACTGGTCGGACATGCGACCGAAGAGCCTGCGTGAGGCAATGGCGCACGATTGAGCCAAGGCTTGACGTTATGCGCCCAGCCTGGCCAGCACGTCGGCGATCGACGCTCCACTGAGCAGCTCGGCGACCTCGAGATCCTGATCGAACTCCAGCTTGACCCGACGGCGTAACTCCAACGCCTGCAACGAATCCAGACCGATCGCGACCATGGGGACGGTGGGATCCAGCTTGTCGACGCTGTCGATGCCTATGGCGCCGGCGAGCAGGCCCAACAGCCGCTGTGACACTGGAGTTTCGGGCGCGGGGTCGGCTGCTGGGCTGGGGCCGCCGACGGGCGCGACGGGTTGGACCACAGCATTACTCAGCTCGGACAACAACGTGGCGCGACCGCAAGTCTCCAGCACCGACCGAGCGCGTTCGGCATCGAACGACGCGACAATAACGTTGCTGCGGAACGGGGTGGTCAATCCCGCGGCGATCGCGTCGGCGGGGCGCATGGCGATCACGCCGGTACCGGCCAGTGCGGCCAGCGCAGCCCCGTCGCCGTCGTCATGGACATTCCAGTGGCCCCACTGGACTGACGTGCAGTCCAGTCCGTCGGCCCGCAGCTGGTAAGCCATGGCGTCGAGCATTCGGTTGGCTGCTGCGTAGACAATGACGCCGCGACCACCGACCGTCGCCGAGATGGACGAACACAGCACCACGCGGCAGTCGTCGGTGCGAGGGAACGCCTCGAGGACGTTTGCGATCCCGACAACCTTGGGTGCCAGCGCTTGGTCGACGAGGTCGTGGGTGATGTCTTCGAGTTCGATGCCGGAATAGTGCACAGCGGCGTGAATGATCAGGTCCGCGGGCGCGTCTTGGTAGTTCTGCGCCCAGCTTCTGACCGCCTCTTGATCGCTGACGTCGCAGCTGACTACGCCGATCTGCGTGCCCGTGGCGGTGCGGAGGGGCCGTAGTCGCTCGGTGAGGGCAGCGGTCTCACCTGATCGGGAGACGAGCGTGATGCGCTGCGATCCGCGTTGGGCGAAGTGCGCGCAGAATTCGAGCCCGAGATTGCCGGTCCCGCCGACGACGAGCACGTGGGCAGGCGGTGTCGCCGCACGAAGTTCGGCTCCGAACTCGGCGAGGGTGCTGTCTGCCTCGACGATGCGCTTGGCATATAGGGCGCCGTCGCGCAGCGCCAGTTCGGATTCACCGGCGGTGTGGACCGCGGCCACTAGTGCGGCGGCCACGCTTGACGGCGTGGAGCCGGCCGGTAGGTCGAGGTGGCGGAACCGCACCCCAAGATATTTGGCACCGACACTGCGGAATCCTGCCGCTGCGGCCGCGTGCACGACATCGGGTCTCATATCGTCGGCGCGTGCGGCTTCGCCGCCCGCCGTCACCAGCCAGCATTCGGTCACAGTCTCCGTCAGTCCCGGCCACCAGGTGTGGTCGGCGAAGAAGGCGGCTACTTCGGCCGCGGCGGCCGTGGTGCCGAGCTGCGGTGGCGGCGGCAGCAGGATGACATAGGTGTCGAAATCATCTGTGCTGGAGAGGCTTTCGATATCAATGACTCGAGCGGATGCGCCGACATCGGCGGCGGCGGTGCCCAAAGCCGTGGCAAGCTCGGTGCAGGCGCCGGTGTGATCGACGATTCCGATTCGACGCGGGGGCACCAGCGAGCGTCGCGACAGCCGCACCCACTGCTCGCACAGCAGCCGCACCGGTGCCGCGTCGGCGGCTGGGTCCTCGGACGGGTTCTTCGCTGCGGGCGCCGGTGTGACGGCTTCATCCGCCCGCTGGGGCGAGCCATACGGCATCCACAGCCGCGTCTGGTTCAACTGGATGTTGGGGAAGTCGAGCAACGGTAGGGGGAGGGGACCGTCGACTTCGGTGCCCAATGCCGCCCAGGAATAGTCCAACATCTGCACGGCCAGCGTGGCGAGATTGCGCGTGAGGTCGTCGAGATTGGTGGCCGCTCTGGTTGAGGTACCGATGACGACCTTGCTGAATTCTTCGTCGCTTGCACCTGCCGCGGCGAGGTTTTCGTGAATCGCCAACTGCAGAGTCGGGTGCTCGGCCAATTCGACGAACGCGTCTATCTCTTGTGCCAGTGCCGCCCCAATGGCTTTGTCGAATCGAACGGTGTTGCGCAGGTTCCAGAACCAGTATTGATCGACCGGCAGGTCCGGGGTGATCGGACCGCCCAGAGTGGCACCCAGGCAGGCGATTTGACCGTCGAGGAAGTCCTGATTGCGCACCTCGCGCCGGGTGCTTTCTCGCACACGCGCGCCGAGTTGGTTGATCAGGCTGGTGTGCGCTGGATATGCCACCCCGATGACTCGCGCGAACGTTCCGCGCTCGGTGAGGGTGTCCACGACGCCCTGCACGGCCGCCCGGTCACCCGAGATGCCGGTCATCGACGGCGAATTGACCACCGACAGTTCGGCCCAGCCGGAACAGCGCGCCAGTAAGTCTTCACAGGTGTCACGATCGGCGGCCACGACAGCCATGGCGTAGTCACCGGTGCCCAGTTCGTCGGCGGCGCGGGCGCGGATCGCGACGACAGCCGCCGCGTCGTCACGGGTGATCATCCCGGACACATAGGCCGCGGCGATCTCCCCTTGGCTGTGCCCGACGGCGGCGCTCGGTGTGATGCCCAGCGCGCGCCACATCGCGGCCAAGCCGGCCATTTGCGTGAACAACGCGGGTTGGACGGTGCGCGCGTTGTCATGCGGCGGGATGTGGTCATCGAGAAGGTAATCCAGCGGCGACTCGCCCAGTAGCGTGCGAAAGGCCTCGGCGCAGCGGTCCACTTCGGCGCGGAAGGCCGGAACCAATTCATAGAAAAGGCGTCCCATGCCGGGGCGTTGACTTCCCTGACCCGGAAAAACGTAGGCGAGCCGGCGGGCCGAGGCGGGCTGGTCGGTGCGGACGACGAGAGGGTGCTCGCGATCGTCGGCAATCGCTCGCAGGGCGCCGAGCAGTTCGTCGCGGTTGGTCACCATGGCCAGCGCCCGGTATCGGCGGGCGACGCGTGTGCGGAACAGCATGTCGCCGATTTCCTGCGGCGCCACGTCGGGATGGTCGCTGGCGTAGGACAACACGGCGGTGGCCTCGGCCGGCACCAGCTCGGCAACGTCGGAGGAGAGCAGCACCGGAACGGCGCCGTTGGGAAGCCGGTAGGTCAA
>NZ_LZLE01000341.1 GCF_001673155.1 Mycobacterium sp. 1423905.2 | reverse complement strand
CGCGTTCGCGCACCCCGAGCGCGACAAGCGGGTCGCGGTGGGCATCGTCGCAATGACCGGGCTGCTGGTCAGCACCTCACTGGCCTGGACCGGTCGGCTGACACCGCCGGGTGCGTTCGACGCGATACCGCCGTATTGGCACCAGGCCGCCGACTGGCTCAGCGCACACAACACCGGCACCCCGGCACCTGGGCGGGTGCTGGTGGTGCCGGGCGCCCCGTTCGCCACCCAGGTCTGGGGCAACAGCCACGACGAGCCGCTGCAGGTGCTGGGCAGCAGTCCGTGGGGGGTGCGCGACTCGATCCCGTTGACGCCGCCGCAGACCATCCGCGCGCTGGATTCGGTGCAACGCCTGTTCGCGTCTGGGCGCCCGTCGGCGGGTTTGGCCGACACTTTGGCCCGGCAGGGCATCTCGTATGTGGTGCTGCGCAACGATCTGGACCCGGAGTCGTCCCGGTCGGCGCGGCCCCTCTTGGTGCACCGCGCCGTGGCCGGCTCTCCGGGGCTGACCAAAGTGGCCCAGTTCGGCGCGCCGGTGGGTCCGGGTGCGCTGGCCGGCTTCGTCAACGACAGCGGACTGCGGCCGCGCTATCCCGCTGTGGAGATCTACCGGGTGGGCGACGCGGCCGACCCGGGCGCGCCCTACCTCGTCGACACCGACCGGATGGCGCGCGTGGACGGCGGCCCCG
Organism: Mycobacterium sp. 1423905.2; assembly: GCF_001673155.1. Lineage (GTDB taxonomy): Bacteria > Actinomycetota > Actinomycetes > Mycobacteriales > Mycobacteriaceae > Mycobacterium. The sequence goes on along the minus strand of NZ_LZLE01000341.1, from coordinate 4,907 downwards.
AGTCGTTGTTGCGGCTCGACGAACGACGGCGGCTGGCGGGCAGGCCGCCGCTGGGCCCGATGCTGATGACCGCCGACGCCCGCGCCGCGGGACTGCCGGCCCCGGTGGTCACGGTCACCGATACCCCGGTGGCCCGCGAAACCGACTACGGGCGCGTCGACCAGCACTCGTCGGCGATCCGCGCACCCGGCGACGCCCGGCACACCTACAACCGGGTGCCCGACTACCCGGTGCCGGGCACCGATCTGGTCTACGGCGCGTGGACCGGCGGCCGGATCACGGTGTCGAGTTCCTCGGCGGATGCCACGGCCATTCCCGACGTCGCCGCGGCGACCGCGTCGGCCGCGGCCATCGACAGCGACCCGGCCACCTCGTGGGTGTCTAACGCGCTGCAGGCCGCGGTCGGGCAGTGGTTGCAGGTCGACTTCGACCACCCGGTGACCAATGCCGTGCTGACCTTGACACCCAGCGCCACGGCGGTCGGCGCCCAGGTCCGCCGCATACTGGTCGAGACGGCTACCGGCAGCACCACGCTGCGTTTCGACGAGGCAGGCAAACCGTTGACCGCAGCGCTGCCCTACGGCGAGACACCGTGGGTGCGCATCACCGCGGCAGCCACCGACGACGGCTCCTCCGGCGTGCAGTTCGGCGTCACCGACCTGGCGATCACTCAGTACGACGCGTCCGGCTTCGCCCACCCCGTCCAGTTGCGGCACACGGCGCAGGTGCCCGGGCCACCGTCGGGGTCGGTGGTGGCGGGCTGGGATCTGGGCTCGGAGTTCCTGGGCCGGCCGGGCTGCGCGCCGGGTCCGGACAGCATGCGCTGCGCCGCGTCGATGGCGTTGACGCCCGAAGAGCCGGTCAACTTCAGCCGCACGCTCGCGGTGCCCGGCCCGACGGCAGTGGCGCCGACGGTATGGGTGCGGCCACGGCAGGGACCGAAGCTGGCCGACCTGATCGCCGAGCCGGGCGCCGTCCGCGCCGCCGGTGAGTCCGATGTGGTCGACGTGCTGGGTTCGGCGTATGCGGCCACCGACGGTGACCCCGCGACGGCCTGGACCGCGCCGCAGCGCGTGGTGCAGCACAAGACCCCGCCGACGTTGACGCTGACCCTGCCGCGGCCCGTTGAGGTGACCGGGTTGCGGCTGGTGGCCAGCCGGACGACGCTGCCCGCGCATCCGACGATGGTGGCCGTGGACCTCGGCGACGGCCCGCAGGCGCGCGCGGTGCAGCTCGGCGACGACGGGCAGGCCCAGACATTGCCGCTGCATCCCCGGGTGACCGACACCGTGACCGTCAGCCTGCTCGACTGGCAAGACATCATCGACCGCAACGCGCTGGGCTTCGACCAGCTCAAGCCGCCCGGGCTGGCCGAGGTGACGGTGCTGGGCCCCGACGGTGCCCCGGTCAGCCCGGCCGACGCCGCCCGCAACCGGGCCCGCACGGTCACCGTCGACTGTGACCACGGGCCGGTCATCGCCGTGGCCGGCCGGTTCGTGCACACCTCGATCACGACGACGGTGGGCGCGTTACTCGACGGGCAGCCGGTGCAGGCGCGCGCCTGCGAGACCAACCCGATAACGCTGCCCGCCGGACAGCAGGAACTGTTGATCAGTCCCGGCGCCGCGTTCGTGGTCGACGGAGCGCAGTTGTCGGTTCCGGGCGTCACCGAACCGCCCGACGCGACGGCGGTACCAACCTCGACCGGGACGTGGGGACCGGCGCGCCGCGAGGTACGGGTGCCCGCGTCGGCGGCTTCGCGGGTGCTGGTTGTTCCCGAGAGCATCAATCCCGGGTGGGTGGCGCGGACCACCACCGGATATCGGTTGACTCCAGTGGCTGTCAACGGCTGGCAGCAGGGCTGGGTGGTGCCCGCCGGGGATGCGGGGACCATCACGCTGACGTTCGCGTCGAACTCGGTGTACCGGGCCGGACTGGCCGTGGGGCTGGCGCTGTTGCCGCTGCTGGTGGTGTTGGCGCTGTGGCGGCGCCGCAGGCCTGATGAGTCGCCGCCCGCGCAGCCATGGGCGCCCGGTCCCTGGGTCGGACTCGTGGCGGTAGCGGCCGGGGCGGTGATCGCGGGGGTGGCCGGTGCGCTGGTCGTCGGCGCCGCGGTGGGTCTGCGCTATGCGCTATGGCACCGAGAATTGTTGTCCGACAGGGTTTTCCTGGCCTTGAGCGCCGGCGGGCTGGTCCTGGCCGGTGCGGTGCTGTCCCGTTATCCTTGGCGGTCGGTCGACGGGTATGCCGGGCATTCGGCGAGCGTCCAGCTGCTGGCGCTGGTCTCGGTGGCCGCGGTGGTGGCCACGGTGGTGCCGACACCGCGACGCGGCGCATAGTTATTACTGCAATGGACTGGTTTTCGGCACCCGAATATTGGTTGGGCAGGCTGGTGCTCGAGCGGGGCACCGCGGTGCTCTATCTGGTGGCGTTCGTCGCGGCCGCGCAGCAGTTCCGCGCGCTCATCGGCGAGCACGGCATGTTGCCGGTGCCGAGGTACGTGGCGGCGCGATCGTTTCGGGCCGCTCCGAGCATCTTTCATTTCCGCTTCTCCGACCGGTGGTTCGCCGCGGTCTGCTGGTTCGGGGCGGCGCTGTCGGCGGCGATCGCCGCCGGTCTGGCCGACCTAGTGCCGCTGTGGGCGGCCATGCTCGGCTGGCTGGTCCTGTGGGCGCTCTACCTGTCGATCGTCAACGTCGGGCAGGTCTGGTATTCGTTCGGCTGGGAATCGCTGTTGCTGGAGACCGGGTTCTTGATGGTGTTCCTGGGCAATGCCCGAACGGCCCCACCGCTTTTGACGTTGCTGTTGATCCGTTGGTTGTTGTTCCGGGTCGAGTTCGGCGCCGGACTGATCAAGATGCGCGGTGACAAGTGCTGGCGGGATCTGACCTGCCTGGACTACCACCACGAGACCCAGCCGATGCCGGGGCCGTTGAGCTGGTTCTTTCACCACCTGCCGAAGCCGTTGCACCGCATCGAGGTGGCCGGCAATCACGTGTCGCAGTTGGTGATTCCGTTCGGATTGTTCGCCCCGCAGCCGGTGGCCAGTGTGGCCGCGACGATCATCGTCGTCACTCAACTCTGGTTGGTGGCGTCGGGCAACTTCGCCTGGCTGAATTGGGTGACCATCTTGCTGGCGTTCAGCGCCATCGATCACTCATCGGCGGCCGCGGTGCTGCCGCTACCGGATGAGCCGGTGTTCGCGGCGCCGCCGGCGTGGTTCGTCGGGCTGACGCTGGTTTTCGCAGCCGGGATGTTGGTGTTGAGCTATTGGCCCGCCCGGAACATGCTGTCGTCCCAGCAGCGAATGAACATGTCGTTCAACCCGTTTCATCTGGCCAACACGTACGGCGCGTTCGGCAGCATCAGCCGCACCCGCGAGGAAGTAGTGATCGAAGGCACCGAAGACGCCGAGATCACCGACGAAACGGTGTGGCAGGAATACCGATTCAAGGGCAAGCCCGGGGACGTGCGCCGCCTGCCCCGGCAATGGGCGCCCTACCACCTGCGGCTGGATTGGTTGATGTGGTTCGCAGCCCTCTCCCCCGGTTACGCGCTGCCGTGGCTGCGGCCGTTCCTGCAGCGGCTGCTCAGCAACGATCCGGATACGTTGAAGTTGCTGCGGCACAATCCTTTCGGGGATTCGCCGCCGCGTCACGTGCGCGCGCAACTGTACCGCTACCGCTTCACCACGTGGGCCGAGTTGCGACGAGAGCACGCCTGGTGGCACCGCACCTTGATCGGGGAATACGTGCCGCCGGTGTCACTGCCATCTCACATCGGCCGGCAGCGCCCATAGCGTGGCGTGCTGTTGGCCCGAAAGAACCGTCACTCTTCGGCTGCGCCGGGCAGCAATGGCAGGGTTGGGCCGCCACCGAACCCGTCGCCGGCAATGTTGGTCAGTCCGGCCGGCCGCACGGGGGTCCCGGCCAACGTGCCAGCGAATCCCATGGCCGTAGAGCCGCTTTCGGAAGCCGGGTAGTGATCGGCCGCGCCGGATGCCTCGCCATCGTCTAAGTACTCATACCGATAACCGCGGTCGATCACCATCCGCCGCTGGGCGGCCCGCCTGTGTTCGCGGCGCGCCGCTGTGGTGGCCGCGGCCCCTACCGGAGCCGAATCGCGGGCCGGTTGTCGGGCGCGCAGACCGGTCCGGAGTGTGGGGCCCAAGTCGGGTCCGGGTCCGCCGACGAGATATCCCAGCGTCTCGACGCCGGGCGCGGGCATCGGTGCAGCCGGTGTGGCAGGAGCAGGGATTATCGGCGCGGTGGCCGGAGTCGGGGTGGGCGTGGGTGTGGGCGTCAGCACCGGGGCGGCCAGGATTGGGCTCGGCAGGTCGGGTTTTTCGGCAATCGGTACCGGCGCGGCGGGCATGGGCGGCGCGACGGTGGGCGCCAGGCCGGCCAGCCCGGACAAGCCAACCAGGCCACCCAGGTAGGCGACCGCCAGATTCATCATGGCCGGCACCAGCAGCGGTGCGGTTTGCAGCAGGAAGCGCAGGGTGCGCAGGGTCCAGTTGACCGCCCGGAACGTCTGCCAGGCGACGAAGTAGGACAGCAGGGCGGGCAGCTGTGCGGGGTTCGTGAGGGCTTGCGGGATGTTGGTCTGCAGGTAAGTGAGGGCCTGGGTGTTGCCGTTGAGGAAGTTCGAGATGTTCTGCACGTACTCCAGCGGGTTCCAGTTCGGTTGGCCCTGACCGGGGATCTGCTGACCGTCCGGACCGAAGATCATGGTCCAGATCTCCGCCGGTGTCGGCAGCTGGAAGCCGCCGCCACCTCCTCCGCCGCCACCTCCGCCTCCGGTACCGCCGCCAACGCCGCCTCCGGTCCCGCCGCCACCAGGCCGTGGTGGACCGCGGCGTCGAGGTGCTGGTTCGAGCGGGGATCGGTGTCGCGCAGGCGGGTGCG
>NZ_LZLE01000340.1 GCF_001673155.1 Mycobacterium sp. 1423905.2 | reverse complement strand
TCGAAGACTTCCTGTTCGGCTTCGCTTTGGTGACCGCGGTCCTGCTGCTCTGGGAACGGCAACGTGCGCGTCGGTGAGGCGTTGCCGGAACGCAGCCGCGCCATCGAAAGCCAGCACGCTGCGCCACAAGTAGCGGTAGAGCCCGGCGTCGCGGGTGCGCCACCAGCCCGCGGGGATGATGATGCCCCAGCACACGGCGTGCCAAATCCGGGTCGCCACAGCCGAATCGCGTACCGAGTACTCGTGCACGGCCAATGTGCCACCGGGTCGGAGCAGGTTGCGGAACTCCCGCAACTGGGCGTCCGGGTCGGCCAGATTGCGCACCAGGTAGGCGGCCAGGATGGCATCGAACGGTCCGGTGATGCCGTGCTCGGCCAGATCTTCGATGGGGGTGTGAACGAACCGAACGGAGGGGGGCCAGTCTTTGGCTTGCGCTGCCTCCAGCATTCCTCGCGAGGCGTCGACCGCGACGATCTGCGCCTCGGGGGCGACGGCGAGCAGTGCGGCAGTCGATGCACCGGTGCCGCACCCGGCATCCAACAGCCGTAACCCCTTGCCGCGATCAGGGATTCGCATACGCCGGGCGGACAAGTGCAAGGCGCTGTGATAGCCGGGATTGGCGCCTACCAGCTGGTCGTAGGCGGGGGCCCCAGCGTCGAAGGCGCTGAACAGGTCGCCCGCGCCCGCTTCACCGACGCGCACGTTGCCGTTCCCAGAGCAGCAGGACCGCGGTCACCAAAGCGAAGCCGAACAGGAAGTCTTCGA
>NZ_LZLE01000339.1 GCF_001673155.1 Mycobacterium sp. 1423905.2 | reverse complement strand
TCAACACCGCCCGCGCCCAATTGCATGACACCGATGCCCTCGTCGAGGCGCTGCGCGCGGGCAAGGTGGCCGCCGCCGGGTTAGACCACTTCGTCGGGGAGTGGCTGCCCACCGATCACCCGCTGACGGAGATGACCAACGTCGTGCTCACCCCGCACATCGGTGGGGCCACGTGGAACACCGAAGCGCGGCAGGCACAGATGGTCGCCGACGATCTGGACGCGCTGTTGTCCGGCGCCAGGCCCGCCCATATCGTCAATCCGGAGGTGCTGGGCCGATGAAGTATGTCGACGATCCGGAAGTCGCGGTATTGGCGGCGGCCAAAGAGATGCTGCGCCGGGGGCTGGTGGAGGGCACCGCCGGCAACCTCTCCGCCCGACGCCGCGACGGCAGCCTGGTCATCACGCCGTCGTCGGTCGACTACGCCGACATGGTGCTCGACGATCTGGTCGTGGTCGACCCCGATGGTGCTGTGCTGCAGGCCAAAGACGGCCGCATGCCGTCCACCGAGATGCAGTTGCACCTGGCGTGTTATCGAGCGTTCGACGACATCGGCAGCGTCATCCACAGCCATCCGGTGTGGGCGACCATGTTCGCCGTGGCGCATCAACCCATTCCGGCCTGCATCGACGAATTCGCGGTGTATTGCGGCGGAGACGTCCGGTGCGCCGATTACGCCGCCTCAGGCACACCGGACGTCGGCACCAACGCGGTCAAAGCGCTGGACGGACGCGGTGCTGCCCTGATCGCCAACCACGGCCTGGTAGCGGTCGGTCCGCGGCCCGACAAGGTGCTGCACATCACCGCACTGGTCGAGCGCACCGCCCAAATCGTCTGGGGCGCTCGCGCTCTCGGCGGTCCGGTGCCGGTACCCGAAGAAGTGAACCGCAACTTCGCCGGCGTCTACACCTATCTGCGCGCTAACTGATCCGGGCCAGCTCGTGATTTGCGCGGCACCTTCACCGTTAACGGCCACGCGCGGGATCACCCGCCTTTGACGCCGTCGAACAACCAGATGTCCGCGCCGTCAGAAGTCTCGAATTCCGGCGGCACCTCCCGCCGAGCGGCGCGGCCGAATTCGCCGACCGTCGTACGAGCGCGGACCTGCCACCCATGAGATGCGAGCCAATCTCCGGGCTCCTCGAGCACCGGATCGTCGGGAAACTCCCACTTCAGCAGGTCCCAGACCACGCGGTCCCGATCGTCCAAGAGCTCGTAGTTGACGTCCTCGTACTTCCATTGACGAGTGAAATATTCACTGAGGAAACGGCTTCCAGTGGTAGACAACGCTGAGACGCGGTCGAGCAGCCGATCGGCCTCCTCACGCGTGAAGTACATCAGCAGCCCCTCGGCAATCCACACCGTCTGCCGGTCCGGGCGGAATCCCGCAGCCATTAATGGACCAGCGATCTCCTCTCGCAGATCGACCCACAAAGGCACCCGGGAGCAGTCGGGAATAAGACTGTGTTGCAGCACGACCCGTTCTTTGAACGCCAACACCGATGCCTGGTCGATTTCGAATACGGTCGCGTCCCCCGGCAAACCCAGCCGGAATGCGCGACCGTCGAAGCCCGCGCCCAAAAGGACGATCTGGCGGTACCCCGCGTCGATCGCGTTCAGCAAGCCGCTGTCGTAGAAGACCGTGCGATGCGCGAAATAGAAGCTGAACAAGTTCCACAGATTCGACGCTGCATCATCTATTGTCGGCCGCAGACGCGGTAGTCGCGGGCCGGTGACGGACCCGACGCGGTTCGCGGCCGCGACGACTGCCGCCGCAAGCGGATCGTTGAACATACGATCCTTGCGCAACGACTCATGCGCGCGGCTGTACGCGGTCATGAGACCCGTCCATCCCACACCCGTCAAGGTTTCATCGACATCCATCGAATACCCCTAACCGAATTCGATCGCCGCGCAGCTTCGAACGCCGACGCGTACAGCGGTGTTCATTGGTAGGGGCAACCGGTATCGCGCACGGCCATTACCGACCAGCGGCCCGGCACGCCCTTGAGTTCGAGGGTGCCGCGATCTTCGAAGGCGATTGTCGATCCGAGAACCAGCGGCGGCACTGCACCGGAGACAAGCACTTCATCGGGTGCCGCGAGCGCCATGATGCGCGCGGCGATATGCACCGCGATGCCGTGGATATCGGCTCCGACCGATTCCACCTCGCCCGTATGCAGCCCCACCCGGACGGCAAACCCGAGCTCTCGTACGGCATCGCGAATTGCACACGCGCAGTTGATAGCTCGGGCGGGCCCGTCGAAGGACGCCAGGGCACCGTCACCGGTGAACTTGACCACGGCACCTCGGGCGGCTGCCACGTGCCGCTCAACCAAGCGGTTATGCTCACCAAGCACTTTGGCCCACTCGCTGTCGCCGAGACAAGCCGCAAGCTCGGTAGACCGCACGATGTCGGTGAACAGGACGGTGGCCAGCACACGGTGGCTGGGTGCCGAGGCGCGTTGGCCGGTCAGAAATTCTTGAATCTCATCGAGTACAGCGTTTACCTTTCCGGCGAACCACACATGGTCATCACCGTCGAATTCCACCAGTCGCGCGTTGGGTATTCGGTCGGCCAGATAGCGCCCGTGGCCGTCGACGACATGGCGGTCACCGCGGCGATGCAGCAACAGTGTTGGCACCTGGATGCTGTCCAGCACGGGCCGCATGTCGCTACGTACGTACAAGTCGTAGATCCGTTTGAAGTAGCCGGGACCGCCCGAGAGCCGCTCCCCGCGCGCCCACCTGGGTCGACGCTGCGCGGCGGCGTTGGTGGGCGCGAGGTGATCCGCGAGTACGCCGGTCCCGTACGCATCGCCGATGAGATCGACATAGCGGGTCATCGCGGGCTCAGGCATTCCCCAGGGATAGTCGACAGCGCGGGAGAAACGCGCAAAAGCGCTCCACAGCACCAGCGAACTCACGCGGTCGGGATGGGTTGCGGCCAATAGCATCGCCGGAAGCGCCGACTCAGCCGTGGCGAAGACCGAGGCGTGGGCACTGCCCGCGGCGTCGAGCACGGCAATCAGGCCATCGGTCCAGGTTTGCATCGCGGGGCAACCGTGGATCGCCACCTGGTCGGAGCTACCTAGACCGAGCAGGTCGGTCATTATCAGGCGGCTGAATGACGCCAACCGGCTCAGCTGTGCCGCTACGTGCGGCTCGTCCCAAATCAAATCGATCGGAAATGTCGGCGTGGGGATCAACAAAAGGTCCGAGCCATGGTCGCCGGTGGTTTGGTAGGCGATGTGAACACCACCGTCCTGCGCGTACCGCGTCTCGGGCGCCTCGTTCCCGGCATGACGTTGCCGTAAGTCGATAGCTCGCTCTGCGCCGGCCAATCCTCGCGTCTCGCGTCGCGAGGCTGCGCCCACTCGCCGTGCGGCGCCGGCGGTTCCGATGTGGCGTCGAAACGGGACGAGCTCAGAGCCCATGCTGACCAAGCCAGGACTCGATCGTCACCGCCGCAGTACTCCATCCCGGCTCCAGCATGATGTCGTGCCCAGCGTGCGGGATGAGCACCGGCGATGTCTGATAGGCCTCGGCGGTACGGCGGACATCCCGCGCCGAATAGACCTCGTCGCCTGTTCCCCCCATGACAAGCATCGGTGTGTTGACCTTTCTCGTGTCCACCAGATCGCCGGCCACCATGTCGAAGAAGATCGCCCGCATGCTGTCCGGCTGAAGTCGCGCGGCGGTCATCTCCACGAGATGGTCAGGCGCGCGGCTGCCGAAGAACATCTCGCGAGTACCTGCAGGTGATCCGCACAGGTCGGCCGGATTGCCCGTGATCGCGAATTTCATTGCACGCCAGGGGTGCCGACGGACCGAACGCAACAGCGAGCCGAGCTGCCCACGTGGCGGCGCCGAGGCGAGCAGGACCGCGGCCGGGGTGTCATGACTCTCCAGGTATTTCTGCACGACGAACCCGCCCATCGAATGCCCGACCAGCACCGGCGGACGCGGAAGCCGCTGCGCGACCATGGTCACATCGGCGACGAACTCCGAAATCGAGCACAGGCGAAGGGATTTCTCGACCGGGCTCCCCCCGTGTCCTCGTAGGCTGGGGGCTAGGACCCGAAACCCCCGCCCGGCGAAGTAATCAAGGAAGTACTCATCCCAGCACCACGCCCCGTGCCATGCACCGTGTACGAACAGCAAAGGGGTCGGGTGCATTTCGCTGCTTTGGCCCCTTTCGATCACTTCCAGCACGTGACGCGCCGCCTTGTCGATGTCTACGAATGGCATGTCGCGGCGCCGTTGTCACGGTGACGCCGGTGTGGGTGTGAGCCGGCGAGAAAGGACGTAATGGGCAGGGTCGAACCGGCGCGTCATCCGCCGGTAGCTGAAGGTGTTGCCGGGCCACAGATTTGTGTTGCGACCGTTGGCGTTGAGATACCAACTTTTGCAGCCACCGCTCGACCACACCGTTCCGGCGCTGAGTCGATCCACCTCCGCCGTGTACGCCTCCTGGGCCTTCTCGGTGGGTTCGATGGCGCCGACGGAATGAGCGCGCGCATAGCCGATCGCTGACGCAACATATCTGGCCTGGGACTCGTACATGTACAGCACCGATGTGTGTCCCAGGCCGGTGTTGGGTCCGTTGATCAGATAACAGTTGGGAAAGCCCGCGACGGTGGTCCCCAGAAAGGCGGTGGGATTGCCGGTCCATTTCTCCGCCATGCTTATCCCGTCGGCGCCGCGGATGCGGTCGGTCAGCGGCAATCGATCCGTCTTGAATCCCGTCCCGAGAATTATTGCGTCGACTTGATGTTCGGCGCCGGTGCCGTCGACGATGCCGCCCGGCGTGATCTCATGAATACCGTCGGTGACCAGGGTGACGTTGGGCTTGGCGAGCGCGGACAGGTAGTCGTCGGAAATCAGCACGCGTTTGCAGCCCAGTCGATAGTCGGGCAGCAGCTTTGCCCGTAGTCCGGGGTCCTCGACCTGTGCGTAGAGATGTTTACGGGCCAAGAACTCGGCCGGTTTCTGAAAGGCGGGATGACGGAAGCCGAGGAGAAGCCGCTCGCGCTTGAGGTAGATGCGCAATCGCGATAGCCGTTGCAGCGCGGGCAGGGTTCGCAGCAGCTTCTGCTTGCTGGCACTTATCTCGCGGTCATGCCGCGGTATGACCCACGCCGGCGTCCGTTGAAAGACCGTCAGGTGAGCGACGGCAGGCTGCACAGCGGGGATGAATTGCGCGGCTGATGCACCTGTTCCGATGACCGCGACGCGTTTATCGGTGAGGTCGATCCCGTGGTCCCACCGGGCGGAATGGAACGCCGCGCCGGTAAAGCGTTCCATGCCGGGAATTTCCGGGATGTTGGGTTCCGCCAACGCTCCGGTGGCGATCACGACGTGGTTGGCGCTGCGCTCTCCCCGCGCTGTCTGCATTCGCCAGAGCTGGTGGACGGGATCCCAATCCAGCCCGTCGACGGCGCAGTCGAGTAACAGGTGGGGCGGCAAACCGAATCGTCGGACGACATCGCGTAAGTAGTCCCAAATCTCTGGCTGCTTTGCGAACACGTTGCGCCACTGCGGATTCAGCGCAGAGGAGAATGAGTACAACTGACACTCGACGTCGACGGCTGCGCCCGGATAGGTGTTGTCCCGCCAGACGCCGCCGATGTCGGGGGCGCGATCCATGACCACAAAGTCGTTGAATCCGTGTTCCTGCAACCGGATTGCCGCGGCGAGTCCACCGAATCCGGCGCCGATAACGGCGACGTGGTTGTGGGTCTGAGCATTTGGGTTCACGACGCCTCCAGGTGGCCTCACCGGACTGACCGATCGGAATGTCAGGCAGCAGCCGATGCGGTACGCCGCTGTTCACTGCCCTATACTGCTGAACAGTGCTTACATTAAACCGCGATGTATGCGATGTCTACATCTTGGGGAGTGTGACCTATCTCATGCCGGGTTCTAGCTACCATCACGGTGACCTCCGTGCCGCCTGTGTGCGTGCGGCGATCGAGCTCCTCGAGGAGGACGGCAACACGGCCGGCCTCTCGCTGCGAGCGGTGGCACGCCGCGCCGGTGTGTCGCCTGGCGCGCCGTACCGCCACTATGAGGACCGCGAGGCATTGGTCTCCGCGGTGGCCGCCGTCGGCTATCGGGAGTTGGCGGACTGCATGGCCGCCCCCAACCCGGCACCAAGTACCCCAGCAGATCTCGCGGAACTGGGCCTCGCCTACGTCGAGTTTGCGTTGCGCCGCCCAGCCATGTTCCGGTTGATGTTCGGCGAGCCTTGCGAGCGGGAGAACAACGAACGGGTCGCCGCCACGGCCGCGATCTGGCAGCTCGTGAGTGGCGGCGCCCGAGCGTGTTTTCCGGACACGGATGTCGAGGCCATGAGCAATGCTCTGTGGAGCCTCGTGCACGGTCTGGCCTTCCTGCACCTGGACGGCAAATTCGACACCGCATCACCGCACGCGGTGTCCGACCGGGTGCGGGCAGCCATCTTGGGCATTGTTACCGCGCACTGCGCTGAATCCACCCAATAGACCGGACCACGCCACACTTCGGGTTCCCCGGTGCTGCGGCTGGACGCGGGTGAGGCGGCGGTCTTCGTCGGCGAGCGCTAGTTCAAGCTCACCGGCAGCGATTCGTACACCGTCATGTTGTTGCACAAGCTCGGCAGCTGCAGCACCGGCTCGCCGATCTCGATTTCGTTGCTGCGCAACAAAATCTCGTCGAGTGCGGCCCTGACCTCCGCCCGGGCCAGCATGGCACCCAGGCAGTGATGGGCCCCGCCCCCGCCGAATGACTGGTGCGGGTTGGGATCGCGACGGATGTCGAACCGATACGGGTCGTCGAACACGTCCTCGTCACGGTTGGCCGACCGCAGCATCGTCACCACCCGCGCGCCCGCGGGAATCAGCGCATCGTTGAGCATCACGTCCTGCGTGGCGCCCCGCACCCAGAACATAATGGGGGTCGAGTAGCGGATCACTTCCTCGACCGCGGTTCGCCGCGCCTCGGGATCGGCCCGATAGACCGCGATCTGGTCAGGGTTAGCGACGAACGCGCGGATGCCGTCGCACAACGCATTTCGTGTGGTGTCCGCCCCAGCGAGCCCGAGGATGAAGAAGAAGATCTCCAGCTCGTTGGCCGGCAGCAGGAAACTCTCTCCGGAGTCGGCGGTGATTTCGGTGGTGCACAAGGCGCTCCAAATGTCGTCGACGGGGTGCGCTCGCTTCTCGGCAGTCAACTCGCTGGCGTATTGGAACAACTCCATGAACGGCATCAGGTCATCCCCGTCGGGAACGGCCAGTTGCCCACCGGCGGTCTTCAAGACCCGATCGATCAGGCCGAACACCCGGGGCCGGTCCGCCTCCGGGATGCCGACGATGTCACCGATCACCGAGATGGGCAGTCCCGCTGCGAGATCCACGAAGTCGCCGCCACCCCGATCGAACAGCGCATCGGCCATCGCCTTGGCCCGAGCGCGGATTCCGTCTTCGAGTTTGGCCACGGCGCGCGGGGTGAACGCGCGGGTGATGACCCTGCGGCGCACGGTGTGGTCGGGCGGATCCAAACTGACGATGGCCGGGTAAGCGTCGAACAGCGGCACGTCTTGGATCAACGGGCCGCGAGTCGCCGTGAACGACTCGTAATCACGATGCACTCGGGCGACGTCGGCGTGTTTGGTGCACACCCAGAACTCCCGTCCCACCGTCGATTGCACGTCGTCGGTGAGGCGTTGGTGGAATACCGGCGTGCGGGCGCGCAGTGCGGCGAACAGGTCGTCGGGAAACCGCGATGCCCAATGCGCCGGGTCGGCCAGATCGATCATCGCTTCCGTCATATTTCACCCCCGATGTCCCCGCGCAGACCCGTGAGGATCAGCCGCAACCCGTATTCGAATGCCCAGTCGTGCGGTCCCCCGACCGAGGCGTCGACGGGACGGATGTGCTCGAGTTGCACCGAACCCAGCAGGTGCACGTACAACGTGGCATGCGCGGCTTCGAAATGCGCTGCCGGCAAACCGGAGTCACGCAGAATCGCCCGCGAGGCCCGGTCCATCTCGGTGGCCGCAGCGGTGTGCGGATGCTCCTGCAGCAGCACCGCAATGCCCGGCACCTCGACGAGCACGTGCCAGGCGTTGGTGTACAACGTGACTAACCGAGCGGCCCAGTCACCGTCGTGTGGGATCTCGATCTGCGCCAGGACCGATTCGATCAGCAGGTCGAGCAGTTCCCGCTTGTCGCGGACGTGGTAGTACACCGACGACGGCGCCGTACCGGCCTCGGCCGCCAACTCCCGCATGGTCACCCGGCTGACGCCCACGCGCTTTGCCAACTGCCACAGGTGCTTTGTCAGGTGTGCCCGGTCCAGCGCGCCGTAACGCAACACCGGCGCATTGGATACGGCTTCCACTAGACCCCCGCCCGGAGCAGATTCGAACAACATTCTGATTAGAACAGCGTTCGAGTCGAGCTGTCAACGGTTACCGTGAGGCATGGCGCGCTACCGAGTGGTCCAGTGGTCGACCGGCAATGTCGGGGCGCGAGCGCTCGGCACCTTGCTCGACCGCGCAGACTTCGACGTGGTCGGCGTGCATGCCTTTGGCGCGGACAAAGTGGGCCGCGACGCGGGAGTGCTGGCTGGGAGAGACCCGGTCGGAGTCGCAGCGACCGGCGACGTAGACGCGTTGCTCGACGTGCAGCCCGATTGCGTGAACTACATGCCGCGCGTGATCGACTACGACCTGGTGGCCACCATGCTGCGGCGTGGCATCAACGTGGTCACCACCGGAGATTTTCTGACCGGCAGCCACCATCGGAGCGAACGCGCCGCGCTCGACGCGGCCGCCACCGAAGGCGGGGCGACCTTTCTGGGCACCGGATTCGAGCCGGGATTCATCAACGTCGTCGCCGGGTTTCTGACCGGGGCGTGCCGAAAGGTCAACAGCGTCAAGCTCGTTGAAACGCTGGACTGCACCACCTACCCGGTCCGAGAGGCATGGACGGTGCTCGGGTTCGGCAAGCCACCCCGTCAGCGGGTGACGCCGATAGACCCGCAGTCCCAACAGTACGGACTGGGGTACTTCGAAACGCTCGACCTGATCGCGACCATGCTGGGCGCCGAGCTCGACGACGAAGAGGCGTTCGTCGAGCACGCGGTGCTGACCCGCGATCTCAACTTGCCTTGGGCCCAATTCGCCGCGGGCACGGTCGGCGGACAGCGACGCACGTACCGCGGTTACCGCAACGGACGGCCGGTGGTCGAGTTGGCGATCTGCTGGACCATGAGCAGTGACGCGCTCGACCCGCAGTGGCACGACCCGGAGGGTTTCACCGTAGTGATCGACGGCGAGCCACCTGTCGATGCGACGATCCGATTCGGCCGTGCGGGCCAGGATGTGATGACACTGCTGATGAACAGCACTGCGGTGGCGGCGGTCAACGCCATACCGTTCGTCTGTGCTGCCCGGCCGGGCGTCATCACCCCGACCGACTTACCCATCGTCGGGTCCGTCGGCGCCTTGCTCCCCTGACCGCTTGTACGTTGGCTGAAGACCGACAAACGATTGGGGTTTCGATGACGTCCTCGAGGCATGACGGAGATACCTGGGATCTGGCGTCCAGCGTCGGCGTGACCGCGACCATGGTCGCCGCCGCCCGGGCCATGGCCACGCGTGCGGAGCGCCCGCTGATCAACGATCCGTTCGCGGAGCCTCTGGTGCAGGCGGTCGGTGTCGACCTGCTGACCCGGTTGGCCACCGGCGAGACCACCGCGGCCGACCTCGACGACGACCCGCAGCGTCCGTTCGGCGCGGTAGCCGACGTCGCCGATAACATGGCGGTGCGCACCCGCTTCTTCGACGAGTTCTTCTTGGACGCGACCGCAGCAGGCATCCGGCAGGCCGTCATCCTGGCGAGTGGTCTCGACGCGCGCGCATACCGGCTGCCGTGGCCGGACGGCACCGTTGTCTATGAGATCGACCAACCGCAAGTCATCGAATTCAAGAGCCGCACGCTGGCCGACCTGGGCGCCTCCCCCACCGCGGATCGCCGCGTGGTGGCCGTCGACCTGCGAGACGATTGGCCGGCCGCCCTGCGCGCAGCGGGTTTCGATCCGGCCCAACCCACCGCGTGGAGTGCCGAGGGTCTGCTGGGCTATCTGCCGCCGGACGCTCAAGATCGCTTGCTGGACAACATTACTACGCTCAGCGCGCCGGGTAGCCGGGTCGGGACCGAAAGTCTGAGCGGCGTCAACCCCGGTGATGAAGATCGGATCCGGGACCGAATGCAACAGATCTCCGAACGCTGGCGTTCCCACGGCTTCGACGTCGACATGACCGGGCTGGTTTACCTCGGTGACCGCAACGAGGCGCAGGCCTATCTGTCCGATCGAGGCTGGCTGATGACCAGCATCTCCCTCCCGGATCTGCGCGCGGCGAGCGATCTGCCGCCCACCGGAAACGACGACATGTCCGGGGTGGATATGTTCTACATCAGCGGCACGCTGTACAAGGCGTCCCGATCCCGATAGATAGGACACGCATGCCCCGCGCGCACGACGACAACTGGGATCTGGCGAGCAGCGTCGGTGCCACGGCGACCATGGTCGCGGCCGGACGTGCGATGGTCAGCAAGGACCCGAATGGGCTGATCGACGACCCGTTCGCCGAATCGCTGGTGCGCGCGGTCGGAGTCGACTTCTTCACCAAGATGATCGACGGCGACCTGGCGCTGGAATCGTTCGAGAACGTCTCGCCCGAGCGGATGCAGGCGATCATCGACGGAATGGGCGTGCGCACAAAGTTTTTCGACGATTACTTCACCGCCGCCACCGCCGGCGGGGTGCGCCAAGCGGTGATCCTTGCCTCCGGACTGGACGCCCGTGCCTACCGGTTGCCCTGGCCGGCCGGAACCGTCGTTTACGAGATCGACCAACCTCAGGTGATCGAGTTCAAGACGACCACACTGGCCGATCTGGGTGCCGAGCCCACCGCCACCCGGCGCCCCATCCCCATCGACCTGCGCG
>NZ_LZLE01000338.1 GCF_001673155.1 Mycobacterium sp. 1423905.2 | reverse complement strand
GGCCCAGCGCGTCGACGTCGATCAACACGTCCCACTGCGGCGAGTCGGTGCGGTAGCTGTCCAGCGTGGTGCGCCGCCACAAGCCGCGCGGGTTGGCCGCGTCACGCCAGAAGTTGTACAGATACTCCCCGCGGCGCACCACGTAAGGAATGCGCGCGTCGGTGTCGAGCACTTCGAGCGCCTCTATCCGCATCCGCTCGAATTCCTCGTCGCAGAATTTCGCCAAGGTCGGCTCGTTGCGGGCGCGTACCCAGTCCAGCGCGTCGTCGCCGGTGACGTCCTCGAGCCAGAGGTATGGGTCTGCGTTGTCGTCGGGAGCCGTCTCGGAAGCGGTGGCAGCCATGAAAACCATTGTGTCCTGCGGCGGTAGTGTGAGCTGTATTACATAGTCTTCAAAGAGGAGCCGAAAACCCATGACTGTCTTTTCGCGTCCGGGTTCTGCCGGAGCGCTGATGTCCTTTGAGTCGCGGTACGGAAACTTCATCGGAGGTGAATGGGTCGCGCCGGCACAAGGCCGTTACTTCGAGAACCCGACGCCGGTCACCGGCCAGCCGTTCTGCGAGATCCCGCGTTCGGACGAGGCCGATGTGGACAAGGCGCTGGACGCCGCCCACGCCGCGGCGCCGGGATGGGCCAAAACCTCGCCGGCCAAGCGCGCGGCGATCCTGAGCAAGATCGCCGACCGCATCGACGAGCACACCGCCGCGCTGGCGGTGGCCGAAGTGTGGGACAACGGCAAACCGGTTCGCGAGGCCCTAGCCGCCGACATCCCGTTGGCCGCCGATCATTTCCGGTATTTCGCGGCGGCGATCCGGACCCAGGAAGGCTCGCTGTCCCAGGTCGACGAGGACACCGTGGCCTACCACTTCCACGAACCGCTCGGGGTGGTCGGCCAGATCATTCCGTGGAACTTCCCGATTCTGATGGGCGCCTGGAAATTGGCGCCGGCGCTGGCGGCCGGCAACACCGTGGTCCTCAAGCCGGCTGAGCAGACCCCGGCGTCGGTGCTGTACCTGATGTCGCTGATCGGTGACCTCCTGCCGCCGGGGGTCGTCAACGTCGTCAACGGCTTCGGCGCCGAAGCCGGCAAGCCCTTGGCGTCGAGCAACCGCATCGCCAAGGTCGCGTTCACCGGCGAAACCACCACCGGGCGGCTCATCATGCAATACGCCTCCCAGAACCTGATCCCGGTAACCCTGGAATTGGGCGGCAAGAGCCCGAACATCTTCTTCTCCGACGTGATGGCCGCCCATGACGACTTCCAGGACAAGGCGCTGGAAGGGTTCACGCTGTTCGCGCTCAACCAGGGCGAGGTGTGCACCTGCCCGTCGCGCAGCCTGATCCAGGCCGACATTCACGACGAGTTCCTCGAACTCGCCGCGATCCGCACCAAGGCGGTCCGGCAGGGTGATCCGCTGGACACCGAGACCATGCTCGGGTCGCAGGCCTCCAACGACCAGCTGGAAAAGATCCTGTCCTACATCGAGATTGGCAAGGACGAGGGCGCCAAGCTGATCACCGGCGGCGAGCGCGCCGAACTCGGTGGCGACCTGTCGGGCGGGTACTACATGCAGCCCACCATCTTCAGCGGCAACAACAAGATGCGGATCTTCCAGGAGGAGATCTTCGGGCCGGTGGTCGCCGTGACACCGTTCCAGGACTACGACGACGCCATGGGCATCGCCAACGACACTCTCTACGGCTTGGGCGCCGGGGTGTGGAGCCGGGACGGCAACACCGCCTACCGGGCCGGCCGGGAGATCAAGGCCGGGCGGGTGTGGGTGAACTGCTACCACGTCTACCCCCCGCACGCCGCGTTCGGCGGCTACAAGCTGTCGGGGTTCGGCCGGGAGTGCCACAAGATGGCGCTCGAGCACTACCAGCAGACCAAGAACCTGATGGTGTCCTACTCCGAGAAGGCGCTCGGGCTGTTCTGATGGGCGCGGGGACGTCCGCCGCACCGCCGGGAGCGCTGATCACCGCCGCCGCCGCGGCGCTGCTGGCGCGACTGCAGGATCAGCACGGCCCGGTGATGTTTCA
Organism: Mycobacterium sp. 1423905.2; assembly: GCF_001673155.1. Lineage (GTDB taxonomy): Bacteria > Actinomycetota > Actinomycetes > Mycobacteriales > Mycobacteriaceae > Mycobacterium. The sequence goes on along the minus strand of NZ_LZLE01000338.1, from coordinate 53,516 downwards.
CCAGTCTGGCGGGTGCTGCGACGGCTCCTCGCCGATGTGTTACCCGAGCGGGGACTTCCTGGTCGGTGACCGTGACGTGCTGCTCGGGGTGTTGGACGTGGGACCGGACGGAGTTCCGGTGTGGATCTCCGGTGCGCAGTACGAAGCGTGGAAGCACACCCAACTGGTCATCGACGTAGTCCCCGGCCGCGGCGGTGGATTCAGCCTGGAAGCACCCGAAGGAGTGCGGTTCCTCAGCCGCGGCCGGGTGTTCAGCGACGCCGAGAACGCACTATTGGCGGCGACCCCGGTGATCACCGGCGCGACCTATGAGCGGGGTGCGCGGCCTAACGCCCGAGGCGAGGTGATAGCGGACAACGCGCCGGGAACGTGCCCGGTCTCTAGGCCGTAGCCGCAGTAAGGTCGTACACCGTGATTCCGCTACCCCGGGCATGGCTGCTGACTGGCGCCATGTTGGTCGGCGTGGCGGTGGGCCAGTTGGCCGGGGTGGCAGCCGCTGTGCTGGTGCACACCCGGTTGCGCCCAGAACTCGTCGTCGCCCTGGTGGTTGGGGTTCCCAGCGTGATCGGCATGTCGGCGATCCTGTTCTCCGGACGCCGGTGGGTCACGTTGCTGGGGGCGTTCCTCATTGCACTGGCACCCGGCTGGTTCGGTGTGCTGGTGGCGCTGCAGGTGGTCCGCAGTGGCTGACCGAGCCGCTGACGAATCCGCGGATAAGGAACCCGACGCCGGCCCCGGCACCGAACCGTTCGTGCCCGAGTTCGACACCGGCGAGCACTCGCTGCGGCCGCGGCCGGAATTCGAGGACGGCGAACCCTCGGTGCCGTTCGTCCCGGACTTCGACGACGACTCGGAGCCGTTCGTCGCGTTGACCGATCTCCGGGATAAGGCGCCGCCCAAGCCCGAGTCGGCCCAGCCGAAAACCGAGCCCGAGCCAGAGCCGGCCGCCGCCGACGCCGACCCGGCACCCGAGGTGCCCGCCGCGCCGGTGACGGTGCCAGGCCGCTACAGCTACCTCAAGTGGTGGAAATTCGCCCTGTTGCTGCTCGGCGTGTGGTTCGGCGCGGCACAGTTCGGGCTGAGCTTGTACTACTGGTGGTATCACACCATCGACAAGACGGCGCCGATGTTCGTCGTGCTGGTCTACGTCATGGCCTGCACCGTGGCGGCCCTGCTGCTGTCCCTGGTGCAGGGCAGGCCGATGCTCACCGCGCTGTCGCTGGCGGTGATGTCCGGCCCGTTCGCCTCCCTGGCCGCCGCCGCACCGCTGTACGGCTACTTCTACTGCGAGCGGGCGACCCGCTGCCTGGTCGGCGTGCTGCCGTACTAGGTAGCCGCCCACTAGGGTGGTTGCCGTGACCCACTATGACGTCGTCGTCCTCGGAGCCGGTCCCGGCGGATATGTCGCAGCCATCCGCGCCGCGCAGCTCGGACTGAACACCGCAGTCGTCGAACCGAAGTACTGGGGCGGGGTTTGCCTCAACGTCGGCTGCATCCCGTCCAAAGCTTTACTGCGCAACGCCGAACTGGTCCACATCTTCACCAAAGAGGCCAAGACCTTTGGCATGAGCGGCGACGCAACCTTCGACTACGGGGTCGCCTATGACCGCAGCCGCAAGGTGGCCGAAGGCCGTGTGGCGGGCGTGCACTTCCTGATGAAGAAGAACAAGATCACCGAGATCCATGGCTACGGCAAGTTCACCGACGCGCACACCTTGTCGGTCGAGCTCAATGAAGGCGGCACCGAAGAGGTCACCTTCGACAACGTCATCATCGCCACCGGTGCGAGCACCCGCCTGGTTCCGGGCACGTCGCTGTCGGAGAACGTCGTCACCTACGAAGAGCAGATCATGGAGCGCGAACTGCCGAAGTCCATCGTCATCGCCGGTGCCGGAGCGGTGGGCATGGAGTTCGGCTATGTCATGAAGAACTACGGCGTCGACGTGACGATCGTGGAGTTTTTGCCGCGCGCCCTGCCGAACGAGGACGCCGAGGTGTCCAAAGAGATCGAGAAGCAGTTCAAGAAGCTGGGCGTGAAAATCATGACCGGCACCAAGGTCGAATCCATCTCCGACGACGGCTCTGAAGTCACCGTCACCGTCAGCAAGGACGGAAAATCCCAGGAACTCAAGGCCGACAAGGTATTACAGGCCATCGGGTTCGTGCCCAACGTCGAGGGCTACGGCCTGGACAAGGCCGGCGTCGAGTTGAACGACCGCAGGGCCATCGGCATCGGTGACTACATGCAGACATCCGTGTCGCACATCTACGCCATCGGCGACGTGACCGGCAAGCTGCAGCTGGCTCACGTGGCCGAGGCGCAGGGCGTCGTCGCGGCCGAAACCATTGCCGGCGCAGAGACTTTGGCGCTCGGAGACTACCGCATGATGCCGCGCGCCACGTTCTGCCAACCGCAGGTCGCCAGCTTCGGGCTCACCGAGCAGCAGGCCCGCGACGAAGGCTACGACGTCGTGGTCGCCAAGTTCCCGTTCACCGCCAACGGCAAAGCCCACGGCATGGGCGACCCTAGCGGCTTCGTGAAGCTGGTCGCCGACGCCAAGTACGGCGAGCTGCTGGGCGGCCACCTGGTGGGCCATGACGTGTCGGAGTTGCTGCCGGAACTCACCCTGGCCCAGAAGTGGGACTTGACTGCCACCGAGCTGGCCCGCAACGTCCACACGCACCCGACCATGTCCGAGGCGCTGCAGGAGTGCTTCCACGGCCTGACCGGCCACATGATCAACTTCTGACGCGATGATTCGGAACCAAACAGCGATAGGCGCGATCGGCGGTATGGCGACCGGTTACGTGTTGTGGCTGGTCGCCATCTCGATCGGCGAAGACCTGACCACCGTGGGCCGCTGGAGCGTAGCGATCCTGCTGCTGTCGCTGGCGCTGGCGGTCGGTGCCGCGGTGGGCGGGCTGCTCATGCGCTGGCGCCGCAAGTACGCGTGGTCGGCGTTCGTGTTCGGCTTGCCGGTTCTGCCGCTGGTGCTGACGTTGGCCGTGCTGGCCGACATCACGTTCTGACCAATCAGTCGTCGGGATTGTCCAGCGGGACGCCCAGTGTGTGGATGGTGGCCGCCAGCCCGTCGTATTGGGTTGCCAGCAAACAGAATTCGATCAATCGAGGCCGATTGAGGTGTGCGGCCAGCTGCTGCCAGGTGGCGGCGCTGACCGAGCGATCCCGCACCAACTCGTCGGTCGCCTTCAGCAGCGCCTGTTGGCGGGCGCTCAGCACTGCCCTGGGGCCCTTGCCATCTGGCGCCTCGGGCCAGGCGAAGATGGCGGCCTGCAGGTTGGCATCCAGACCCAGCGAGCGCGCCATGCGGCGATGATGCTGCAGCTCGTACTCACAGTCGCGCAGGTGCGCCACCCGCAGGATCACCAACTCGGTGTCGGCCCGCGGAAGACGTCCCCGCAGCAGGCGGGCGCCATAGAGCAGCCACGCCCAAAACAGCGACTGGCGGTAGCCCAGCGTGGTGAACAGATGCATCTCCGGAGCGCGCACCGTGCGCGCGCCCAGCTTGGCGAGCACCCAGTTGACCGGTCCGAGTTGGCGGAACCGGCCGGACGGAATCCGTTGCGGTGTACCGGCGGTCATGCGTGCTTGACCAGGTAGGGCGACACCGTGCTGCGGTGTTCGTCGAGATCCAGCGCACGGCCCAGGGCGGGGAAGGCGCGTTGCGGACAGTTGTCGCGTTCACAGACCCGGCAACCAGCGCCGATCGGGGTGGCGATATCGCCGGACAAGTCGAGTCCTTCCGAGTAGACGAGTCGGTGCGCGTGGCGAAGTTCGCAGCCTAGCCCGATCGCGAAGGTTTTTCCTGGCTGACCATACCGGGCGGCGCGGCGTTCGACGGTGCGAGCCACCCACATGTAGTTGCGGCCGTCGGGCATCTGGGCGATCTGCACCGAGATCTTGCCGGGGTTGGCGAACGTCTCGTAGACATTCCACAACGGGCAGGTGCCTCCGCTGGAGGAGAAGTGAAAACCCGTGGCGGACTGGCGTTTTGACATGTTTCCGGCGCGGTCGACCCGGACGAAGGAGAATGGGACGCCCCGCATCGTGGGCCGCTGCAGCGTCGAGAGCCGGTGTGCGATGGTCTCGTAGCTGACCGAATAGAACGCCGAGAGCCGCTCGACGTCGTAGCGGAAGTTCTCCGCGACGTCGTGGAATTGGCGGTAGGGCAGCACCGCGGCCGCGGCGAAGTAGTTGGCCAGGCCCAGCCGGGCGAGCGTGCGGGACTCGTCACTGGTGAACTTGCCGTCGGCGACCATGCTGTCGATGAGATCGCCGAACTCCAGGTAGGCCAACTCGGCCGCCATCTTGAACACCTGCTGACCCGGGCCGAGGTGATTGCTGATCTCCAGCGTCTTGGTCGCCGGGTCGTAGCGATGCAACACCGTGTCACCCAGATCGATTCGCCGGTTGATGTGCACCCCGTGCACCTCGCTGAGTCGGCGGGTCAACTCGCGGGCCAGGTCGCCGTGATGCATCCGCATCCGGATGGTCAGGTCTTCGGCGGCGGTATCCAACTCGTGCAGATAGTTCTGCCGTTGGTAGAAGTAATCGCGCACCTCTTCGTGCGGCATGGTGATCGACCCGGTGCCGCTGCTGCCGTCGGAGAACCGCTCCTCGGTGGCGGCGGCCAGTTGCGCGGTGGTGATCCGATACCGCCGGTGCAAGTTGACCACCGCGCGGGCCAGGGCGGGATGCGCGTTGACCATCTCGGCGACCTCGCGCGCGTCGATGTCCAGATCCAGGTCGCGGTCGGTGGTGACCTCACGCAGTTCGGCAACCAGCCGGGTGTCGTCCTGGGAGGCGAAGAAGGTCGCGTCGACACCGAACACCTCGGTGATGCGCAGCAGCACCGCCACCGTCAGCGGGCGGACGTCGTGTTCGATCTGGTTGAGGTAACTCGGGGAGATGTCGAGCATCTGGGCCAGGGCCGCCTGGCTGAAGCCGCGCTCGCTGCGCAGCTGGCGCACCCGCGAGCCGACGAACGTCTTGGACACTTCGCCCAGCGTACGCCGGTTGCGAAGATCGGGTTCGCAGTCTTCGCATGACGAGTCAGGTTGGTGTTTCGTTGTGGTCGTTGGCATGATTCGCATCGAGGTCCGCAGCAGAAGCCTGGGGTTCGTCCGAGGAGGAAATGGGGAGCAGCGCCGTGAGCCTGGACAAAAAGTTGATGCCCGTGCCCGACGGCCACCCCGACGTGTTCGATCGCGAATGGCCGCTGCGCGTCGGCGACATCGACCGCACCGGCCGGCTGCGATTGGACGCGGCCTGCCGGCACATCCAGGACATCGGCCAGGACCAACTGCGCGAGATGGGTTTCGAGGAGACCCATCCGCTGTGGATCGTCCGGCGCACCATGGTCGACCTGATCCGGCCCATCGAATTCCAGGACATGCTGCGCTGCCGCCGCTGGTGTTCGGGCACCTCGAACCGGTGGTGCGAGATGCGGGTCCGCATCGACGGTCGCAAGGGTGGCCTCATCGAATCCGAGGCGTTCTGGATCAACATCAACCGCGAGACGCAGATGCCGTCGCGCATCGCCGACGACTTCCTGGCCGGGCTGCACAAAACCACGTCCGTCGACCGGTTGCGCTGGAAGGGCTATCTCAAGCCCGGCAGCCGCGACGACGCGGTGGAGATCCACGAATTCCCGGTGCGGGTCACCGACATCGACCTGTTCGACCACATGAACAACTCGGTGTACTGGAGCGTGATCGAGGACTACTTGTTCTCCCACCCCGAACTGCTCGACGCGCCCCTGCGCGTCACCATCGAGCACGAGGCGCCGGTCGCGCTGGGCGACAAGCTCGAGATCATCAGCCACGTGCACCCGGCCGGTTCCACCGACCAGTTCGGCCCGGGCCTGGCCGACCGCACTGTTAGAACGCTCACATATGCCGTCGGTGACGAGACCAAAGCGGTCGCCGCGCTCTTCACTCTTTAACCGTACGATTGTCCCGGTAAATTGCCGGTGACCTGCGAATTTCGGTTACTGACCGGTAGCTTCTGTAACGGTTAAGTTACTTGCTGGCTTCGCAAGGTTTGCAAAATGACCGCGGGTCATTGCCGAAATTCGCAAGTGAAATGGGTGGACCAGCATAGATAAGCTATGCCATCGTCGAGTTAGCACCCCAGCGAAGTTGAGCAACTAGCCCCGCTGGATGGCGCGGTTTTTAGCAATCAGTAACACCGAAGGAGCCGTCTCACATGTCTGACGTTGGCACCCCGAAGAGTGCGGAGCAGATCCAGCACGACTGGGACACCAATCCGCGCTGGAAGAACATCTCCCGCACTTACTCCGCCGAAGACGTCGTCGCCCTGCAGGGCTCGGTCGTCGAAGAGGCCACCCTGGCGCGCCGCGGCGCGGAGGTGCTGTGGAACCAGCTGCACGACCTGGAATTCGTCAACGCGCTGGGCGCGCTGACCGGCAACATGGCCGTCCAGCAGGTCCGCGCGGGACTGAAGGCCATCTACCTGTCGGGTTGGCAGGTCGCCGGTGACGCGAACCTCTCCGGCCACACCTACCCCGACCAGAGCCTGTACCCCGCCAACTCGGTGCCCCAGGTGGTTCGCCGGATCAACAACGCGCTGCTGCGCGCCGACGAGATCGCCAAGGTCGAAGGCGACACCTCGGTGGAGAACTGGCTGGTGCCGATCGTCGCCGACGGTGAGGCCGGCTTCGGTGGTGCACTCAACGTCTACGAGCTGCAGAAGGCCATGATCGCGGCCGGTGTCGCCGGCTCGCACTGGGAGGACCAGCTGGCCTCGGAGAAGAAGTGCGGTCACCTCGGTGGCAAGGTGCTCATCCCGACCCAGCAGCACATCCGCACCCTGACCTCGGCCCGCCTGGCCGCCGACGTGGCCGACGTTCCGACCGTCGTGATCGCCCGGACCGACGCCGAGGCGGCAACGCTGATCACCTCCGACGTCGACGAGCGCGACCAGCCGTTCATCACCGGTGAGCGGACCAAGGAAGGGTTCTACCGGGTCAAGAACGGTCTCGAGCCGTGCATCGCGCGCGCCAAGGCCTACGCGCCGTACTCCGACCTGATCTGGATGGAGACCGGCACGCCGGACCTCGAGCTGGCCGCCAAGTTCGCCGAGGGCGTCAAGGCCGAGTTCCCCGACCAGCTGCTGGCCTACAACTGCTCGCCGTCGTTCAACTGGAAGAAGCACCTCGACGACGCGACCATCGCGAAGTTCCAGAAGGAGCTGGCGTCGATGGGCTTCAAGTTCCAGTTCATCACGCTGGCCGGCTTCCACGCCCTCAACTACTCGATGTTCGACCTGGCCTACGGGTACGCCCGCAACCAGATGAGCGCCTACGTCGAGTTGCAGGAGCGCGAGTTCGCCGCCGAGGAGCGCGGTTACACCGCGACGAAGCACCAGCGCGAGGTCGGTGCCGGTTACTTCGACCGGATCGCCACCACGGTCGACCCCACCTCGTCGACCACGGCGCTGACCGGCTCCACCGAAGAGGGTCAGTTCCACTGAGTTAGTTGAGTTAGTCTGCCGAGCAGACGCAGAATCGCCCAGTTGCACCGCAATTGACGCGATTTTGCGTCTGCTCGGCGCATTTATGAGGAGGGTCAGTGAGTGACGCAGCGATACAGCGAGTAGGGGTCGTGGGAGCCGGGCAGATGGGATCCGGCATCGCCGAGGTCTCCGCCCGCGCCGGCGTCGCGGTGACGGTGTTCGAGACGACCGACGCGCTCATCACCGCCGGGCGCAACCGCATCGTGAAGTCCCTGGAACGCGGCGTGAGCGCAGGCAAGGTGACCGAACGCGAGCGCGACCGCGCGCTGGGACAGCTGACCTTCACCACCGACCTCAACGACCTGGCCGATCGGCAACTGGTCATCGAGGCCATCATCGAAGACGAGACCATCAAGGCCTCGGTGTTCGCCAAGCTCGACGAGGTCATTACCGACCCCGAGGCCGTGCTGGCGTCGAACACGTCGAGCATCCCGATCATGAAGATCGCGGCGGCCACCAAGAACCCGCAGCGGGTCCTGGGGCTGCACTTCTTCAACCCCGTTCCGGTGCTGCCGCTGGTGGAACTGGTCAGCACGCTGGTCACCGACGAGGCCGCCGCCGCCCGCACCGAGGAGTTTGCCAGCACCGTGCTGGGCAAACAGGTGGTGCGCTGCTCGGACCGGTCGGGCTTCGTGGTCAACGCGCTGCTGGTGCCCTACCTGCTGTCGGCCATCCGGATGGTCGAGGCGGGTTTCGCCACTGTGGCCGACGTCGACAAAGCCGTGGTCGCGGGACTGTCCCACCCGATGGGGCCGCTGCGGCTATCTGACCTGGTCGGACTGGACACGCTGAAGTTAATCGCGGACAAGCTGTACGAGGAGTTCAAGGAACCCCACTACGGTCCGCCGCCGCTGTTGCTGCGCATGGTGGAAGCCGGCCAGCTCGGCAAGAAATCCGGCCGCGGCTTCTACACGTACTGAGCCGGCTACTTCTCCATCGTGTACTGCACGACGTCGGTGTAGCCGTCGCGGAACAGCTTGGCGCAGCCAGTCAAATACTTCATGTAGCGGTCGTAGACCTCTTGGGACTGCAGCGCCACGGCTTGGTCCTTCTGCGCCTCCAATGCGGCGGCCCAGGTCTCCAGCGTCCTGGCGTAGTGCAGTTGCAACGACTGAACCCGCGTCGTGTTGAAGCCGGCGTGAGCGCCGTGCTCTACCACCGAGGGAACTGTCGGCAGCCAGCCACCCGGGAAGATCTCGGCCAGGATGAACTGGGTGAAGTGCACGATCTCGTGGGTCAGCGTAAGGCCTTTGGCCCGAGCGTCTTTGAAGGTCGGGCGGGCGATGGTGTGCAGCAGCATGACGCCGTCGCTGGGCAGCACATCGTGAGCCATCTGGAAGAACCGGTTGTACCGTAGGCGGCCGAAGTGCTCGAAGGCGCCTATGGAGACGATGCGGTCGACGGGGTCGTGGAACTTCTCCCAGCCCTCCAGCAGCACCTCCCGCCGGCGGGGTGTGTCCATCCCGTCGAACATCTTCTGCACGTGGGCCGCCTGGTTCTCAGACAGCGTCAGCCCCACCACGTTGACGTCGTACTTCTCGATGGCGCGCCGCATGGTGGCCCCCCACCCGCAGCCGATGTCCAGCAGGGTCATGCCCGGCTCGAGCCCCAGTTTGCCCAGCGCGAGGTCGATCTTGGCGACCTGAGCCTCTTCCAGCGTCATGTCCTCGCGCTCGAAGAAGGCGCAGCTGTAGGTCTGAGTGGGATCCAGGAACAACCGGAAGAAGTCGTCGGATAGGTCGTAATGGGCTTGTACGTTCCCAAAATGCGGCGTCAGCTGCGCAGACATCACGATCGGCCTTTCTATGTTCGGGAGGCGTACGGCAGTTACCACTCACCCCACACTGCGTTAGCCCCCGATGCATGCTAACCGCTATTGGCGCTATGGCCCGCTTTCCGCAGGTCAGGAGGGGGTCAGCCGGGGCGCACCACGCCCAGGCGGGGCCTAGTAGTCGCCGCGGGGCGGCACGATGGGCGAAGGATGGGGCTGTTCGCGGAATTTTTCCAGCGATCCGCCGACCTCGACGATGCCGCACAGCGCATTCCAGCTCAGCATCGTCAGGTAGTCGATGAGTTCCTCGCTGCTCATCCGCGGGTCCGACATCCACGAGTGGGTGGCCAGCTGCACACCGCCGACGATCAGGTAGGCCCACGGTTCCACGCCGCCGGTGTCCATCCCGGCTTCCTGCATGCGGCGGCGCAGCATCACCGCGAGCATGCGGGCGATGATGCGCTCGGAGTCGGCGATCACCTTGGACTTGCTGGCCGAGCTGTTGGCCATGACGAAGCGGTAGGGCTCGGGCTCGGCGGCCACCGTTTCGACGTAGACGCGGATGATCTCGCGGGCCAGATCGATGCCGTCGAGGTTGGACGACAAGGCCGCCGCCATGTTGGGGATCAGCGTGGTCTGCGCGAACCGCATCATCACCGCGGTGGTGAGGTCGTTCTTGTCGACGAAGTAGCGGTACAGCACCGTTTTGGACACCCCGATTTCGGCCGCGATGTCGTCCATGCTCAGGAAGCGGCCGCGTCGGCGGATCGCCACGATGGTGCCGTCTACCAGCTCGTTGCGCCGGTCCACCTTGTGTTGGTGCCAACGCCGCTTACGGCCATCGGTTTTTACTGTTACGGCCGGGATGTTGTCTGCCACTTTCCGCCGATTCCCATTCATCAGGACGCCCTTGATACTACGGCGTGAGAGCGTCCATATGGCGCATCGGCCAAATGCCGCCGAGGCGGGCCGAACAGGGGAGTCACACTAACTCGTTCGGCCGATAGCCCATGATGGTGTAGTGGCACACCGAGCCGAAGCAGCGGACTGGATACCGGGGGTGGGCGTGGACTCCGCACCCAAGGAGCCGTCCCGGCAGTCGTTCGCGGAGTCGTTCGCCGGCGCGGACCCGGCAGCCGACGCCGAGCGACGCACCGCGCTGCGCCGGATGAAGGTTGTCGCGCTGAGCTTTCTGGTGGGCGCCACGGTGGTGTTCCTCGCCTGCCGATGGGCCCAAGCACACGGCTCCGCGCCGACCTGGGTGGGGTACGTCGGCGCGGGCGCGGAAGCCGGCATGGTGGGCGCGCTGGCGGACTGGTTTGCGGTGACGGCGCTGTTCAAGCACCCGCTGGGCATCCCGATTCCGCATACCGCGATCATCAAACGCAAGAAAGACCAGTTGGGCGAGGGGTTGGGCACCTTCGTGCGGGAGAACTTCCTGTCCGCGCAGGTGGTCGAGACCAAATTGCGTGACGCGCAGGTGCCCAGCCGGCTGGGCAAGTGGCTGTCGGACTCCGCGCACGCCGAGCGGGTAGCCGCCGAGACGTCGACGGTGCTGCGGGTACTGGTTGAGCTGCTGCGCGACGACGACGTCCAGCAAGTGCTCGACCGGATGATCGTGCGCCGCATCGCCGAGCCGCAGTGGGGCCCGCCGGTAGGCCGGGTGCTGCAGACGTTGCTGGCCGAGAACCGGCAGGAGGCGCTGATCCAATTGCTCGCCGACCGGGCGTTCCAATGGTCGCTCAACGCCGGCGTGGTGATTCAGCGGGTGGTCGAGCGCGACTCACCGACCTGGTCGCCGAAGTTCGTCGACCACCTCGTCGGCGACCGGATTCACCGGGAGCTGATGGACTTCACCGACAAGGTGCGCCGCAACCCGGACCACGAATTGCGCCGCTCGGCGACGCGCTTCCTGTTCGAATTCGCCGACGACCTGCAGAACGACCCCGACACCATCGCCCGAGCCGACGCGGTCAAGGAACAGTTGATGGCCCGCGACGAGGTGGCCAATGCCGCGGCCACCGCCTGGAAAACGCTCAAGCGCCTGGTGCTCGAAGGTGTCGACGACCCCTCCAGCGCGCTGCGTACCCGGATCGCCGAAACCGTCGTCCGGCTTGGGGAATCCCTGCGGGACGACGCCGACCTACGCGACAAGGTGGACAACTGGATGGTGCGCGCGGCTCAGCACCTGGTGTCGCAATACGGGGTGGAAATCACCGCGATCATCACCGAGACGATCGAGCGCTGGGACGCGGAGGAGGCCAGTCGGCGCATCGAGTTACACGTGGGCCGTGACCTGCAGTTCATCCGGATCAACGGGACCGTCGTGGGGGCGCTGGCGGGCCTGGTGATCTATGCGATCGCGCAACTACTTTTCTGAGTGGTGCTAACAAGTGCTTGCAAAAGCAAGCACCCATTTGTACCCTGATGGGCGTAAACGACCGTGTGAACGCCAGGAGTACACCCCATGACAGCGGAGGAGAAGCTCGGCACCAAGGTGTCCGGGGTATCCGCGGTGTCCTCGGTGTCTTCGAAGGCGTCCGACATCGGCAGCTTCATCAGGACGCAGCGCGAAACCGCGCAGGTCTCGATGCGGCAACTGGCCGAGCGTTCCGGCGTGAGCAACCCGTACCTGAGCCAGGTGGAACGCGGACTGCGTAAGCCGTCTGCTGACGTGCTGGCCCAGATCGCAAAGGCGCTGCGGGTTTCGGCCGAGGTCCTCTACGTGCGCGCCGGAATCCTCGAACCGAGCGAGACCAGCCAGGTGCGTGACGCGATCATCACCGACACGGCCATCACCGAGCGTCAGAAGCAAATTCTGCTCGATATCTACGCATCGTTTACCCAGCAGAATGAAGCCACCCGTGAGGAGTGTTCGAGCGAACCCACCGGGACGGACGACTAGCCCCGAGGGGTCACCGTGGACACCGCAGGCCCTGCAGCTGAGTCCGCGGCGACAGCAGTCTTCCGTCTCGTCCGGTCGCTGGCGCAGCCAGCTGACTGGCCGGCCTCGCTCGAAGACCACAAAGGAGACCGCGATGAGCACGTGTATGAGGAGCGATCCGGCGGCGCCATAGGCGCCTACGGCCAACGACTCGACCGTCACCCGACCCGACAACCAGGAGGTTTCTCGCAAGCAGCGTGCCACGTCAATCCACGGGTCTTGACTACTCCCCTCAGGAGCCGACGCTTGCCGCTTCAACATGACCACGCACTATCGCCGATTTTCGAAATCAGAAAGGAAACACCATGGCTGACAACACGAACATTGAAGACCTGCGAGCTCCGCTGCTCGCCGCGCTGGGCGCCGCCGATCTGGCCCTGGCCACCGTCAACGACCTGATCACCACCCTGCGCGAGCGCGCCGAGGAAACTCGCACCGACACCCGCAGCCGGGTCGAGGAGCGGCGTAGCCGCCTGAGCAGCCGGGTCGAGGAGAGCCGTAGCCGGCTGACCAACCTGCGCGAAGACCTGCCCGAGCAGCTCAACGAGCAGATCACCGAGCTGCGCGAGCGTTTCACCCCCGAGGAGCTGCGTAAGGCCGCCGAGGGGTACCTGGAGGCGGCCACCAGCCGGTACAACGAGCTCGTCGAGCGTGGCGAGGCCGCGCTGGAGCGGCTGCGCAGCCAATCGGCCTTCGAAGACGCGTCCTCGCGCGCCGAGGGCTACGTGGACCAGGCAGTCGAGCTGACCCAGGAGGCGCTGGGCACCGTGGCCTCGCAGACCCGCGCGGTCGGTGAGCGGGCCGCGAAGCTGGTCGGCATCGAGCTGCCCAAGAAGGGCGACAAGGCCGAGAAGGCCGACAAGAGCGACAAGGGCCAGGCCAAGAAGGTGCCCGCGGCGCCGGCCAAGAAGGCTGTGCCGGCTCCCAAGCCCGTCGCCGCCAAGGCCGTCCCGGCCAAGAAGTCCGTCCCGGCCAAGAAGGCCCCGGCCAAGAAGGCCGCGGCCAAGAAGGTCACCCAGAAGTAATAGGTAGTAGCACTCCCAGTCGACTCCGAGTCGCCGCACGGCGGCTCGGAGTCGACGTTTCTGACGCAACCCGCATACTCTGGACGCGTGAGCAACCTCGTGGGCACCGTCCTGTTGGTCGTGCAGGTGGCCGTCCTGGTGACGGCGGTCTACGCGTTCGTGCACGCTGCGATGCAACGCACGGACGCCTACACCGCCGCCGAAAAGCAGACCAAGCCGGTGTGGTTGCTGATCTTGGGCGCGGCCGTCGCGCTGGCGTCGATCTTGAGTTACGTGTTCGGCGTCTTCGGGATGGCGGTGGCCGCTGGTGCCGCCGGCCTGTATCTGGTCGACGTTCGCCCCAAACTCCTAGAAGTACAGGGCAAGTCGCGCTAGGGCATGAAGACCCGGATCTTGGCGCCCGCGGCGGCGCTCGGCGCCCTGCTGTGTGCCGCCCCGGCCGCGGCTGACCCCACCTCCGGCCCCTGGTATGCGCCGCCGTATGTCGACCACACCGAATGGGTGCAGTGGGGGCGGCTGACCAGCTTGCGCGTATACCCGACCCAGAGCGGACGACTGGCGGCGCGGCAGGAAGGTGCCGGCCCGGCAGCCGACGAGGCCTGGGCCGAAGTGCTGGCGCAATCACCGAACGCCGACACTGCCGGAATGCGCGCTCAGTTCCTGTGCCATTGGCAATTCGCCGAAGTGGCTCAGCCCGGTAAGACCAGCTGGAACCTCGAGCCGTGGCGGCCCGTCGTCAACGACGCGCAAATGGTGGCAGCAGGGTGCAACCCGGGCGGCTCGGAGGAGCCGTTCTAGTGCCCATCACCCGGGAGCAGTTGGCGGCCTTGGTGGACCACACGCTGCTCAAGCCCGAGGCCACCGAAGCCGATGTGACCGCGCTGGTCGCCGAAGCGGCCGACCTGGGCGCCTACGCGGTGTGTGTCTCGCCGTCCCTGGTGCCGGCGGCCGTCGGGGCCGGTGCTCGACGGGTCGCCACGGTGGCCGGCTTCCCTTCTGGCAAGCACCGCTCGGCGATCAAGGCACAGGAAGCCGCGCAAGCCGTCGCCGACGGCGCGGTCGAGGTCGACATGGTCATCGACGTCGGCGCCGCCCTGGCCGGGGAGTTCGCCGCGGTGCGCTCCGACATCGAGGCCGTCCGGGCGGCGACGGCGGGCGTGGTGCTCAAGGTGATCGTGGAATCCGCGGTGCTGCTCGCCCAGGCGGACGACGACGTCTTGACGAAGGTGTGCGACGCCGCCGAGCGGGCCGGCGCGGACTTCGTCAAAACCTCGACCGGGTTTCATCCGGCGGGCGGTGCGACCACGCGGGCGGTGGACGTGATGCACCGGGCCGTCGGCGGCCGGCTAGGCATCAAAGCCAGCGGCGGCATCCGCACTGCCGCCGACGCGCTGGCACTGCTGGATGCCGGCGCTACCAGGCTGGGCCTGTCCGGCACCCGCGCGGTGCTCGACGGGCTCAGAGGTTAGCGAAGCAGGGGTCGTTCCCGCCGGCCGGAATGGTGGCGTTGCGGGTGGAGAAGTGCGCCACCACGCTGTTGTCGGTGACCTGAACGTTGTCCGCGTGCACACCCAGCGGGTAGTTCTTGGTCAGGTTCGAGGTGTATTCGGTGAGTGTGGACTGCACCGACTCCTTCGGCAGCGAGAAGCCCAGTGTGTTGAAGCTGACGATCTGAAGGTCCAGGCCGTTGCCGGAGATCACCGGCTTGGCGACGATGTCGTTGAGCATGCCCTTGAGCTCGACGGTGCCGTCGCTGGGATGGGTGGTCACGCTGCTGGTCACGAATTCGCCCAGCACCGGAATGGCGTTCTGCACTGACTGCTTGATGCCGTCGGCCGTCCAGGTGATGGTCGCATCCAGGGCGCCCAGGGTCCCCTTGGAATCCCCGTTGTCACGCAACTGCACATCTTGGATGTTGAGCTGCATCTTCATGCCCTTGGCATCGCGGATCTGGTTGCCTGCCGTTTCCACCGTGATGTTGGTGTAGTGATCCGTGGCGACCTGCCACAGCAGCAGCGGCGCCACCCCGAACGACGCGGTGGCCTGGTCCTTGACCTCACACGCGACCGCGGCGGCGACCTTGCTGTTGGCCTGGTGGCGGACGTAGAGCTCGGCGCCGATCAGGCCGGCCAGCAGCAGCGCGAACACGATGATCACGACGAGGAAGATCGAGAGCGGATCGCGCAGTCGGCGCCGCTTCTTCTTACCCTCCGGCGGCTGTTCCTGCGGCGGGGTGAGCGAAGTGGTCGGGGCGCCGGCGGGGTTTGGCGGCGGGCTGTAGACAGGTCGCTGCGCGTCGGCGTGGGCCGCGCCGCCCGGCGGCTGGTTCTGGTAGGACGGTTGCCCGGGTGGGGGAGGCTGGGCACGACCACCGGCCGCGGCGCCGGGGCGCAGCTGGGTGGTGGGGTGCTCAGACGGTAACGGCGGCCGGCCAAGCGGGCTGTGATCGCCAGGACGCGCCCATGTGTTTGGGCCTTCGTTCGGGGGTCCCTGCGGATTCGTCACCCGGGTGATTCTGCCTTATCAAGCTGAACAAATCTTGAGTGGTTGCGCAGCACCGCGATGCTTTCCCGAGCGGCGGCGACCCGGGCGGGGTCGATATCGGCGACGACGAGCTGCGGATCGGCGCCCGCGGATGCCACCACTTCGCCGAACGGCGAGGCCACCAGGCTGCCGCCCACTCCGGTCGGCGCCCCCGACGACGCGCCTGGCCCGCTCAGCGAGTCGCCGGGATCTGCCTGCCCGCTGGCGGCGATGTAACTCATCGAGTCCAACGCGCGGGCGCGAGCCAGCAGCGTCCACTGCTCGAGTTTGCCGGGTCCCGACCCCCACGACGCCGCCACCACAATGACCTGAGCGCCCCGCCGGGCCAGCTCGGTGTACAGCGCCGGAAAGCGGATGTCATAGCAAACGGTCAGCCCGATTGCGACACCGTCGACGGTGATGACCACCGGATCCCGCCCGGGCGCGACGGTGCGCGACTCGGTGAACCCGAACGCGTCGTAGAGATGGATCTTGTCATAGTGCACGCTCGGCCCCCCGGGAGCGGCGGCGAGCAGCGTGTTGGTCACCCGGCCGTCGCCTGACGGCGTGAACATGCCCGCGACCACGGTGATGCCGGTCTCGGTCGCGATCTGTCGCACGCCGTCGGCCCACGGGCCATCCACCGGCTCGGCGACCGGTGCCAGCGGCACCCCGAAGCGGCACATCGTCGCCTCGGGAAACACCACGACACTCGCACCGACATCGGCGGCTTGGCCGGCGTGTTGCCGCACCAACTGCAAATTGGCTGCCGGATCCGTGCCACTGAGAATCTGCGCCAACGCGATTCGCATGTTCGCCAGCTTAGAAGCTCGCGCCGGAAGGCTCAGCAGTTGTCGGCGACCCACTGCGTGGTGAATCGCTGCTCGAGGGTCACCAGCTGGCCCAATTCATTGCCGATGATGCTTTCCAGCTTGCCGCCGATCAACGGGATGCGTACGTGGATGGACAGCTGCAGCGTCATCCGGGAACCGCCGTTCTCGGCGACGGGTGCCAACACGGCGGTGCCCGACAGGCTCACCGGAGCATCCACGATGGATCCCTTGATGGTGGCGGTGGCGATGCCGTCGGTCACCGGGCCCCAGGTCTCCTCCCGCCGGACACACAGGTCGCCCCGGTGCAGTTGCGTGACGAGCCCCGGCAGGTTGTGGCTGCACACCGTCTGCAGGGTGACCACTTCGATGATGCCGTCATCGCCGGAGTCGCGGCCTACCCGCATCGACTCGATGGTCGCGATGTCGACCGGCGTTTCGGCCAGCCGGCCTTTCCAGTAGTCCGGGTCTTGAAAAGCCCGGTGAACCTGTTCGACGCTGCCCTCATAGTCGGCAGACATGTCGAATGAACGGGGCATAGCTGGTCACGCTACCGTTACGGGCCATGAAGCGGAGCGGTGCCGGCGTGCTCTTTGCCGGTGCGCAGGTCGAGGAGTCGGTTTCGCTGGCGCCGCTGACCACTCTGCGGGTCGGGCCGGTCGCCGAACGGCTAATCACCTGCGCCGCCACCGATCAAGTGATCGCCGTGTTGCGCCAGCTCGACGCCGACGCTGACGCCGGTGTAAGCGGCCCTGTGTTGGTGTTTGCTGGTGGCTCCAATCTGGTGATCGGAGACGCGCTCGAAGACCTGACCGCGGTGCGGCTGGCCAACGACGCCGTCACCGTGACTGGCAATCTTCTCCGCGCCGAGGCGGGGGCGGTGTGGGACGACGTGGTGGTCACCGCGATCGAGCATGGGCTGGGCGGGCTGGAATGCCTGTCCGGAATCCCCGGCTCCACCGGGGCCACCCCAGTGCAGAACGTGGGCGCCTACGGCGCGGAGGTGTCCGACACGATCACCCGGGTGCGCCTGCTGGAGCGCAACAGCGGCGCGGTGCGCTGGGCCGACGCCGACGAGTTGGGCTTCGGGTACCGAACCAGCGTGCTCAAGCGGGCGGCCGGGCTGGATCTGCCCGCCGTGGTGTTGGAAGTGGAGTTCGCGCTGGACGCCTCGGGCCGCAGTGCGCCGTTGCGGTACGGCGAGCTGACCGCCGCGCTGGGCGCACGCAGCGGCGAGCGCGCCGATCCGCGGGCGGTGCGCGATGCCGTGCTGGCGTTGCGCACCCGCAAAGGCATGGTCCTCGACTCCGCTGACCGGGACACCTGGAGCGTGGGCTCGTTTTTCACCAATCCGGTGGTCGCACCGGAGGTCTACGAACGGCTGGCCGCGCACAGCGACGTTGCGGTGCCGCACTTTCCAGCTCCCGACGGCGTGAAGCTGGCCGCCGGCTGGCTGGTGGAGCACGCCGGCTTCGGCAAGGGCTACCCCGCCGACCAGAACGCACCGTGCCGACTGTCCACCAAACATGCGCTGGCGGTGACCAACCGGGGCGCAGCGACCGCGGAGGACGTGATGCTACTGGCCCGCACCGTCCGCGACGGCGTCCGTGATGTGTTTGGTATCACACTGCAACCCGAACCTGTCCTGGTCGGTTGCGCGCTGTAGCTGCTATTTTCGTCGCCAAGTGCCCCCGCCGCGCCTCTTTGTGGCGGGGAAGCGGGTGTTTCTGCCGGTATCTTTGACTCTCGTGAGCACATCCAGCACCCCGGAAAGTCGAGGGCCGATCACTCGGCGCAAGGCTTTGACCGCCCTTGGCGTCGGGGTGTTTGCACCGAGCGTGCTGGCTGCTTGTGCTGGAAAAGCCGGCTTGCAACAGGCCGAGAAAAAGCCGCCCCCGGCGCCGAAGCTTACGTTTCGCCCGGCCGACGCGGCCCAAGACGTGGTCCCGATCGCCCCGATCAGCGTGGAGATCAGCGACGGCTGGTTCCAGCGCGTTGCGTTGACCAACTCCGCCGGCAAGCCCGTCGCCGGCGCCTTCAACCAAGACCGCACCGTCTTCACCACTACCGAGCCGCTCGGCTACGACTCGACGTACACCTGGTCGGGCTCGGCCGTGGGCCATGACGGCAAGGCCGTTCCGGTGGCCGGCAAGTTCACCACCGTCACGCCCAAGAAGAAGATCGACGGCGGATTCCAGCTCGCCGACGGCCAGACGGTCGGCGTCGCCGCCCCGATCATCATCCAGTTCGACGCCCCGATCAGCGACAAGGCCGCCGTCGAACGGGCGCTCAGCGTCACCACCAACCCGCCCGTCGAGGGCAGCTGGGCGTGGCTGCCCGACGAGGCCAAGGGTGCGCGCATCCACTACCGTCCGAGGGAGTACTACCCCGCGGGCACCACCGTCAACGTCGACGCGAAGCTCTACGGGCTGCCGTTCGGGGACGGTGCCTATGGCGCGCAAGACTTTTCGCTGAACATTCAGATCGGCCGCCGCCAGGTGGTCAAGGCCGAAGTCTCCTCACACCGCATCCAGGTGATCACCGACGCCGGCGTCATCATGGACTTCCCGTGCAGCTACGGCGAGGCCGACAAGGCGCGCAACGTCACCCGCAACGGCATCCACGTGGTCACCGAGAAGTACGCCGACTTCTACATGTCCAACCCGGCCGCCGGCTACAGCAACGTGCACGAACGCTGGGCGGTGCGCATCTCCAACAACGGCGAGTTCATTCACGCCAACCCGATGAGCGCCGGGGCGCAGGGCAACAGCAACGTCACCAACGGCTGCATCAACCTCTCCACGGCCGATGCTGCGGAGTACTTCCCGACGGCGATGTACGGCGACCCGGTCGAGGTGACCGGTAGCTCGATCCAGCTGTCCTACAGCGACGGCGACATCTGGGACTGGGCCGTGGACTGGGACACCTGGGTGTCGATGTCCGCGCTTCCGCCGCCCACCTCGCACCCGCCGTCGACGCAGATCCCGGTCACCGCGCCGGCCACGCCGTCGAACGCGCCCAGCCTGTCGGGCACCCCCACGACCTCCTCGACGACGACCTCTTCGACCACGCCTAGCTCTGGTCCAGGTGGTTGAACCGGCGCGTCGCTGAAGCCTGGTCGCGTGGCCGGATGATGATCTGGTCCAGATTGACGTGCGGGGGCCGGGACGCCACAAAGCCGATCACCTCGGCGACGTCGGCGGCCACCAGCGGCGTCATGCCGGTGTAGACGGCGTCCGCGCGGTCCTGGTCACCGGCGAACCGAACCAACGAGAACTCCGTCTCCACCGCGCCGGGCGCAATTTCGGTGAGCCGCACGGGTTTTCCCAACAATTCGCCGCGCAGCGTGCGGTGCAACGCGCCCTGGGCGTGTTTGGCCGCGGTGTAACCCGCGCCGCCGTCGTAGACCTCCATGGCGGCGATCGAGGTGACCGTGACGATCAGCCCGTTCCCGGACTCGATCAGCTTGGGCAACAGCGCGCGGGTCACCTGCAAGGTGCCCAGCACGTTGGTCTCCCACATCCAGCGCCAGTTGTCGAGATCGGCGTCGGCCACGGGTTCCAGCCCCTTGGCGCCGCCGGCGTTGTTGACCAGCACGTCGACTCGGCTCAACTGGCGGGCCAGCGCTTCCACCTGATCGGCTTGTGTGACATCGGCCACAACGGCACTACCGCCGATCTCGTCGGCCAGGGCACTGATGCGGTCTTTTCGACGTGCCACCGCGACAACGTGAAACCCTTGCGCGGCAAGGGTTTTGGCTGTCGCTGCGCCGATGCCGGAGCTGGCCCCGGTAACCACCGCAATGCGTTGCTGCGTGCCCGAAGTTGTCATCGAGAACAACTCTAGTAAACGTGCTAAATTTTCCGATGTGTACCGCAGCGCCTTGTTCAGCACGATGACCGCGTGTCTTTGCGCGGGCGCGTGTTGTTGTCGCGCACTTTGCCGCGCCTGACTTTTCGTCGGCAGGTGTGGCCAAGGACCGGCCAGCTGAACTCGGACAAAGGACGCACGTGCACACCACTACTCTCACCCAACGTTCCCACCGTCGTACCGCCGCGACCAAGGGTCAGCTGCGGACCTACCGCCAGGTAGTGCCGCCGGCGCTGCAGTTGTCGGATTCCGCGGCCGCCTCGGTCTTCCGCGCGGTGCGACTGCGCGGACCGGTCGGACGCGATGTGATCGCCAATGTCACATCGCTGAGCATCGCCACGGTGAACCGCCAGGTCATTGCGCTGCTCGATGCCGGCCTGCTGCGCGAGCGCGCCGACCTGGCCGTGTCCGGCGCGATCGGCCGGCCCCGGGTACCCGTGGAGGTCAACCACGAGCCGTTCGTGACGCTGGGCATCCACATCGGGGCGCGGACCACCAGCATCGTGGCCACCGACCTGTTCGGTCGCACCCTCGACACCGTCGAGACGCCCACTCCGCTCAGCCCGGCCGGGCCCGCTCTGACCTCCCTGGCCCACAGCGCCTCGCGCTACCTGCGCCGTTGGCACCGCCGTCGGGCCTTGTGGGTCGGTGTGGCGATCGGTGGCACCGTCGACGGCGCCACCGGCCTGGTCGATCACCCGCGGCTGGGGTGGCGGCAGGCGCCGGTCGGTCCGGTGCTGGCCGACGCGCTGAGCCTGCCCGTCTCGGTGGCCTCCCACGTCGATGCCATGGCGGGCGCCGAACTGTTGCTCGGGATGCGCCGGTTCGCCCCGAATTCGTCGACCAGCCTGTACGTCTATGCGCGGGAAACCGTGGGCTATGCCCTGGTGATCGGTGGCCGGGTGCACTGCCCCGCCAGCGGCCCGGGAACCATCGCGCCGTTGCCGGTCAACTCCGAATTACTGGGCGGCGCAGGGCAATTGGAGTCAACTGTCAGCGACGAGGCGGTGCTGGCGGCCGCGCGCCGGCTCAAGCTTCTGCCCAGCCTGGTGCCCGGCGCGGCTCCGGTGAGCCGGGCCGGCGGAGCGGCCACGGCGGTGACCGATCTGCTGCGGATGGCGCGCGGGGGCAACCAGCCGGCCCAGGAATTGTTGGCCGAGCGCGCCCGCGTGCTCGGCGAGGCGGTGGCCTTGCTGCGCGACATGCTCAACCCCGACGAACTGGTCGTCGGCGGGCAGGCGTTCACCGAGTATCCGGAGGGCATGGAGCACGTGGAGGCCGCGTTCGCGGCGCGCTCGGTGCTGGCGCCGCGGGACATTCGCGTCACCGCCTTCGGCAACCGGGTGCAGGAAGCCGGGGCCGGCATCGTGTCGTTGGCCGGGCTGTACGCCGACCCGCTGGGGGCGATGCGCCGCTCGGGTGCGCTGGACAACCGGCTTCCCGACAGCGAAGCTCTGGCCGAGTAGTGCTGACGTGCGACGACCGGTCGTCGCGGCCCGTCCTGTAAACATGACAGTGTGCGGCGCGACGACTCGGCGGTGACTGACCCGCGCCGCGTGGCACTTCTGGCGGTGCACACCTCACCCTTGGCGCAACCGGGCACCGGCGACGCCGGCGGCATGAACGTGTATGTGCTGCAAAGCGCGCTGCATCTGGCTCAACGCGGCATCGAAGTGGAGATCTTCACGCGCGCCACCGCATCGGTGGACCCGCCGATCGTGCGGGTCGCACCCGGTGTGCTGGTGCGCAATGTGGTGGCCGGCCCGTTCGAGGGCTTGGATAAGTACGACCTGCCGACCCAGCTGTGCGCGTTCGCCGCCGGGGTGCTGCGCGCTGAAGCCGCCCACGAACCGGGCTACTACGACATCGTCCACTCGCACTACTGGTTGTCGGGCCAGGTCGGCTGGCTGGCCCGCGACCGCTGGGCGGTGCCGCTGGTGCACACCGCGCACACGTTGGCCGCGGTGAAGAACGCCGCGCTGGCCGACGGTGACACCCCCGAGCCGCCGCTGCGCACGGTCGGTGAGCAACAGGTGGTCGACGAAGCCGACCGGCTCATCGTCAACACCGAAGACGAAGCGGCGCAGTTGATTTCGCTTCACCGCGCCGACCCGGCGCGGATCGATGTGGTGCATCCCGGGGTCGATCTGAAGCTGTTCCGGCCGGGAGATCGCCAGGCGGCGCGCGCCGCACTGGGGCTGCCGCCCGACGAACAGGTGGTGGCCTTCGTGGGCCGCATCCAGCCCCTCAAAGCGCCCGACATCGTGCTGCGGGCCGCCGTCGCGCTGCCCGGGGTTCGCATCGTCGTGGCGGGTGGTCCGTCGGGCAGCGGTTTGGCTTCACCGGACGGACTGGCGCGGCTTGCCGACGAATTGGGGATTGCCGAGCGGGTGACGTTTCTGCCGCCGCAGTCACGCGAGGACTTGGCGACGGTTTATCGCGCGGCCGACTTGGTGGCGGTGCCCAGCTATTCGGAGTCGTTCGGGTTGGTCGCGATCGAGGCGCAGGCCTGCGGAACGCCGGTGGTAGCGGCCGCGGTCGGCGGGCTGCCGGTGGCTGTGCGCGACGGGATCACCGGCACGCTGGTGGCCGGGCATGACGTCGCCGGGTGGACGACGGCTATCGGTCACCTGCTCGAGGCCGGCGCCGGACCGCAAGGCTGGGCGATGAGGCGTGCAGCGGCCAAGCATGCCGCGGGCTTTTCGTGGGAATACACCACCGATGCGCTACTGGCCAGTTACCGGCGTGCGATCGGTGACTTCACTGCCGAGCGCCGGGGACGAGTGCGCGACCTGGTCGCTGCCCGCAAGCCCAGGCGCTGGACGACGCGTCGAGGGGTGGGGGCATGACGACTAGCGTGACCGTGCAGCGCGTGATCGAGGACGCGCTGAAAGCCAGTCAGCTGAACTACTCGTTCCACGCCGGCGCACACGGCGGCCTGCCGGGAATCATCGTGGAACTGCCCGGCGAGCGCCGGCTCAAGACCAACACGATCCTGAGCATCGGGGAGCATTCGGTGCGCGTCGAGGCCTTCGTGTGCCGCAAGCCCGACGAGAACCATGAAGGCGTCTACCGGTTCCTGCTCAAGCGCAATCGGCGTCTGTACGGGGTGGCCTACACGTTGGACAACGTCGGCGACATCTACCTGGTGGGCCGGATGTCGTTGGACTCGGTGGACGCCGAGGAGGTCGACCGGGTACTCGGGCAGGTCCTCGAGGCCGTCGACGCGGACTTCAACACCTTGCTGGAGTTGGGTTTCCGCTCCTCCATCCAGAAAGAGTGGGAGTGGCGGGTGTCGCGCGGGGAGTCGTTGAAGAACCTGCAGGCGTTCGCGCACTTGATCGACGACGACGACTAGTCTCCCGCGAGCGGAACCGGGCCGCGAATTTCGGGCCCGCCTTTCGCGGTGGCGTTACGCTCGGCGAGCCTTAGACCGCGCGTGAGAGACTGGCCGGCATGGGTGACACCGCCACGCTGGTCTTGCTGCGCCACGGTGAGAGCGAATGGAATGCGCTCAACCTGTTCACCGGCTGGGTGGACGTCGGGCTGACCGAGAAGGGCCGCGGCGAGGCCGTCCGCGGCGGCGAGCTGATGGCCCAGGAGAACCTGCTGCCCGACGTGCTGTACACGTCGCTGCTGCGGCGCGCGATCACCACCGCGCACCTGGCGCTCGACGCCGCCGATCGATTGTGGATTCCGGTGCGGCGCAGCTGGCGGCTCAACGAACGCCATTACGGCGCGCTGCAGGGCCTGGACAAGGCCGAGACCAAAGAGCGTTACGGCGAAGAGCAGTTCATGGCCTGGCGGCGCAGCTACGACACCCCGCCACCACCCATCGAGAAGGGCAGCAAGTTCAGCCAGGACGCCGACCCGCGATACGCCAACATCGACGGCGGTCCGTTGACCGAATGCCTGGCCGACGTGGTGGCCCGATTCCTGCCCTATTTCACCGACGTCATCGTCCCGGACCTGCGCACCGGTAAGACGGTGCTGATCGCCGCGCACGGCAACTCCCTGCGGGCTCTGGTCAAGTACCTGGACCAGATGTCCGACGAGGACGTCGTCGGACTGAACATCCCGACTGGTATTCCGCTGCGCTACGACCTGGACGCGCAGTTGCGGCCGGTGGTGCCCGGCGGCACGTATCTGGACCCCGAGGCGGCCGAAGCGGGCGCTGCCGCGGTCGCTGGGCAGGGCGGCAAAAAAGCCTGATGGCGCCGCCTTTCGCAACGCCGAAAGGACCTCTTGCTGAACATCGCGTGAACGGCAGCCGAACACATGCCACGCAGTATGTGACTTGTCCGATTTTGGCCGCGCTCCGCTAGGGTGTCGTTCACCCAATTTGTAGGATTTTGGTTGTGACTGTGTTCTCGGCACTGTTGCTGGCCGGGGTTTTGTCCGGGCTGGCACTGGCCGCAGGCTTTGCCCTAGGCGCTCGGCTGTCGGGGCGGGTTACGCAACGTCGGCCCCGCGCGGCCACCGACTGGGCGGGCATCACCGTCGCCCAGATGCTGCAACGCATCGTCGCCCTGATGCCGCTGGGGGCGGCGGTGGTCGACAACCACCGCGATGTCGTCTACCTCAATGACCGGGCTCAGGAATTGGGCCTGGTGCGTGACCGCCAACTCGACAAGCAGGCCTGGCAGGCCGCTCAGCAGGCGTTGAGCGGAGACACCGTCGAATTCGACCTGATGCCGCCGAAGCGTCCGGGCGGCCGATCCGGATTGTCGGTGCACGGCCAGGCCCGGCTGTTGAGCGAGGAAGACCGCCGGTTCGCCGTCGTCTTCGTGCACGACCAGTCCGACTACGCGCGCATGGAGGCCACCCGGCGCGACTTCGTGGCCAACGTCAGCCACGAACTCAAGACGCCGGTGGGTGCCATGGCGTTGCTTGCCGAGGCGTTGCTGGCCTCGGCGGACGACTCCGAGACGGTGCGGCGGTTCGCCGAGAAGGTGCTCATCGAGGCCAACCGGTTGGGGGACATGGTCGCCGAACTGATTGAGCTGTCCCGCCTGCAGGGTGCCGAACGGCTGTCCAACGTGACCGAGGTCGATGTCGACGACGTTGTGTCCGAAGCTATTTCGCGTCACAAGGTGGCCGCCGAGAACGCCAAGATCGAGATTCGCACCGACTCGCCCAGTGGATTGCGGGTGCTCGGCGACGAGACCCTGCTGGTCACCGCACTGGCCAACCTGGTGTCCAACGCCATCGCCTATTCGCCGAAGGGCTCGCTGGTGTCGATCAGCCGCCGCAGGCGCGGCGACAACGTCGAGATCGCCGTGACCGACCGCGGGATCGGGATCGCTTTGGAAGACCAGGAGCGCGTCTTCGAGCGGTTCTTCCGCGGCGACAAAGCGCGATCGCGCGCGACCGGCGGCAGCGGCCTGGGGCTGGCGATCGTCAAACACGTCGCGGCCAATCACAACGGCAGCATCGGCGTGTGGAGCAAGCCCGGAACCGGATCGACGTTCACGTTGTCGATTCCGGCTGTCAAGGCGACTCCGCACGACGATGACGAGGAGCCTGAGCCGTTTCTCAGCCACGACGTGAGGTTCAGCAGATCACAACGAGAGGAAGAGCTGAGTCGATGATCCGCGAAATAGAGTGGCGCCGATGACGAGCGTGTTGATCGTCGAGGACGAGGAGTCGTTGGCCGACCCCCTCGCATTCCTGTTGCGCAAGGAGGGCTTCGAGGCCACGGTGGTGACCGATGGCCCTGCTGCGCTCGCCGAATTCGACCGGGGCGGGGCAGACATCGTGCTGCTCGACCTGATGTTGCCGGGCATGTCGGGCACCGATGTGTGCAAGCAGCTGCGTGCCCGGTCCGGCGTGCCGGTCATCATGGTGACCGCCCGTGACAGCGAGATCGACAAGGTCGTGGGTCTCGAGTTGGGCGCGGACGACTACGTCACCAAGCCGTACTCGGCGCGCGAACTGATCGCCCGCATCCGGGCGGTGCTTCGCCGCGGCGGCGACGACGACTCCGAGATCAGCGACGGCATCCTGGAATCCGGTCCGGTACGGATGGACGTGGAACGCCACGTCGTCTCGGTCAACGGCGACACGATCACGTTGCCGCTCAAGGAATTCGATCTGCTCGAGTACCTGATGCGCAACAGTGGGCGAGTGTTGACCCGCGGCCAGCTCATCGACCGGGTGTGGGGCGCCGACTATGTGGGGGACACCAAGACCCTCGACGTCCACGTCAAGCGGTTGCGGTCCAAGATCGAAGCCGATCCCGCCAACCCGGTGCACCTGGTGACCGTGCGCGGACTGGGCTACAAGCTCGAGGGCTAGCTGGTCCCCGGCGCGAGTGTGCCTTGACGGCGCGGAGTCTGCGCTGATGGCCGACTTTCGGGCTTAGGGCCGCCCGGGATGCACACTCGGCGCCCAGGACGCACCGTCGACTAGCCGCGCGCGCCGACGATCTCGTCGGCTACCGCCAGTGCCATCGCCATGATCGACACCTGCGGGTTCACTTCCGGGCAGCTGGGCAAAATCGACGCGTCGGCGACCCAGGCGCCGTCGATTCCGCGCAGTCGACCGGTGGGATCGACCGGGCAGACCTCCTCGTCGGCGCCGGCGGCCGCCGTACCGGTCGGGTGGAACGCCGCCAAATGCAAGCCGCGCGGGCTGCACCGTTCCAACGCCTCCTGCAGCGCCTCGGGCGAGGCCACCGTGCGCGCACCGGGCAGGCCGGTGAGGACTTCGACCGCGCCGGCGGTGAACAGCAACCGACCGATGGCGCCCATGGCCACCCGCAACTTGGCCACATCGGCCGGGGCGATGTCGTAGCGCACCAGCGGTGTCCCGCGCAGCGACAGCACCGACCCCACCCCCTGATCGGCCACCATCGCGCCGAACGTTGCGATATTTGGGGCGCGGTCCAGCCAGCCCAGCAATTCGGCGCCGTAGCCGGGGAACACCATCGACCCCATGCCCGGCGGTGTGGAGGTCGCTTCGATCAGCACCCCGTCGGACTCGTGGAATTCGTGGACGGCCGCGCTCTGCAGCACGCCGCGCCAGGCGTACACGTCATCCTCGAAGCGCCCGGCGAGCATCGTCGCCGGATGCAGTGCCAGGTTGCGCCCAATTCGGGGATGGGCACCAAGGCCGCTGCGCCGCAACAACATCGGCGTTTCGACGGCCCCGGCGGCCACCACGACGATGTCGGCCAGCACGTCGACGGCGGTGCCGTCGGGGCGCCGGGCCCGCACTCCGCGGGCGCAGCCACGCTGATGCAGCACCCGTTCCACGCGCGCGTTGCAGACGATCCGCGCGCCCGCCTCGCATGCTTGGGGCAGCGCGTTGAGATGGACCCCGAACTTGGCGTTGTGCGGGCAGCCGATCGCGCACTGGCAGCAGCCCTCACAGCCCGGCGCGTTGCGTGGGATGGGTGCGGCTTGCCAACCCAAGGACTGCGCGGCGTTCAGCAGGAGATTCCCATTGCGGCCCATGATGTCTCGCGGCGCCGGTGCGACTTGCAGGGTGCGTTCTACATCGTCGAGGTGACCGGCCAGGCGGTCCGGGTCGGCCAGGCCGAAACCGAACTCGTCACACCAGCGTCGCTGGACCGAGAGCGGCGGCCGGTAGCAGGTGCCGGAGTTGACCACGGTGGTGCCGCCGACCGCGCGGCCCATCGGCAACACCACCGAGGGGCGGCCGACCGCGACGGTGGCGCCGGCGCCGCGATACAGCCCGGCGTAGCGGTCGATCGGATGGGTGGAGCGGAACTCCTCAACGGTCCAGCGCCGTCCCTCTTCCAAGACGACGACGTCCAGGCCGGCCCGCGCCAGGGTGCGCGCGGCCATGGCGCCTCCGGCGCCGGACCCGACGATCACCGCATCTGCGTGAAGGACCGAAGGGCTTTCGGTCGCCGAGGTGATGGTCAGCGCCGCATCGGGCCGCACCGCGTGCTGCTCTTGGGCGCGGCTGAGCAGTTCGTGGGCGTAGGCGTCCGCACCGTTGGCCAGCAGCGCGATCACCTTGATGCCGTCCACCGCCGCACCGGCATCCGGCCCCAGTGCCGCGATGCGACGCAGCACCTGTTCGCGCGCAACGGGATTCAGCCGCGACAGCGAGCGTCCGGTAGTGAAGTAGCTCGCCGCCGCCAGCGACATCAGCCCGGCGCGCACCGCCAGCCGAGAGGTGACCGGCATCCGCGCCAGGTAGCGGTCTAGGCGCTCGACGAACTCGGCCGGAGCCGGACCGCCGTGCTCCTCGGGCAGTAGTGCGGTGCCGAAGTCTGCCGTCGCGCGCTCTGCCAACCGGCTCATGGCCGCGTCGACAGGACACGGCCGAGCGCGCGCCCGAACTTGATGAAGAACGGGTAGGTGGCGAAGATGCCCCCGGCGGCGGCGTGCAACGGCCACTGCGCCTTGTCGGTCTCCACGCCGAAAACTCCGCTGTTCCACATGAAGTCGCGACCGTTGCGAGCCCGGAACGCTCGCCACAGGAATCCCAGCCCGGGCACGTTCTGGTACAGCCCGAAGGACCCGGCGAAAAAGATGCCAAGGATGGCGGCTTCGACGAGCCCGCGGCGGCGCTGCGGCACGCCGCGCTCGACGAGCACTCCGGAGACGAACAACAGCGGCGGATCGAGAGCAAAACTCATGACGATGTCCCTTCGTTGACCCTCTCGTTGACCATGGGAGCCTGCTCGCCGCGCAGGCCGACTTCGGCATGTCCGGTGCCCAGCACTGACCAACGCCGGTCGTCGACCTCGATGTGGATGTCGGCCTGCTCGGTGTTGGTGCATACCGCGGTGCCGCCGTCGGGATCGGTGTATTGCAGACTCACGCACTTGTGCGGCGGCTGGTCGACGCGGATGAGCACGTGGCGCCCGCGGATGCGTCCCTCGAGTTGCCAGTGCTGCACACCGAGCGTCGTGCGTAACCGCAGCGACGGCAAGGGACCTGCGGGCCAATCCTTTCCGTCGATGCGGAAGCGGACGAAGGCCAGTGGCGCCAATCGGCGCAGTCCGGGTTTGTGGGACACGGCGGTCACCGCTTCCACGACGTCGCCGTCGCCGAGGTCGGCGTGCAGCCAGGCCCAGCGCTTGGCGTTGCCGTGTCCGTAGATATGGGCGACGGCACCGCGCCACCCGTCGACGACGTGACTGGTCTCGCCGACGGTCAACGAACCGGTGAAGTCGGCGGTAGGGGCAAGCACCACCTGCGCGCCGGGCAGCAATTCACGTTCCCAGGCCACCCGGGGAAACGTCCACAACGGCGCCGCGGTGTCCTTCCAGGACAGTTCCCAGCCGAATGCTCCGGCCCGCCCGGACAGTCCCTCCGGGCCGGCGTGCGCGCCCGCCGCATCGAACCAGGCCCGGTCGGTCGGCGGCTCCACGGGCTGTGGGCCGAACCGTTGCGTGCGTGGTGGCGCGTCTGCCGGAAACCAGGTCACCCAGCCGTGCGCGTAGGGCACCCCGGAAGTGGGTGCCACCGTCTCGTAGTGCACCCAGAGGCCGTCGCGGGTCACCGGATTGGACAAGGTGGCGTACCAGACTTCCAATCGACCCGGCTTGCCGCGCCAGCGCGGGGCGACGGCCGTCCTCATCTCGTCGTCCACTTGTTCCTCCTGCGATTGGCGACACGCGGCGGCCGGTGGTTTCGGACCTCCGGTGGCATCCACTATATTGGTTGAGCCAATGAACCAGTCAAGTCCGCTGCAACCGCCGGAACGCCAGCGCGTCGATGAACAGATCGCCGCGCAGCTCGCCGACGCCATCCTCGACGGCGTTTTTCCGCCCGGTTCGACATTGCCGCCTGAGCGCGACCTGGCCGACCAGTTCGACGTCAACCGCACCTCGTTACGGCAGGGTTTGGCGCGGCTCCAGCAGATGGGGCTGATCGAAGCCCGGCAGGGCAGCGGCAACGTGGTCCGGGACCCGGAGGGACTGACCCATCCGGCGGTGGTCGAGGCCCTGGTACGCAAATTGGGGCCGGAGTTCCTGGTCGAATTGCTGGAAATCCGGGCGGCCCTGGGTCCGCTGATCGGGCGCCTGGCCGCTGGCCGCAGCACCGGCGACGACGTCGAGGCGCTCCGTGCCGCGCTGGGCGAGGTGCAGGCAACCGACACCGCGGGGGCGCGGCAAGCCGCCGACCTGGCCTTCTTCCACGTGCTGATTCACAGCACCGGCAACCGCGCGTTGGGTTTGCTGTACCGCTGGGTAGAACATGCCTTCGGCGGCCGTGAACACGAACTCACCGGCGCCTACGAGGACGCCGATGCGGTGGTCGCGGACCTGCGGGCGATCACCGACGCCGTCGCGGCGCGGGATGCACCCGCGGCGGCTACCGCCGTCGAAACGTATCTGAACGCCAGCGCCCTGCGCATGGTGCTCGCTTACACCAAGGACAACGGCGGCTGACCGGCGCGCTATTGCGCGGCGCGGGTCGCGGGATGCACCGCGATCAACCCTAATTGGCTGCGCCGCTTGCACATTGCGGCCAGCTCGGCGTAAGCCTTCTCGCCCAGCAGTTCGGTGAGCTCGTCGGCCAGGGTCTGCCAGACCTGCTTGGCGCCCACGTGTGCGCCCGGGTCTCCGGTGCAATACCAGTGCAGGTCCGCGCCTCCCGAGCCCCAGCCGCGGCGGTCGTACTCGGTGACGGTGGTCTTGAGAATCTCGGTGTCGTCGGGGCGGGTGATCCACTCCTGGCTGCGTCGGATAGGCAGTTGCCAGCACACGTCGGGCTTCATCGTCAGCGGTGGCACCCCCAGCTTGAGAGCTTTGCTATGCAACGCGCAGCCGATACCACCGGCAAAGCCGGGCCGGTTGAGGAAGATGCAGGCGTTCTTGTGTTTGCGGGTGCGGAAGGAGGGCTGCCCGTCATGCTCGTCGAGTTCGAGGTAGCCCTTGCGGCCCAGGCCCTTCTCCCGGAACTGCCAGTCCTCGTCGGTCAGCTTCTGCACCGCGTCGTCCAACCGCGCGCGGTCGTCGTCGTCGGACAAGAAGGCTCCGTGGGAACAGCAACCGTCATCGGGGCGGCCGGCCACCGTGCCGTGGCAGGCGGGTGTGCCGAACACGCAGGTCCACCGGGACAGCAACCAGGTCAGGTCCGCGGCGATCAGGTGCTCGGGATTGTCGGGGTCGTAGAACTCCACCCATTCCCGGGCGAAATCCAATTCGACCTCTTGCCCGGGAAGCGCCGGCGTGGGGCGCGAATGTGCCACGGCTCCAACGTTAGACCACTTTTCGGTTCGGCCCGCCCGGCGACGCGGGGGGAGCCGGGCGTGGGTCGAGATACTCCCGCAACCTTCTCCGACTAGGTTGTTTCCCGTGCGATTGGGTGTGTTGGACGTGGGGAGCAACACGGTCCACCTGTTGGTGGTCGATGCTCACCGTGGCGGGCACCCGACCCCGATGAGCTCGACGAAGGCGACGCTGCGCCTGGCCGAGGCCACCGACAGCTCGGGCAAGCTCACCAAACGCGGTGCCGACAAGTTGATCTCCACGATCGACGAGTTCGCCAAGATCGCGGTCAGCTCGGGCTGCAGCGAGCTAATGGCCTTCGCCACTTCGGCGGTGCGCGACGCCGAGAACTCCGAGGACGTGCTGGCTCGCGTCCGCAAAGAAACCGGCGTCGAACTGGTGGCGTTGCGCGGCGTCGACGAGTCACGCCTCACCTTCCTCGCGGTGCGCCGGTGGTACGGGTGGAGCGCGGGTCGGATCATCAACCTGGACATCGGTGGCGGATCGCTGGAGCTGTCCAGCGGCGTCGACGAGGAACCCGAGGTGGCGTTGTCGTTGCCGCTGGGGGCGGGGCGGCTGACCCGGGAATGGCTGCCGGACGATCCGCCGGGCCGTCGGCGGGTGGGCATGCTGCGCGATTGGCTGGATGCCGAGCTCGCCGAGGCCAGCGCGACCGTTCTGGAGGCCGGCGAACCCGACTTGGCGGTGGCAACGTCGAAGACCTTCCGATCGCTGGCCCGCCTCACCGGGGCGGCACCGTCGGCGGACGGTCCGCGGGTGAAGAGGACGCTCACGGCCAATGGCCTCAGACAACTCATATCTTTCATCTCTAGGATGACGACCGCTGATCGGGCAGAACTGGAAGGGGTGAGCGCCGAGCGCGCGCCGCAGATTGTGGCGGGTGCTCTGGTGGCGGAAGCAAGCATGCGTGCGCTGTCGATAGAAGCGGTGGACATCTGCCCGTGGGCGCTACGGGAGGGTCTCATCTTGCGCAAACTCGACAGTGAAGCCGACGGGACCGCGTTCATGGATTCTTCGGCTGTAGAGACTTCGGTGCGCGATGCTAAAGGTCAGGTAGGTGATCGGATGGCAGCTAACCGATCGAGAGGCAACAAACCATGACCGGACCCCACTCCGAGACCGAGGACGGCGCCACCCGGCAAATCTCGGTCGCTGAACTGCTGGCCAGGAACGGGAACATCGGCGCGCCCGCGCCCACCCGGCGCCGACGCCGGCGCCGCGGTGACAGCGACGCGGTCACCGTCGCCGAACTGACCGGCGAAATTCCGGTCATCCGGGACGAGCCGCGCGAGACCCGCACGGCGCCGCCGGCGCCAGAGGCGTCCGAGCCAGGCAACGGCCGGGTGGCGGTGGCCGAGCCCGCGCCGCAACCGGCTCCCGAACCGGTCCTCGACGAGCCCGTCGGGCAAGCGCCCGAGACGGTGTCAGACGACGTCGCCGAAGCGGTTCCCGACCAACCGGCCAAAAGCGCGTATTGGTCGGAGCCGGAGCCGCGCTGGCCCAAGTCCGACCCGGTGACCCGGCGCGGAACCGGCCCCGAACGCAGCGAATATCCGCGCCCACTGCGCTACAGCGACGACGCGGACGCCGACCGGCGCGGGCAATCCGGCGCCGAGGACATGAGCCCAGACCCGGTGGAGCACTACGGCGACACCTCGGTCGACACCTCGGTCGACCTCGCCGACGGCGACGTGCCCGCCACGACGGCGGAGGAGACGGCCGAAGACTCCGCGTACGTGCGTTCCTACCTGCACGGCTCTGAAGGGACCTTGTTCGGCGGGCAGTCGCTGGCCGACGAGGTGGCTCGTCGGCGCAGTGAGCAGGCGCCGTCGGTGTTCGACGAAGAAGAGGACCGCGACCAGGAGGAAGCCGAACACACCGGGCAGACCACGGGGACGCTGACCGCACTGTGGCGCGGCGCGGTCATCGTCTTGCAGTCGATCCTGGCCGTCGCGTTCGGCGCCGGCCTGTTCATCGCCTTCGATCAGCTGTGGCGCTGGAACAGCATCGTGGCCCTGGTGCTCTCGGTGCTGGTCATCCTCGGCCTGGTGGTCGGGGTGCGGGTGGTCCGCAAGACCGAAGACATCGCCAGCACGTTGATCGCAGTTGCCGTGGGGGCACTGATCACCCTGGGGCCCTTGGCGCTGTTGCAGTCGGGTTAGGCGCCCACCACCCACTGTGCGCCCAGCAATCAAAGTCGGCCTGTCGACAGCATCCGTGTACCCGTTGCGGGCCGAGGCAGCTTTCGACTATGCCGCCCGGCTGGGCTACGACGGGGTCGAGTTGATGGTTTGGGGCGAGTCGGTCAGCCAGGACGTCGGCGCGGTCAGGAAGCTGTCGCAGCGCTACCGGATGCCGGTGTTGTCGGTGCATGCGCCGTGTTTGCTCATCTCCCAACGGGTCTGGGGCGCCAACCCGATTCCCAAGCTGGACCGCAGTGTGCGGGCCGCGGAGGAGCTGGGCGCTCAGACCGTGGTGGTACACCCGCCCTTTCGCTGGCAACGGCGGTACGCCGAAGGATTCACCGAGCAGGTGGCGGCCCTGGAAGACACCAGCGGGGTGCTGGTGGCCGTGGAGAACATGTTCCCGTTCCGCGCGGATCGGTTCTTCGGCGCCGACCAGTCCCGGGAACGCATGCGCCGGCGCGGCGGCGGACCCGGGCCGGCGATCTCGGCGTTCTCCCCGTCCTACGACCCGCTGGACGGCAACCACGCCCACTACACCCTGGACCTGTCGCACACCTCCACCGCCGGCAGCGACGCCCTGGACATGGCGTCGCGGATGGGTGCGGGCCTGGTCCACCTGCACCTGTGTGACGGCAGTGGGTTGCCCGCCGATGAGCACCTGGTGCCCGGCCGTGGCACCCAGCCGACCGCCGAGGTGTGCCAGAGCCTGGCGAGTGGGGCGTTCAACGGGCACGTCATCCTCGAGGTGTCGACCTCGTCGGCGCGGTCGGCCAGTGAGCGCGAGACCATGCTGGCCGAGTCGTTGCAATTCGCTCGCACTCATCTGCTGCGCTGACCCCCAGGAGACCATGAACGCGTTATTCACCACCGCGATGACCTTGCGGGAGGTAGGGCCCGGCGCTTACGCCGGCGAGCTCAACGAGCACTGGACCATCGGTCCCAAGGTGCATGGCGGCGCCATGGTCGCGCTGTGCGCCAACGCCGCGCGCACCGCGGGTGCCGGACCCGACCAGCAGCCGGTCGCGGTGTCGGCGAACTTTCTGTGGGCGCCCGACCCCGGGCCGATGCAGCTGCTGACCTCCATCCGGAAGCGAGGCCGCCGCATCAGCGTGGTCGACGTCGAGCTGAACCAGGGGGAGCGCACGGCAGTGCACGCCGTGGTCACGCTGGGCGAGCCGGAACACCATCTCCCGGGCGGGACCACTGCTCCGCTGCTGTCGGCGAACCCGGTGCTGGACCTGATGGCCCCGGAACCGCCCGAGGATGTGGCGCCGATCGGAGCCGGGCACCGGCTCGCGGGTCTGGTGCACCTGGGCGAAGGTTGCGACGTGCGGCCCCTGTTGTCGACGATGGAGCCCGCCAACGAAGGGTGGTCCGGCCGGCCGCCGATGCTGCAGATGTGGGCGCGGCCGCGCGGGGTGGCTCCCGACGCCCTGTTCGCGTTGATGTGCGGCGACCTTTCGGCGCCGGTCACCTTCGCGGTGGATCGCACTGGCTGGGCGCCGACTGTGCAGCTGACCGCGTTCCTGCGCGCCTTGCCGGTGGACGGCTGGCTGCGCGTGGTGTGCACCTGCGTCGAGATCGGGCACGACTGGTTCGACGAGGACCACATCGTCGTCGACCAAGCCGGTCGTCTGGTCGCGCAGTCGCGCCAACTGGCGATGGTGCCCGCCGCCCGGTAGCCCGTCGAGGCCGAGGTGTCTGACATGCTTTCCGGCATGGCACGAATCGCGATCATCGGCGGAGGCAGCATGGGCGAGGCCCTGCTCGCGGGCCTGTTGCGGGCCGGGCGGCAGGTCAAGGACCTAGTGGTCGCCGAGCGGATGCCGGATCGCGCCAAATATCTGGCGCAGACGTACTCGGTGCGGGTGACGTCGGTGCAGGACGCGGTGGAAAGCGCGACTTTCGTGGTGGTCGCCGTCAAACCCGCCGACGTCGAGGCGGTGATGGGGGACTTGGCGAACGCGGCCGTGGCCGCCGACAACGACAGCGCCGAACAGGTGTTCATCACCGTGGCCGCCGGCATCACGATCACCTATTTCGAGTCCAAGCTGCCCGCCGGAACCCCCGTCATCCGGGCGATGCCCAACGCGGCCGCGCTGGTGGGCGCCGGCGTCACCGCCCTGGCCAAAGGCCGATTCGTCTCCGCCGAACAGCTCGCCGAGGCATCGGCACTGTTCGACGCCGTCGGCGGTGTGCTCACCGTCCCGGAATCGCAGATGGACGCGGTGACCGCCGTGTCCGGCTCGGGCCCGGCGTATTTCCTGCTGCTGGTGGAAGCTCTGGTCGAGGCGGCGGTGGCGGTCGGCATCAGCAGGCCGGTCGCCAACGACCTGGCCGTGCAGACCATGGCTGGAGCGGCGGCCATGCTGCTGGAACGGATGGACCAAGACCGCGACCAGGCCGACGGTGAGCCGCTGCGGGTGGACACCTCAGCCTTCGAGCTGCGGGCGTCGATCGTCTCGCCCGGCGGGACCACCGCAGCGGCGCTGCGCGAGCTGGAACGAGGCGGATTTCGGGCGACCGTGGACGCCGCCGTCCAGGCCGCCAAAACCCGCTCTGAGCAGCTAAGAATTACATCGGAATAATTCAAGTTTTTTGAACTAGTTGTCCCCCACCAGTACCAGTAACCCCACTAGTCCCGCTATTCTCCTCTTTGTATGCACTCGTTGGTGCCAGCGGAGGGGAAGCCGCTGGGATTGCGGGCGCCTGACACGATTGGGTTGCGATGACGTCTAGTAACGGGCCATCAGCACGGGATTCTGCAGGTAAGGGACGCGACGCCGGTTCGGCCGAAGGTCAACAGTCCCGGACACAATTTCTCACCGTCGCCGAGGTCGCCGCGTTGATGCGGGTCTCGAAGATGACGGTGTACCGGCTGGTGCACAACGGCGAGCTGCCCGCGGTTCGGGTCGGGCGCTCCTTCCGAGTGCACGCCAAGGCCGTCCACGACATGTTGGAGACGTCCTACTTCGACGCGGGCTGAACCCAACCCGTCTCTGCCTGAATAGCGTCGCGCGCCCTGGAACTGGTCGCGCGGCTGCCGGTTTGGTGTTCGATGTGGGCTGCCGGGTAAAGTGTCTGGGTCAATTCCAATTAGCCGGTAACGGGTCAGATAGCGGAGTCCATGGGTTCAGTCATTAAGAAGCGGCGCAAGCGGATGTCCAAGAAAAAGCATCGCAAGCTGTTGCGTCGCACCCGGGTGCAGCGCAGAAAACTCGGCAAGTAGGCCCACGGCCGGCGCGCAGCGTCACCATCCCGTAACGCTCCTGTTCCGCCTCGCGGCTAGGCTATCGGGGTGGAATCGTCGAATGGCCGTGGCGGTGGTGACACCAGCGGCGGCGACAATGTGCACTATCCGAAAGTCGTGCTGGTTACCGGCGCGTGCCGGTTTCTCGGCGGCTATTTGACCGCACGCCTCGCTCAGAACCCGTTGATCAACCGGGTCATCGCGGTCGATGCGATCGCGCCGAGCAAAGACATGCTGCGACGAATGGGCCGCGCGGAGTTCGTGCGCGCCGACATCCGGAATCCATTCATTGCCAAAGTAATTCGCAACGGCGAGGTCGACACCGTGGTACACGCCGCGGCGGCTTCCTACGCGCCCCGGTCCGGCGGCACCGCGGCCTTGAAGGAACTCAACGTGATGGGCGCGATGCAGCTGTTCGCGGCCTGTCAGAAGGCGCCGTCGGTGCGCCGCGTCGTACTCAAGTCCACCTCCGAGGTGTATGGCTCGAGTGCGCATGATCCGGCGGTGTTCACCGAAGACTGCAGCAGCCGTCGACCCTTCCGGGAAGGCTTTGCCAAAGACAGCCTCGACATCGAGGGCTACGTGCGCGGGCTGGGCCGGCGCCGGCCCGACATCGCGGTGACCATCTTGCGGCTAGCAAACATGATCGGGCCCGCGATGGACACCACGCTGTCCCGCTATCTGGCCGGACCGCTGGTGCCTACGATGTTCGGCCGCGACGCCCGGCTGCAGCTGTTGCACGAGCAGGATGCGCTCGGCGCGCTGGAGCGTGCCGCCATGGCCGGTAAGGCGGGCACGTTCAATATCGGCGCCAACGGGGTAATCATGCTGTCTCAAGCGATCCGTCGGGCGGGTCGAATTCCCTTACCGGTACCCGGCTTTGGCGTGTGGGCGCTCGATTCGCTGAGACGCGCTAATCGTTACACCGAAATCAATCGCGAGCAGTTTGATTACTTGAGTTATGGGCGCGTCATGGATACGACAAGAATGCGTACGGAACTTGGATTCGAACCGAAATGGTCGACGGCGGAAGCCTTCGACGATTACCTTCGCGGACGAGGCATGACTCCCATTATCGACCCAGATCGGGTACGCTCCTGGGAAGGTCGCGCCGTCGCGTTAGCGCAGCGTTTGGGTAGCCGAAATCCAATTCCGTGGGGTGGGGTCAGGTAGATATTGTGGCTGGTGAGTCCAGAGCGAATGTCATTCCACTGCACACTAATCGGGGCCGGGTAGCCGCGCGTCGCCGTGCTACGCAACGGGCCGACGCCGCTCGACAGCACCCCTCCTTGCTCACCGACCCCAGTGGCCGCGCCTCGGCCGAACAGATCGCCGCCGTCGTCCGCGAAATCGATGAGCACCGCCGTGCCGCCGGGGGGACGTCGACCCCCGAGGCGCCGCTGAACGATGTCGCCCAGCGCGTCGCCGCCGTCGCCGGTTTCCTTCGGCAACGGCTGATCGGCGAGTACGAGGTCGACGAATTCGGATTCGATCCGCACTTCAATGACGCGATCGTGCGGCCTTTGCTGCGGTTCTTCTTCAAGTCGTGGTTCCGGGTCGAGGTCAGTGGCGTGGAGAACATCCCGAGCGACGGCGCCGCTCTGGTGGTGGCCAACCATGCCGGAGTGCTGCCATTCGACGGCCTGATGCTGTCAGTGGCGGTGCACGACGAACACCCGGCGCACCGCGATCTGCGACTGTTGGCCGCCGACATGGTGTTCGACCTGCCGGTGGTCGGAGCGGCCGCCCGCAAAGCCGGCCACACCATGGCATGCACCACCGACGCGCATCGCCTCCTGGCCTCCGGTGAGCTCACCGCGGTGTTCCCCGAGGGTTACAAGGGCCTGGGCAAGCGCTTCGAGGATCGCTACCGACTGCAGCGGTTCGGCCGCGGTGGATTCGTCTCTGCGGCCCTGCGCACCAAGGCGCCGATCGTGCCGTGCTCGATCATCGGGTCCGAAGAGATCTATCCGATGCTCACCGACGTCAAGCTGCTAGCCCGGTTGCTTGGCCTGCCGTACTTCCCGGTGACGCCGCTGTTCCCGCTGGCCGGTCCGGCGGGTCTGGTGCCGCTGCCGTCCAAGTGGCACATCGCGTTCGGCGAGCCCATTTACACCGCCGACTACGCGACCGGTGACGCCGAGGACCCCATGGTGACCTTCGAGTTGACCGACCAGGTGCGCGAGACCATCCAGCAGACGCTATATCGGCTGTTGGCCGGGCGGCGCAACATCTTTTTCGGCTGAGCCAGATACGCAAATAACCCCCGGCGGGCCAGGCCCCCGGAGGTTATTTGCGTCGTCTGTCTACTTGACCAGAGTGAACTGGCATACCCCGGTGTACCGGTCCCGGAACAGGTCCGAGCAGCCCCGCAGGTAGTGCATGTAGATGTCGTAGGTTTCTTGACCCTTGAGCTCGATCGCCTTTTCCTTGTTCGCCTCGAGCGCGTCCGCCCAGGCATCCAGGGTCGGCACGTAGTTGTGGCCGATCTTGTGGTAGCGCTCGACCTTCCAGCCGGCCTGTGAGGAGTAGTGGTCGACCTGCGAGATACGCGGCAGCCGACCGCCCGGGAAGATCTCCGTCAGAATGAACTTGATGAAGCGCAGCAGGCTCATCGGCGACGTCAGGCCCCACTCCTTGGCCTCTTCGGGTTCGGGAATGGTGATGGTGTGCAGCAACATCCGGCCGTCTTCGGGCGTCAGGTCGTAGAACTTCTTGAAGAAGGTGGCGTAACGCTCGAACCCGGCGTCACCGGCGCCGTCGGCGAAGTGCTCGAACGCACCCAGTGACACGATCCGGTCGACCGGCTCGTCGAACTCTTCCCAGCCCTGGATGCGGACCTCTTTGCGGCGGGAACTGTCGACCTCTTTGAACTTCTCGACGTCGTGGGCGTACTGGTTCTCGCTCAGCGTCAGCCCGATGACGTTGACGTCGTACTCCTGGACCGCGTGGCGCATGGTGGAGCCCCAGCCACAACCGATGTCGAGCAGCGTCATGCCCGGCTCTAGGTTGAGCTTGTCCAGCGCGAGCTTGCGCTTGGCGTACTGGGCCTCTTCCAACGTCTTGGCGCCGTCTTCCCAGTAGGCGCAGCTGTAGGTCATCGACGGGTCAAGCCACAGCTTGAAGAACTCGTTAGATTTGTCGTAGTGGGAGCGGACTGCCTCGACCGGCGGCTTGAGCTGGGTGTCACCCGTGGGACCCTGTGACGTCATTGATTTGACCCTACTTTCCGGCTGATATGGATGCAATTGCGGCGACGGTTTCCTCCGTGCTCGCCTCTTGAGTTGCGGCTTCTCCCAGCATCGTGACGATGCCGGTGACGACCGGTTTGCCCTCGGCGTCTGTGATCTCGCTGCGAATTTCAGCAAGCACAGTACCGTGCGACTCGATCACCGAGTCTAGATAGGTATCGAAGAAGAGCTTATCGTGGGCCAGGATTGGCCGGTGGAAGCGCAGCTTCTGGTCGCGGTGGATGACCCGGGCGATGTTGATGGGGATCTTGAATTTCGTGAAGATCTCCAGCTGCACACGCCGGCCGGCGACCGCGGCGAAGGTCAGGGGCGCCACCAACGCCGGATATCCGAAGGCTTCGGCGTCGGCTTCGCTGTAGTGCGCCGGGTGGTCGTCTTTGACCGCGACCGCGAATTCCCGGATCTTTTCGCGTCCCACCTCGAAGTAGTCCGATCCTCGGTAATTGCTGCCGATGAGACCTTCGGCTTCCTGGGGGGTCGTCATACGCTGTGCTCTCCGCTCGAATAGATGCTAGCGGCGCAGCCTATCAGCGCGATTGCCGCCTAGAAGCCAAGGCGGCCAACGCGCCCCCGGCCGCACCGAGCGCCAGCGCCGACGGAACGCCGATGCGTGCGGCTTTCCGCGCGGTCCGGAAATCGCGGATCTCCCAGCCCCGCTCGCGCGCGAGACTGCGTAACCGGGCGTCGGGATTGATGGCGACGGCCGTGCCCACCAGCGACAACATCGGCACGTCGTTGTAGCTATCGGAGTACGCGGTGCAGCGTTTGAGGTTGAGCCCTTCGCGGATGGCCAACGAGCGGACAGCGTGCGCCTTGCCGGTTCCGTGCAGGATTTCACCGGCGAGCCGGCCGGTGAAGATGCCGTCGACCGACTCCGCGACGGTGCCCAGCGCGCCGGTCAAGCCCAGCCGGCGGGCGATGGTGGCGGCCAACTCGTAGGGGGTGGCGGTGATCAGCCACACCTGCTGACCGGCGTCGAGATGCATTTGGGTGAGCTCGCGGGTGCCGGGCCATATCTTGTCGGCGATGATCTCGTCGTAGATCTCCTCGCCCAGCGAGATGAGCTCTTCCACCGAGCGGCCTTCGATGAAGGCCAAAGCTTTGCGCCGACCCGCGGCGACGTCGTTGCTGTTCTCCTTGCCCAGGACCTGGAATTTGGCCTGGGCGTAGATGAAGCCGAGGACGTCGCGATAAGTGAAGTACTCGCGGGCGGCCAAGCCCCGGCCGAAGTGGACGGCCGAGGAGCCCTGCACGAGCGTGTTGTCCACGTCGAAGAAAGCCGCAGCGGTGAGGTCGACGGGGGGCTGTTGGCGACTGTCGTCGGCGCGAATGTCGTCGAGCGCGCGTTCGGCGCTGGCGCTCCCGGCCAGCGACCCCAGGTCGGCGCGACCGAGGTGGTCTGCGTTGCCTGGGACAGAGGTAGCCATCGCCGAACCTCCCAAGTCGCTGTGCCCGGTGGCCGGTGTCATGCGGCCGATATCAACCCTATCCGGCGGGGGTGGTGTGGCGTTGAGGGCCGTTGCGGTGGTGGCGGCCTGGTCGGTGCCGCGAGTGTGCGGCTAGGGCGGGTCACCGCCGCGAGTGTGCGGCTAGAGCGGGCTACTGCCGCGAGTGTGCGGCCAGGGTGTGTCACCGCCGCGAGTGTGCGGCTAGGGCGGGTCACCACCGCGAGTGTGCGGCTAGCCGCACCGTCGACGCCGAGTGCGCGGCCAGCCTCACACTCGGCCGGGGCGCGGCGGGCCTCAGCTGTGTGGCCGCTGCTCGTACTCGGTCCCCGAGGTGTCGTCCCAGAACTTCGGGGACACGTCGGTCACTCGGTCTTCTGGCGCGATAGCGTCTACTTCTCGCTGGAACGCGTCAAACATCTGCCGTGCTCGTACCAATTCCTCTGCGCTCGGCGGAGTGACGCCCGCCTCCTCCGCTGTTAAGAAGGTCTTGCCAGCGATCTTCTTACTCAT
Organism: Mycobacterium sp. 1423905.2; assembly: GCF_001673155.1. Classification (GTDB taxonomy): domain Bacteria; phylum Actinomycetota; class Actinomycetes; order Mycobacteriales; family Mycobacteriaceae; genus Mycobacterium. The sequence continues at coordinate 11,132 of NZ_LZLE01000338.1, read as the reverse complement.
GAGATTATCATTACCCTTCCTAGTTAAATTAGCTACACGTTATCTTTCAATCATTTCGATGGTGGTTCTGCCTGTTACGGGATCTCGATACTTATCTACGACGTAAAATCTGGTACCGGCTGGAAAAAGAACTTCTTGTTCGCCTGGGTGAAGAGAGATTGCGGAGACGTCTCGTCCTCTGCTCGAGATTATCCTGAACTCGACGTTGCCAGCGAAAGTTGGCGATTGAGCTACACCTCTATCCCTTGTGGCACTGAAGAATCCGTCTTCGATTATGAATTCACCGGGGCGGTAGTCGGCAAGCAGTTCAGGCGGCACATTGGTCCCGCGAACGACTGTGCCGTGATATTCGGGCAGCTTCGCCAACGCGTCGTTCAATGAATTAACGCGCGCCTGTTGATCTGCGTCCAAGACGCCGCTCCTCAAGGCGCTGTTCATATCGATATACCCGTAGCCAGTGTAGTCGCGTATAGCGGCCAAATCGTTCGGCGTTAAGGCGCTCAAATCCCCCGCGTGCAGGGATGGATCGTCGGAGCTGCCATGATCGGCACCGCCGTTGGCGGGTGGCTGATGGTTGTCATCTCCTTCTGTGGCAAGAGTGTCGTTCTGGGTGTCGACGTCTGCACGGGGAGCCGTTGTCGGTGTATGCGGCTGGGGTGCAGAGGCAGTGGGTGTTGTGGGAGTCGCCTGCGCCGTCGCCGGAAGCTCGCTCTGAGGTGGGTGGACACCCTGCCCGATGGTCGAAGCAGGATGCTCCCCCAATGAAGCAGTACTCGGCGGAGGGTGATGAGGGGCCGACTGCGACGGCGTAATCGATGGTTTTGGAGCCTCAATCTTGGGCTCCGTTGGACCATGGGGAAGCTTCTGAGTAAGTGGCGCAGACCCGGGCCTTGGCTTCGCGGTCGGCAAGGGCGCCTGATTCCCAGGCGCCGGCGGCTTGGTGACCGGCGGTGGCTCTTTCGGGGCCGGGATGGGCCGCTCAATTGGCGGCGCACCACGCGGCGCCTCGAACGGTGGCGGCTTCTTCAACCCTTTGAGCGCATCGGCGGCCGAGCGACCGGCCTTGCCCAGCTTCGACAACGGCCCACCGGGCAGCGCCAGCGTGCCGAGGTCGAACACCGATCTGCCCACCGCTTCAGCGGGATTCGACTGGAATTCGTCCCAGTGACTCAGGCTCCTGCCGAGTTGTTTCCACGACTCTTCGACCGACGGCGCATGGTCGCCGCCCAAGCCGACCAACGGCAGCGCTCCACCAACCATGTCGCGCATCGAGTGATGAAAACCCAGCGGGTCGATCAGGGCCCGCGGCTGGCTGATCTCCCAGAGCCCTTTGAGCATCCCGCCGGCTTCCAGGCCGATACCTTTGAAGTACTGACCGGCAGTGTCGACGTTGCATCCCACATCACTGTGGTGCAGGAACTGATCCCACTGCCTGGCGGCATAGCTACTCATCGTGGCGATGACCCGCCCGGCCTCCGCAGTCACACCGGCGATCTGCGCGCCCAGCGCGCTGACCTCAGCCGCGAAATGAACGACCACCGTGCGAATGTCATTGGCAATCCGGCGAATCTCGTCTTCGTCCTCGCCGGTCAGCACGTCCCAGACTTCTTTGATGCCGGTCAGCGGATCGCAGATGCGGGCCAGCAAATCCAAGATCGCGGCGTGCACCGCATCGATTGCCCCCGCGTAGCCGGTGAGCTGCTCCGCCACCGAAGAGCACTGCTGCACAAGCGATGTGGTGCTCCCGCACACATCAGACAGGGCCGCTTCGATGGCAGCATCCTCCGGAATATCCTGCGCCCGAACAACTTCCATTGGGGCGCCGGTGTCGAGCAGCTCGCCAAGAGCGAACTTGTTGCCCGCCGCGGTCCACGCCTGCGCCGCCGCCCGCAGCCGTGCGGAATCGCCACTCGGCCAGATCATGCCGACGTCCGGAGCCACCCATCCCCAACCCGGCGGGGCGCTGCTACTAGCACCCACCGACGACGGAAGAGAACCCGCCGAGAACCCTGTGCTCAGCGCGGGTGCGGGCAGCGGATCACCGCGTCCCGACACATCGGACATCGCCTCGGCCACCGAATAGTTGTGCGCCGAGACCCGAATGCCATCACCCAGACCGCACAGCGCATTGCGCGCCGTCGCCATCGCTTCGACCACTTTGGCCGCGGATCCGTCATAACCGCGCCCGAACGCCGCCCCGGCCGGATCGTCACCGGCCATGCCCGCACATCCCGCCAGCGCACTGAGCAATGCGGACACGACCGCCTGCAGACCCTCACCGGCAGAGATCACCGCGACGCCGGCGCCGTCCAACGCCGCGGGATCGACTGCCAGAGTGGTCATTACGTCATGACCACATACTCAAGTTCGTCGACATCGCGGTGGCGTAGTTCGCGTGCGCACCGGCGCCCGCCGCGCGTAGCCGCGCCAGCGCCTCACGCATCATCGCCTCACCCGCGGCCCAATGCCGATGCGCCTCGGCGTGCGCCGCCGCGGCCCGCCCCGACCAGGAGCAGTGCAGATCCGTCATAAGGCAATCGATTTCGCTGAGCACGCTCTCGGCATGGCGCTGGAACTCGCCCATCTGCTCGACGGCGTCAGCCAGCGCCTGCGGCTCCACCCGGAACGCCTCAGCCACGGCTCAGTCCCCGCACCGCCGCCGCGGACGCATGCTCGTTGGCGCGATAGCCGCCGCCCGCCTGGGCCACCAGACGCCCCAGCATGGACAGGCCGAGCTCCACTTCCCCCGCCCCGCGATGCCACAGCTCCCACGCCGACGCAAAGGCCTCCCCCGAGGAACCACGCCAACCATGCAACAACTCCCCGACATGAGCATCGAGCTCGGCCAATCGCGCCCGCAGTTCTTCGGCGCCGCCGACCAGCGCTTGGGCATACCCCTGCAGCAGCTCAGGATCGACATGTAACTCGCTGGAACCGGTCACAGCGGCAACGTAACGAGCACACCACCCGCCCACAATTCACCCCGGTGCCACACTGGGGCCATGACCTCAGCCCGGCCCCAGGTGCAGCTGCTCACCCGCGACGGCTGCGCAATCTGCCTGCGCGTATATGCGCGATTGGTCGAGCTGGCCGAGGAGTTGCAATTCGACCTGACCATGACCGACGTCGACGCACAAGCCCACGCGGGAGACCCTTCGCTGCGGGCTGAATTCGGCGATCGGCTGCCGGTCGTCCTGCTCAACGGCCGTGAACACAGCTATTGGGAGATCGACGAACCGCGGTTGCGGGTGGACCTGGCCCGAACCGATATTTGGTAGGCCAGCTGACGAACGTCTACCGTAGGTAGTAGTTCACTTTCTGATTACGCAAGGGAGCGGGCCAGGTGATGCTGCCGTGAGCATCCTGCTCTTCGGGGTTTCGCACCGGAGCGCGCCGGTTTCGGTCCTGGAACAGCTGAGCATCGACGAGTCCGATCGAGTCAAGATCGTCGACCGGGTGTTGCAGTCGCCGCTGGTGACCGAGGCCATGGTGCTGTCGACGTGCAACCGGGTGGAGGTCTACGCCGTGGTCGAGGCCTTCCACGGCGGGTTGGCGGTCGTCGGCCAAGCCTTATCCGAATACTCCGGCATGACCATGGGCGACCTCACCAAGTTCGCCTACGTTCGGTATAGCGAGGCGGCTGTCGAGCACCTGTTCGCCGTCGCGAGCGGCCTGGATTCTGCGGTGGTCGGCGAGCACCAGGTGCTCGGCCAGGTCCGCCGTGCCTACGCCACCGCCGAGGCCAACCGCACCGTCGGCCGGGTCTTGCACGAGTTGGCCCAGCGGGCGCTGTCGGTCGGCAAGCGCGTCCACTCCGAAACCGCCATCGACGCCGCGGGAGCCTCCGTGGTCTCCGTCGCGCTCGGCATGGCCGACCGGCGACTGGGCGGGCTGACCGGGAAAACCGCCGTGGTCGTCGGCGCCGGCGCGATGGGAGCCCTGTCGGCCGCCCACCTGACCCGGGCCGGCATCGGACACATCCGGGTGCTCAACCGGTCGCTGCCCCGCGCCCAGCGTTTGACGCGCAAGTTGCGCGAGTCCGGTGTGCAAGCCGAGGCCATGGCCCTGGACCGGCTCTCCGATGCATTGGCCGACGCCGACGTGGTGGTCAGCTGTACCGGGGCGGTAAGCCCGGTGGTGTCGCTGGCCGACGTGCACCACGCGCTGGCCGCCGCGCACCGCGACGAGTCCGAGACCCTGGTCATCTGCGACTTGGGCATGCCGCGAGACGTCGACCCAGCAGTGGCCGGACTGCCCGGGGTCTGGGTGGTCGACGTCGACCGCATCCAACACGAGCCGGCGGCGCACGCCGCGGCCTCCGACGTCGACGCCGCGCGCCACATCGTCGCCGCCGAAGTCGCCAGCTACCTGGCCGGCCAGCGAATGGCCGAAGTCACCCCCACGGTGACCGCGCTGCGCCAGCGCGCCGCCGACGTCGTCGAGGCCGAGTTGTTGCGCCTGGACAACCGGCTGCCCGGGTTGCAGATCGCCGAGCGTGAAGAGGTCGCTCGAACCGTGCGTCGAGTCGTGGACAAGCTGTTGCACGCGCCCACCGTGCGCATCAAGCAGCTGGCCAGCGCGCCCGGCGGCGACAGCTACGCCGAGGCCCTGCGCGAGCTCTTCGAACTAGACCAGACCGCCGTCGACGCCGTTGCCACCGCGGGCGAATTGCCCGCTGTAGCAACGGGATTCGACGCCGGCACGCCACCGCAATCCACCGAGTAGCCGCTTGACCGACGTTATCCGAATCGGCACTCGGGGGAGTTTGCTGGCCACCACCCAGGCTGCCACCGTCCGAGACGCCCTGATCGCCAACGGCCATGCCGCGGAGTTGGTGACCATCAGCACCGCGGGCGACCGATCGTCCGCGCCGATCGCCACCTTGGGCGTCGGCGCCTTCACGACGGCGATCCGGGAAGCCATCAACGACGGCCGGGTCGACGCCGCGGTGCACTCGCACAAAGATTTGCCGACCGCCGAGGACCCCCGATTCACCATCGCGGCGATTCCACCGCGCAACGACCCGCGCGACGCCGTGGTCGCCCGCGACGGGCTGGTGCTGGGGGAGTTGCCGGCTGGTTCGCTGGTCGGAACGTCGTCCCCGCGGCGGGCCGCACAGCTTAGAGCACTGGGTCTCGGTTTGGAAATCCGCCCCCTACGAGGCAACCTAGATACCAGGTTGAACAGGGTAAGCAGTGGTGATCTCGACGCCATCGTGGTGGCCCGGGCCGGTCTGGCCCGACTGGGCCGTCTCGACGACGTCACCGAGACGCTCGAGCCGGTGCAGATGTTGCCAGCGCCGGCTCAGGGCGCGCTCGCGGTCGAATGCCGCGCCGGCGACAGCCGGTTGGCGGCAGTGTTGGCGGAGTTGGACGACGCCGACACACGCGCAGCGGTCACCGCGGAACGAGCCTTGCTCGCCGAACTGGAGGCCGGCTGTTCGGCACCGGTGGGCGCGATCGCCGAAGTGGTCGAGTCGATCGATGACGACGGCCACGTCTTCGAGGAGCTGTCGCTGCGCGGCTGTGTGGCGGCGCTGGATGGGTCCGACGTGATCCGCGCATCCGGCATCGGAGCTCCGGAGCGGGCCCGGGAGCTTGGCCTCTCGGTCGCCGCGGAGCTGTTCGAGCTGGGCGCTCGGGAGCTGATGAGGGGAGCGCGGGAAGACCCCGCGCGAGGAAGTTGAGAACGATTACGTGGGAGCGACAATGACGACGCGAGGCCGTAAGCCGAGACCGGGCCGCATCACCTTCGTGGGTTCCGGTCCCGGCGACCCAGGCCTGTTGACCACGCGGGCCGCCACGGTCCTGGCCAACGCGGCCTTGGTGTTCACCGACCCCGATGTGCCCGAGCAGGTGCTGGCGCTGATCGGCAAGGACCTGCCGCCGGTGTCGGGACCAGTGCCTGCCGACCCGCCCGCCGGCGCGGACGGGACCGCCGAGACGGACACGCCTGCGACCCCGACGGTCATGCCCGCCGGACCCGACATCCGTCCGGCGCTCGGTGATCCCACCGAGGTCGCCAAGACCCTGACCGCCGAGGCCCGCGGGGGTGCCGACGTGGTGCGCCTGGTGTCCGGCGATCCGCTCACGGTGGATGCGGTGATCACCGAGGTCAACGCCGTTGCCCGCGCCCACCTGCACCTCGAGATCGTGCCCGGACTGGCCGCCACCGGTGCGGTTCCGACCTACGCCGGGCTGCCGCTGGGCTCGTCGCACACCGTGGCCGACGTGCGCGGTGAGGTGGACTGGGAGGCGCTGGCCGCCGCGCCGGGACCGCTGATCCTGCAGGCCACCGCATCGCACCTGCCCGACGCCGCGCGCACTCTGATCGAGCACGAGTTGGCCGAGGCCACCCCCTGTGTGGTCACCGCGCAGGGCACCACCTGCCAGCAGCGTTCGGTGGAAACCACGCTGCAGGGCCTGACCGACCCCGCAGTGCTGTGCGGCAACGACCCGGCGGGCCCGCTGACCGGGCCCCTGGTGGTGACCATCGGCAAGACCGTGGCCAGCCGGGCGAAGCTGAACTGGTGGGAAAGCCGGGCGCTGTACGGCTGGACGGTGTTGGTGCCCCGCACCAAGGACCAAGCCGGTGAGATGAGCGAGCGGCTGACCTCCTACGGCGCGCTGCCCATCGAGGTGCCGACCATCGCCGTCGAGCCGCCGCGCAGCCCCGCCCAGATGGAACGGGCCGTCAAGGGTTTGGTCGACGGCCGCTTCCAGTGGGTGGTGTTCACCTCCACCAACGCGGTACGCGCCGTGTGGGAGAAGTTCGGCGAGTTCGGCCTGGATGCCCGCGCGTTCTCCGGCGTCAAGATCGCCTGCGTCGGCGAGTCCACGGCCGACCGAGTCCGCGCGTTCGGCATCAGTCCGGAGTTGGTGCCCGCCGGGGAACAGTCCTCGTTGGGCCTGCTCGACGAATTCCCGCCCTACGACAGCATTTTCGACCCGGTGAACCGAGTCTTGTTGCCGCGGGCCGACATTGCCACCGAGACGTTGGCCGAGGGCCTGCGTGAGCGCGGCTGGGAGATCGAGGACGTCACCGCCTACCGGACCGTGCGGGCGGCCCCACCGCCGGCGGCTACCCGCGAAATGATCAAGACGGGCGGATTCGACGCGGTGTGCTTTACGTCGAGTTCGACGGTGCGCAACCTGGTCGGCATCGCGGGTAAGCCGCACGCGCGGACCATCATCGCCTGCATCGGCCCGAAGACGGCCGAGACCGCCGCGGAGTTCGGCTTGCGGGTGGATGTTCAGCCCGACACCGCCGCGGTCGGCCCGCTGGTTGACGCGCTGGCCGAGCACGCCGCCCGGCTGCGCGCCGAGGGCGCGCTGCCCCCGCCGCGCAAGAAGAGCCGCAGGCGCTAGTGCCGCGGCCGGGAAGCAGCGCGTACCCGCGGCAGCGTCCGCGCCGGTTGCGCTCCACCCCGGCCGTGCGGCGCCTGGTGGCGCAGACCTCCGTGGAGCCGCGACACCTGGTGCTGCCGATGTTCGTCGCCGACGGCATCGACGAACCGCGGCCGATCGCGTCCATGCCCGGCGTGCTGCAACACACCCGGGAGTCGCTGCGCCGCGCAGCCGCCGACGCCGTCGCCGCCGGGGTGGGCGGGCTGATGCTCTTCGGTGTGCCGCGCGAGGAGGACAAGGACCGTGTGGGCTCGGCGGGCACCGACCGCGACGGCATCCTCAACCTCGCGCTGCGCGATTTGGCCAAAGACCTCGGCGATGCCACCGTGCTGATGGCCGACACCTGCCTGGACGAGTTCACCGACCACGGGCATTGTGGCGTTCTGGACGCCCGCGGCCGGGTGGACAACGATGCCACCCTGGCCCGATATGTGGAAATGGCTGTGGCGCAGGCGGATTCGGGTGCTCGTGTGGTCGGTCCGAGTGGGATGATGGACGGTCAGGTGGCGGCCATCCGCGACGGACTGGACGCCGCCGGCTTCACCGATGTAGTGATCTTGGCCTACGCCGCGAAATTCGCCTCGGCGTTCTACGGGCCGTTCCGCGAAGCGGTGTGTTCGAGTCTGTCCGGTGATCGGCGCACCTATCAGCAGGAGCCGGGCAACGCCCGGGAGGCGTTGCGCGAGGTGCGACTCGACCTCGACGAGGGCGCCGACATCGTCATGGTCAAACCCGCACTGGGCTATTTGGACGTGCTGGCCGCCGCGGCCGACGTATCGCCGGTGCCGGTGGCGGCCTATCAGGTGTCGGGGGAATACGCGATGATTCGCGCTGCGGCCGCGAACAATTGGATCGACGAACGCGCGGCGGCATTGGAGTCATTGACCAGCATTCGCCGCGCCGGTGCCGATATCGTGCTCACATATTGGGCGGCCGAAGCGGCCGGCTGGCTGACATGACGGACGCGGGTGACGAGAACCAGGGTGAGGCGGACATGACATCAGCGGAGGACACCGATCCCAAGCCGTTGTTCTACGAGTCGGGCGCCAGCTGGTATTGGCTGCTGGCCGGCCCGCTCGGTGCGCTCACCATGGTCTTCCTGCAGAAGTCCGGCGGCGCCAGCGTGGGGCTGCTCATCCCGGTGTTGTTCCTGATACTGGTGTCCATCTTCCTCGGGATACAGGTCATGGCGGCACGCATCCACACCTCGGTCGAGCTGACCGACATGGCCTTGCGTCAGGGCACCGAAACCATCCTGGTGTCCGAGATCGTCCGCGTTTATCCCGAACCGGAGAACTCGGTGAAGTCCGACAAGCCGTTACAGAAATGGCAAACCGCGCGCACCCTCGGCGAACTCAACGGTGTACCGCGCGGGCGAACCGGCATCGGTTTGAAGCTCACCGGAGGCCGCACCGCCCAGGCCTGGGCGCGGCGCCATCGCCACTTGCGCGCTGCGCTGACCCCCCTGGTGCAGGAACGGGTAGCGCCAGTGCAAATCGACGACGACCGCGACGACGACAACGAGTCACGGTGGTGATCGGTCGTTCCCGCAGTGTGGTGGAACTCGTGGTGGCCGCCGGGGTTCTGGTCGCTGCCGCGGTCAGTTGGGCGCATACCCGCACCACGGTGGCCGTCGCGCCGGTCGCCGAAGGGCAGCCCGCCACGCATTCGGTCGTGTTTCACCCTGACTTGTTGGTACTGACACTGTTCCTGGCCACGGTGGCCGGGGTGCTGGCCGTGGTGGCGGTGGCCAGGTTGCGCCGCGCTAAGCCGTCTTCTTGATCAGCGTCAGCATGCAACGACGGCGGCGGGCGATCGCGTCGGTCAAGCTGCGCAACGCCTCGTGCACCGAACGGGCGATCGGCAGCAGGGCCCAGTCCTTTCCCCCGCTGAGCTGATCGATCACGGCTGCGCTGGGCACCAGTGTCCATTCCGCCCCGGCCGCGCTGCACTCGTCGTCGACGGCGTAGAGCAGCGACGTCCCAGCCGTCGAGAACTGCGTGACGTCGCTCAGGTCGAGCACGACGCGATCCTTTTCGCTGATGAAGTGCCCGACGTAATCAGCGAGCCGATCGACGTTGACGGCGTCGATCTCGCCTCGGATGGTCACCACCGTCGCCACGTGGTGGCAGTACGCCCGCACCTGAGCGCCACCACACTCGACGGCGCCATTGTTGATAGCGGTAGTCATCAGCAGTCCCCATTCCCCATGGCATTGCGGAGGCCGCCACGCCGACCAACCTCTGTGCTCTTAGCTAACCCGCAAAGCTTAAGGAGACCGAGAGCCGCGTCTAACTCTTTGCTAAGAAGCTTTTTGGCCCGAATTCAGGGTGATTCACAGCAACTTCACCGGTGTTCGGCACGGCCACGGTTACTTCGTCGCACGCCGTCGCGCTGCTAGGCTGCGATGGCTGCCGGTTGCTTGTCGCGGAGCTGGGGGATGGCCTGCGATACGAATCAGTCGCCCGGTCAGCCGAATTTGGCAAGCGAACGACACAGCAGAGTTTTGGGCGAGAGAGCATCGTGCGCAGCGGAGAAATCAAGGCCCTGACAGGCCTGCGCATCATCGCCGCGGTGTGGGTGGTGCTGTTCCACTTCCGCCCGATGATTGCCGACGCGTCGCCGGACTTCCGCGACAATCTGGCCCCGGTGCTCAACTGCGGGGCCCAAGGCGTCGACCTGTTCTTCATCCTCAGCGGGTTCGTGCTGACCTGGAATTACTTGGAAAGGATGGGCCGGTCCTTCTCGACGCGCGCAACCCTGCACTTCCTCTGGCTGCGGCTGGCGCGGGTATGGCCGGTCTACCTGGTCACCCTGCACCTGGCCGCCCTGTGGGTGATCTTCACCCTGCACGTCGGTCACATACCGTCCCCGGAGGCCGGGCAGCTCACCGCGATCAGCTACCTGCGCCAGATCGTGCTGGTGCAGTTGTGGTTCGAGCCGTTCTTCGACGGGACCAGTTGGGACGGCCCGGCGTGGTCGATCAGCGCGGAATGGCTGGCTTACCTGCTGTTCGGCGCGCTGGTGTTGGTGATCTATCGCATGAAGCACGCCACCCGGGCCCGCAGCCTGATGTGGCTGGCCGTCGCGGCGTCACTGCCGCCGGTGGTGCTGCTGCTGGCCAGCGGCCAGTTCTACACGCCGTGGAGCTGGCTGCCAAGGATCGTGACGCAGTTCGCCGCCGGCGCGTTGGCCTGTGCCGCGGTGCGCCGACTGCGGCCCACCGACCGCACCCGCCGGGTCGCCGGATACCTGTCCGTCGTCCTGATCGCCGCGATGGTTGGGGTCTTGTATCTGCTCGACGCGCACCCGATCAGCGGAGTCGTCGACAGCGGCGGTGTGGTCGACATCTTGTTCGTGCCGCTGGTGATCACGCTGGCCATCGGCGTGGGCAGCCTGCCCAGACTGCTGTCCACCCGGGTCATGGTGTTCGGCGGACAGATCTCGTTCTGCCTGTACATGGTGCATGAGCTGGTGCACACCGCGTGGGGCTGGGCGGTGTTGCAGTTCGAGCTGACACCGGAGGACAACCCGTGGAAGTGGAACATCTTCGCGCTGCTGGCGATCGCGGTGGCCGGCTCGGTGTTGCTGTATCACTTCGTCGAGGAGCCGGGTCGTCGCTGGATGCGCAGGATGGCCGACATCCGGCCCGCGACCGCCAAACCAGAGCCCGGTGAGTCGAGCAAGGTGCACCAGCTAGGCGATGCGCGGGAGGCGGTGTCGGCC